>NZ_CP133019.1:3323392-3625519 GCF_030866805.1 Microbacterium terrisoli
CGGCGGCGACCAACGATCCGATGATCGAGCCGGTCACGACATCCACCCCGACCAGCAGGGCAGCCGCCGCCCCGGCGAACGAGAGCTCACTGATGCCATGCACGGCGAAGGCCATGTCGCGCTGCATCACGAACACGCCCACCAGTCCCCCGACCAGTCCCAACAGTGCGCCGGCCCAGACCGAGTTCGACACCAGTGCAAGGATGGCGCCGTAGTCGGCGGCTCCCCCGAACATCGCGTCCCACACGTCGTTCCAGGTCATACGGGTTCGCCTTCGAGGTGGCTTTCATGATGATGATGGGATGCCTCGGCATCCGGTGCTCCGACCACGACCAGTCGATTGCCTGCGCGCAGCACGAACACCGCTGCCCCATACAGGTCGGTGAGCACGTCACTGCGCAGCACGTCGCGCGGGGCCCCGAGCATGAAGCGACCGCCGGCGAGGTAGAGGATGCGGTCGACCTTGCCGAGCACCGGATTGATGTCGTGGGTGACCAGCATGACCGCGGCCTGACTCTCACGGCGGTGCTTGTCGATCATGCGCACCACGGCGTCCTGGTTGGCCAGGTCGAGGCTGGTGAGCGGCTCGTCGCACAGCAGCAGCTTGGGGTCGTCGGCCAGGGACTGCGCCACGCGCAGCCGCTGCTGCTCGCCGCCGGACAGGTCGCCCACGGGCCGGTCGGCATACGCGGTCGCGCCGGCGGCGGCCAGCAGCGCGTCGACGCGGTCGTGATCGCCGCGGCGGGCGAACGGCAGTCCGAACCGGTGACCGTCGATGCCGAGCTGCACGAGGTCGCGCGCCCGCATCGCGGTGTCGGGCGGCAGTGGGCGCTGCTGCGGGATGTATCCGATGCGGCGGTTGCCGGCGCGGTGCACGGGTTCGCCCAGCGCGGTGATGCGGCCTTCGCTGAGCCGTTCGAGTCCCAGGATCGCGCGCAGCAGCGTGGTCTTGCCCGACCCGGACGGACCGAGCACCGCGATGAGCTCGCCCGGGTCGACCGTCAGCTCCAACCCGGCCCACAGTTCGCGGCCGTCACGGCGCAGCGCGGCGCCCTCGATCACGAGGGGCGTGCCGGGTGAGGTGTTCGAGCTCATCGTTCCACCTTAGTGATAACCGTTCTCATGCTCGCACGACGTCATCCGAGGGCGCGAGCGAGCGCGTCGGCATTGCCCTGCATCCAGGTCAGGTACGTGTCGCCGTCGGGCACCAGTTCTGAGAACGCGAGCACGGGGGTCGAGGCATCCTTCGCCGCTCCCTGCACCCGGTCGCTTTCGGACCCGCCCGCCTGCTCGTTGACGATCACCACCTGCGCCTGGTCGCTCGCGACGATCTTCAGGGCTTCGAGCAGGATCGCGGGTGCCACGTCCTGCCCGGCCTCGACCGCCTCACTGAACGCCGCCGGGGTCAGATTGCGCAGGCCCGCAGCCTCGGTGAGGTACAGCGGCAGCGGCTCGGTGACGAACACCCCGGACCCGTGGTGCTTCTTGTCTATCGCGGCGAGGGTCGCCTCGATGCGATCGATGCCGGCGCCGAACGCATGCGCGTTCGCGGTGAACGTGTCTGCCCCCGACGGGTCGAGCTTCGCGAACCGCGCGGCGAGGTCGTCGGCGAGCGCTGCCATCGTCGCCGGGTCGTAGAACACGTGCTCATTGCCACCGGGCGTGAATTTCTGCGACAGGTCTACCGCGGTGACCACCTGGGCCTTCGAACTGGAAGCGGAGATGAGACCCTGCATGAACGGGTCGTATCCGCCGCCGTTCTCGATCACGACGTCGGCTTCGCTGACTCGCAGCTGGTCGCGCGCGCTGGCTTCGAACTCGTGCGGATCCTGCGCCGCCGACGCGATGAGCGAGGTCACGCCCACGGCGTCGCCGCCGATCGCCTCGGCGATCGATCCGTACACGTTCGTCGACGCGACGACGTGGATGCGGCCGTCGTCCGCGGTGCTCGACCCCGAGCATCCCGCCAACAAGACGACGGATGCCGCCACCACCCCTGCCCATACGCCTCGCGCTCTCATCCCCACACCCTAACCCTTAATGAGAATCATTCTCAACTCGGGACGCCAGCGAGGGAGCGAGGGAGGGAGGGGCGCGGTCAATCCAGGAGGAGGGCGGGCTCCTCGAGGATCGAGGCCACGTCGGCGATGAAGCGGCTCATGCCGTCGCCGTCGACCACGCGGTGGTCGAACGATCCGGCCACGGTGGTGACCCAGCGGGGGCGCACCTCGCCGTCGACGACCCACGGCTTCTGGCGGATCGTGCCCATCGCCACGATCCCAGCCTCGCCGGGGTTGATGATCGGGGTTCCGGCATCCATCCCGAACACGCCGATGTTGGTGATGGTGACCGTGCCGTGCTGCTGGTCGGCCGGGGTCGTCTTGCCCTCGCGGGCGGTGAGGGTGAGCTTCTCGAGCGCGCGGGCGAGCTCGCGCATCGAGAGGTTCTGCGCGTCCTTGATGTTGGGCACGAGCAGTCCGCGCGGGGTCGCGGCGGCGATGCCCAGGTTCACGTAGTGCCGCACATGGATCTCTGCGCCCGAGTCGGCATCCACCCACGCGGCGTTGACCATCGGGGTGCGGCGCACCGCCCAGATCACCGCGCGCGCCATGATCAGCAGCGGCGACACCTTGACGTCGGCGAAGTCGGGCGAGGTCTTCAGCCGCTTGACGAGCTCCATCGTGCGGGTGGCGTCGACATCGGTCCACACCGACACGTGCGGCGCGCTGTAGGCCGAACCGACCATCGCGTTCGCGGTGGCTTTGCGCACTCCCTTGACGGGGATGGTCTCGATGCGCTCGTCCTCGCGCGAAGAGGGGGATGCCGCGGCCCGCGCGGGTGCGAGCGTCGAGGGCGCGGTCGCCTGCACGGGAGCCACGGCCGAGGCCGCGATCTCGGCAGCAACCGGGATGCGCTCTTCGCGCACCTCGGGCCATTCCGGGGTCGCGATGTTGCGGAAGACGCTGGCCTGCGACGCGTGCCGCATGACGTCCTCACGGGTGACCTCACCGGCGGGGCCGGAGGGGGTGACGGCGGCCAACTCCACACCGAGGTCGCGGGCGAGCTTGCGGATCGGGGGCTTGGCCACCACACCGACCGAGGCCCGCACGGGACGCTCGGCAGGCTTGCGGCGACGCGAGGCGACCTGACCGCCGGTACCGTAGCCGACCAGCACGGCACCCTCGTCCTGCGGTTCGGGCTCGGGCTGGCCGTGCGCGCTCTGGCCGACCGTGACGTCGGCGGCGGGCGCGTCACCACCGGCGATCGTGATGATCGGGGTGCCGACATCCACCGTCGTCCCCTCGGCCACCAGCACATCGCCCACGGTTCCCGAGAACGGCGAGGGCAGCTCGACGAGCGACTTGGCCGTCTCGATCTCGACGATGACGTCGTTGACCGCGACGGTGTCGCCCGGGGCCACGCGCCAGGTGACGATCTCGGCCTCGGTGAGGCCTTCGCCGACGTCCGGCAGGAGGAAGGTCTGGATGTTCATGTCGTTCCTGTCGGTAGGCGGGTGCAGGAGAGAGGGTGAGAAGCGCAGTCAGTAGGCGAGGGCCCGGTCGACGGCCTCGAGGATGCGGTCGGGGTCGGGCAGGTAGGTGCCTTCGAGCTTGGCGGGCGGGAACGGGGTGTCGAACCCCGACACGCGCAGCACGGGTGCTTCGAGCGCATAGAACGCCTCCTGCATGACCGTTGCGGCGATCTCGCCGCCCAGCGAGACGAAGCCCGGCGCCTCCTGCGCATAGACCATGCGGCCGGTACGGCGCACCGAATCCAGCAGCGGCCCGTAGTCCACCGGCGACAGCGAGCGCAGGTCGACCACTTCGCATGATGTGCCCTCGCCCTCCGCGAGGGCAGCGGCCTGCAGCAGCGTCGTGACCATGGCACCGTGGCCGACGAGCGTGACATCGGTGCCGCGGCGCACGATGCGCGAGGCGTGCAGCGGCAGTGCGCGCTCGTCGAGGGCGACTTCGCCCTTCTGCCAGTACTTCGCCTTCGGCTCGAAGAAGATCACCGGGTCATCCGAGGCGATCGCGTCTTGGATCATCCAGTACGCGTCGTTCGGGGTCGAGGGCGAGACCACCCGCAGGCCGGGAGTGTGCGCGAAGTACGTCTCGGGGCTCTCCTGGTGGTGCTCGACCGCACCGATGTGGCCGCCGTAGGGGATGCGGATGACCACCGGCATGCGCAGCGCACCCTCGTGCCGGTTGGTGATCTTGGCCAGCTGCGTGGTGATCTGGTCGAACGCGGGAAAGACGAACCCGTCGAACTGGATCTCGACCACAGGCCGGAATCCGGCCATCGCCAGTCCGATCGCCGTGCCGACGATGCCCGATTCGGCCAGCGGCGTGTCCAGCACGCGGCGCTCGCCGAACTCGCCCTGCAGGCCCTCGGTCACGCGGAACACGCCGCCGAGCCTCCCGATGTCCTCCCCCATCAGCAGCACGTGGTCATCGCCCTGCATCGCACGGCGCAGCCCGGCGTTCAACGCCTTCGCGAACGGCAGCGTCGTGACATCGGGCGTCGAGGGAGCCGAAGGAGTCGAGGGAGCCGACGGAGCGTCGAAACGTTCTGCGACCGCGCGATCGGTGCTCATCGGGTGCCCCCTTCCAGGGATGCCTCGTAGTCGGCCAGCCACGCCTTCTCGCGATCGATCAGCGGGTGCGGCTCGGAATACACGTGATCGAATATGGTCGAGACGGGGATCGTGCCCAGCTGCGTGGTGCGCTCGCGCACGTCTGCCGCGTAGTCGGCGGCCGCGGCATCCACCTCGGTGAACAACGCGTCGGACGCGCCCCGCCCGCGCAGGTACGCTCGCATGCGGTCGATCGGGTCCCGCCGTGCCCAGGATGCCTCTTCTTCGGACGTACGGTACTTCGTCGGGTCGTCGCTGGTGGTGTGGGCGCCCATCCGATAGGTGACCGCCTCGATCGCGCGCGGACCCCCGCCCGATCTCGCCTCGTCGAGAGCGATGCGGGTCGCCGCGTAGGCGGCCAGCACATCGTTGCCGTCGATGCGCACAGAGGGGATGCCGTAGCCCGCCGCCCGGTTCGCCAGCGGCACGCGCGCCTGGGTCGAGACCGGAACCGAGATCGCCCAGTGGTTGTTCTGCAGGAAGAACACTTCGGGGGTCTGGTAGCTGGCGGCGAACACCATCGCCTCGTGCACGTCGCCCTGACTGGAGGCGCCGTCACCGTAGTAGACGATGACGGCTTCGTCGCGGTCGACGTCGCCGGTGCCGCTGCGCTCGTCGAAGGCGAGCCCCATGCCGAACCCGGTCGCGTGCAGGGTCTGCGAGGCGAGCACGAGAGTGTAGATCCGGGTGTTGCCGTTGGCGGGATCGGTCGGATCCCACCCGCCGTGGGTCAGCCCGCGCATCAGGCGGATGATGTCGATCGGGTCGACGCCGCGGATCGTGCACACGACGTGCTCGCGGTACGACGGGAAGATGTGGTCCTGCGCGCGGGCGGCACGCGCCGAACCCACCTGCGCGGCCTCTTGCCCATAGCTCGGCGGCCACAGGGCGAGCTGGCCCTGCCGCTGCAGGTTCGTGGCCTGCGTGTCGAAGGCGCGGGCCACGACCATGTCGCGATAGAACTGCTCGAGCTCAGCATCGGCGAGCGCGTCGATCAGCGCGAGGTAGGGCTCTGCGGCGGGCGTGGGGGCGAAGGTGCCGTCTGCGGACAGGATCCGCACGATACCCGGGTCAGTGTCGTCCAGCGTCGTGGCGTCGGTCTGGGTCACCGTTCTACGCTAACCGCCCCGCGGGACGCGTTCTTCAACACCGTCGACAACGGATGCTGCAATTCGTAGTGCGAGCCTCACAGTTCGTCGCGATCGTCTCGGCGTCACCGACGCGCGGGATGCGTGGCCGGAAGCCCGGCGAGAACGGCGCCGGCGATCCGCTCGACGGGTTCGAGCGCCTCTTCCTCACCGACCGAGACACGGATGCCGTCACCGGCGAAGGGGCGGACGATGCAGCCTGCGGTCTCGAAGGCGGCTGCGGCATCCATCGTCTGCGCACCCGTGGCCAGCCACACGAAGTTGCCCTGTGCATCGGGCACGTTCCAACCCTGTGTGCGCAGCGCCGCGGCGAGCCGGTCCCGGCGGTCGGCGATCTCGCGCACGCGCTCGAGCAGTTCGGCCTCGGCGTCCAGGCTCGCCAGGGCCGCCTCTTCGGACTGCGCCGTCACCGAGAGCGGCACCGCGGTCGAGCGGGCGGCGTCGAGGATGCGGCGGTGTCCGATCGCGTAGCCGACGCGCAGACCGGCCAGGCCGAACGCCTTCGAGAACGTGCGCAGCACGACGACGTTCGGGTGGTCGTCACGTCCGAGCTTGGTCATGCCGTCGACGGCGTCGGGATCGGTGACGAACTCGGCGTACGCCTCGTCGAGCACGACCAGCAGATCGCGGGGAACCTTCGCCAGGAACGCCTCGAACTCCGCCTGGGTCACGGTCGGGCCGGTCGGGTTGTTGGGGCTGCACACGATCACCGCGCGGGTGCGGTCTGTGATCGCCGCCGCCATGGCGTCCAGGTCGTGCCGAGCGCCTTCTTTCAGCGGGACTTCGACCGGCGTGGCCCCGGCGACGAGCACCAGCCCGGGGTAGGCCTCGAACGACCGCCACGCGTAGACGACCTCGTCGCCGGGTCCGGCGGCGGCCAGCATCAGCTGCGACAGGATCGACACGCTGCCGGCACCGACGTGCACCTCGTCGGGCAGCACGCCGTAGCGCTCGGCGAGCCGCTGACGCAGGCGGGCGGCCGTGGCATCCGGGTACCTGTTCACCCCGACGGTGCGCCGCAGCGACTCGACGACGCTGGGCAGCGGCTCGTTCGGATTCTCGTTGCTGGACAGCTTGAACGCGTCGGCGCCGGCCTGCTTGCCCTGCTTGTACGGCGCGAGGGCAGCGATCTCGGGGCGGATGCGCACAGGAACGTCTTCGGTCACCCCTTGAGTCTACGAGGATGCCGCGGCCGCACGCTTGTGCCGTCTCGGGCGCTGAGCGAGCAACGCGGGCCGAAACGGGACGGCCGCGCGGGTGGGGAAATATCCCATGGGGCGATCTCGACAGCCGGGTCGGCGGTGCCCGTCACGCGCGGCTGACACGGACCCTTCGCCTGGCGGGCACGACATGCCAGACTGGGCGCATGCGCTTCCTCATCCGTGTGGTGATCAACGCCTTCGCGATCTGGGTCGTGACCCTCATCCCGGTGCTGCAGGTCTCGGTGCTGCCGATCAAGGTGGGCTGGGACGGCACGCTGTCCACGATCATCACGCTGCTGATCGTGGCGGCGATCTTCGCAATCGTGAACACCATCATCGGCACGGTGATCAAGATCGTCGCCTTGCCGCTGTACATCCTCACGCTCGGCTTGATCTCCCTGCTGATCAATGGCTTTCTGCTGTGGCTGACCGCCTGGCTCACGCACTGGTGGAGCTGGGGCCTGCGCGTCGAGGACTTCTGGTGGGGCGTGGTCGCGGCTCTGATCATCACGGTGATCAACTGGATCCTCGGCATCTTCCTGCGCCCGGCGCGCAAGCGCTGAGCCCCGTCAGCGGAATAACCCCACGCCCACGGACGCTGTCGCCTGTGTGACTGACGTGTTCGATGGACGGATGCTGTCGGCCGTCGTGATCGGCGCCGGCCAGGCCGGGCTCTCGGCGGCCTATTACCTGTCCGTGCGGGGCCTGCGGCCGTGGCAGGACTTCGTCGTCCTCGACGCGAACGACGGCCCCGGCGGGGCCTGGCGCCATCGCTGGGACACGCTGACATTCGGCCGGGCGCACGGCATCCACCCGCTTCCGGCAGGGCCCCTGGACCCACCGGATCCATCAGAGCCTGCGAACCGCGTGGTGCCGCGCTACTACGGCGGCTATGAGGAGCGCTTCCACCTGCCGGTGCTGCGCCCGGCCGCCGCCACCGCTGTCAGACGTATCGACGACGGTTTCGCGGTCGATACTGTGCGCGGACGGGTGCTTGCGGCATCCGTCATCAACGCCACCGGCACCTGGGACAGTCCATACCTTCCGTTCTACCCGGGTGCAGACCGGTTCGCCGGTCGGCAGCTGCACACGCGCGATTACCGCTCGGCCGATGAGTTCGCCGGATCGCGTGTGCTCGTGGTCGGCGGTGGAACCTCGGCCCTGCAATTCGTGCAGGAGCTGCACGCCCACGGGGTCGACACCGTGTGGGCGACCCGGCGCACGCCGCAGTGGGTGGCGCGCCCGTTCGACCCGGAGTGGGGCCTGGAGGTCGAGCGCTCCGTGTCGGCACGCACCCGGGTGGGACTGCCGCCGCTGTCGGTGTCGGCAGCGACAGGTCTGCGGTTGGATGACGTGTACCGCCCGGATGTGGCATCCGGCCTGCTCGTCAGCCGGGGCACGCTGGTCTCACTGTCGCCGAGGACGGCGGTGCTGGACGGCCCGGGGCCCGAGGGTGCAGGATTCCCGACACAGGGGGAGGCCGATGCCGTCGTCGACCCGACACGTGTCGAGCGGCTGCCCGGCCACGCCGTCGCCCAGGTCCCTGAGCGAGGCCTCCTGCAGGGTGGCGAAGGGCCGACGACCAGACTGTGGGAAGTGCCGATCGACGCGGTGCTGTGGGCGACGGGATTCCGGGCGCACATCCCGCATCTGCGTCCGCTCGCTCTGCGCGAGGCCGGCGGCGGCATTCTGATGGGCGAGGACGGGGTCACGGTCGAGCGCGTGCCGGGCCTGTTCATGGCGGGGTACGGCGCGTCCGCCTCGACGCTGGGCGCAACGCGCGCCGGGCGCAAAGCCGCGATGGCGGCGCTGCGCTTCGACGCCGATCACCGGCAGTCGGCGGATGCCGCCGAGCGAGTCATCGCGTAGCGGTCGGGAAGCGGCAATACCGGCGGCGAGCGAGGCGCCTATTCCTGCACGTGCGGCGGTCGGTTCACGCGCGGATGCAGGCGCACACCCGGCAGCGCCGGAGCGGGCAGGCGATCGAGCCCGTCGGGGTCGTGGCCGACGTACCCGTCGACCCGGCCGAAGCGGTCGCCATGGGCCTGCCACTCCTCGCGGTAGCGGGTGATCTCATCGGAGTTCCGACCGACGAAGTTCCACCACATGATGATCTCTTCGCCGAACGGGGCGCCGCCGATCAGCACGAGCCGCGCCGGCTCGATGCCTTCGTTGCGCAGATGCAGGATGCCGCTGCCGGTGCCCGTATATCCGACAGACGCGCGCGGCACGGTCACACCGTCGACGGTCACGTCGCCGGCGTCGACGAGTACTCCGTGCTCGAAGGCGGGGTCGACGTCCAGCGCGAGCACAGCACCCGGGTCGAGGCGGATCTCGGCGCCCACGAGCGGTGAGTGCACGTCGACCGGCGAGGTCTCGCCCAGCAGCGTGCCGAGGAACACGAGCGCCGATCCGCCCTCGAACGTGAGCGGCGACGGCGCATAGTGTTGAAAGCGGCGGGCGAGACTCTCGCGCACGGCATCGGGCAGGGCTACCCACAGTTGCACGCCGTGCAGCCTCGTGGTCTCTGCCGTCGAGACCTCGGAGTGGCAGATGCCGAAGCCGGCGGTCATCAGATTCAGCTCACCGGGGAGCACACGACCGACGTTGCCGCCCGAGTCGATGTGGTCGATGGCTCCCTCGAAAAGCCAGCTCACGGTTTGAAGTCCCGTGTGCGGGTGGGGTGCGACATCCATACCGCCGGTGGTCGACACATCGTCGGGCCCGTAGTGGTCGACGAAGCACCACGCGCCGATCATCGACCTCTGGCGCTGCGGAAGCGTGCGCCGCACGGTCATGGCGCGCGGGCCGCCCAGCGGAACGTCACGCGCCTCGATGATCTCAACTGCCACGCCGTCCGCGCACTCGGAGCGCGGACCCGGCAGACCGCCGTCGCGGCACACGACTTCGTCGGGATGCGCCTCGGTGTTGCTCATGCTGACATCTTCGCCTGTTTCGGGTCGCAGTGGCCGTGTTCAGGCGGCGACGGCCACCGGGGCGACAGCGGGCTCGGCGACCGCGACGGCGACCGGGCGCCCGACGAAGCGCTTGAGCAGCACGAGCAGCACCGCGGTCACGACGGTTCCGGCGAGCAGCGCCAGCAGGAAGCCCCAGATCGGATCGATCGCGAAGAAGACGAAGATCCCACCGTGCGGCGCACGCGACGACACGTCCAGCGCCATGCACAGCGCGCCGGCGACGGCTCCGCCGACGAGGTTCGCCGGGATCACCCGCAGCGGGTCGGCCGCCGCGAACGGGATCGCGCCCTCGGAGATGAACGATGCCCCCAACAGCCAGGCGGCGGCGCCGTTCTCGCGCTCCACGGTCGTGAAGCCACGGCGGTACAGCACGGTCGAGGCCAGCGCCATCGCCAGCGGCGGCACCATGCCCGCGCACATCACGGTGGCCATGATGTGGAAGCTCGCCGGCGTCTGCGCGGCCAGTCCTGCCACGGCGAAGGCATAGGCGGTCTTGTTGACGGGTCCGCCCAGGTCGAAGCACATCATGAGGCCCAGGATGATGCCGAGCCCGACCGCGCCCGCACCGGTCAAGCCGTTGAGGAACTCGGTCATCCGCTCCATCAGCCAGGCGATCGGCGCCCCGAGGATCAGCAGCATCAGCCCCGACGAGATGGCCGACGCCAGCAGCGGAATGATCACGACCGGCATGAGGCCTCGCAGCCAGCGCGGCACGGCGGGCTTGCCGATGAGGTACGCGACGTACCCTGCAATCAGGCCGCCGACGAGGCCGCCGATGAAGCCGGCGTTCATGAAGACGGCGACGGCGCCCGCGACGAAGCCTGGAGCGATGCCCGGCCGGTCGGCGATCGCGAAGGCGATGTAGCCGGCCAGAGCGGGCACGAGGAAGCCCATGCTGATGTTGCCGATCTCGAACGCGATCGCGCCGAGGTAGTAGACGAGGCCCTCGGGCGGCAGGTTCCACACCGCATAGTGCTGCAACGTGTAGACGGCGTTGCTCACACCGCTGTCGCCGTGCGCCGACGCGATCGCATACCCGGCCAGCAGAAAGCCGATCGCCATCAACAGCCCGCCGCCTGCGACGAACGGGATCATGTAGCTGACGCCGGTGAGCAGGATGCGCTTGATGCGCGCTCCGCCGGATTCGGCCGGCGCGACGGCTGCGGGCGCGGTACCTGCGCCGACCACCCGTTCGGCGTGGGGGTCGGATGCCGCAGCCACGGCCTGCGCGAGCAGCTGCTCGGGGTGCTCGATGCCGGCCTTGACCGACGCGCGCACGACCGGCTTGCCCGCGAACCGCTGCGGCTCGCGCACATCCACGTCGACCGCGAAGATCACGGCGTCGGCGGCGTCGATGACGTCGGCGGGCAGCGCCTTGTATCCGCTGGAGCCCTGCGGCTCGACGGCCAGGTCGACGCCGGTCTTCTTTCCCGCGGCGGTCAGCGCGTCGGCGGCCATGAACGTGTGGGCGATGCCGGTGGCGCAGGCCGTGACCGCAACGACCCGTACACCGGATGCCGCGGCTGGAGCGGCCGCAGTCGCAGCGTCGTCCGCGGCGGCCTCGGTTCCGGCTGGCACAGGCGCGCTCACGACAGCGCCGGAGTCGTCGGCGCCGGCCGCGGCATCCCGCTCCTCTTCACCGATCGCGACCCACACGATGTGCGTGACCTCGTCAGCTGTGGCTGCGGCACGCAGTCCGTCGGTGAAGTCGTCCTGCATGAGGTTGCGGGCGAGCTGAGAGAGCACGGCGAGGTGCGCCTCGGCCGCATCGGCCGGTGCCGCGATGAGGAAGACGAGGTCGGCCGGCCCGTCGTCGGCGCCGAACTCGACACCCGGTGACAGCCGCGCGAACGCGAGCGACGGCTCGGTGACCGCAGTACTCTTCGCGTGCGGAATCGCGATGCCGCCGGGCAGGCCGGTTTCATCCTTCTGCTCGCGGGCCCACGCGTCGGCGAAGAGCGCCTCAGCGTCCGTGGCGCGGCCCTGGTTCGCGACGCGCGCGGCGAGCGCACGGATCACGGCAGCCTTGTCGGCGCCGAGGTCGGCGTCCAGACTCACGAGCTCGGGGGTGATGGTGTGGGACATGATGACCTCCGTCGGTCAGGGGGTGAGATTCAGATGCGGGTGACCGCGATGTCGGCGCGGGAGAGGTCGCCGGGTTTCGGCACGCCCGTTGCGGGCAGGGATGCCGCTGCCGCGCCGTGCCGGATCGCCGAGGTGAGGCGATCGGCAGCCGAACCGCCGGCGCTGTCGGCGAGCAGATAGCCGGCGAGCGAGGAGTCGCCTGCTCCGACCGTGCTGCGCACGCGGATGACGGGCGGCACGGCGGCGAGCGTCTGATCGGAGTCGACGAGCACGGCTCCGCTGCTGCCGAGGGTCACGAGCGCCGCTCCGATGCGTTCGGGGACGAGCGTGCGGGCGGCACGCGCCGAGGCGGTCACGAGCGAGGGTGTTGCGGCGTCGTCGAGCGCGACTCCGGTCAGTTCCACGAGCTCGTGCTCGTTCGGCTTGATCAGGTCGGGGTGCGCACCGGCGACGACGCACTGCAGAGCCGGGCCCGAGGCATCCACCGCGATCCGCGGAGCCGCGTGGCCCCAGCGATGACGCACCGCGTGGATGAGCGTGGCGTAGAAGCCGTCCGGAACGCCGGGTGGCAGCGATCCGGCCAGCACGACCCAGTCGGCGCCCTCGGCGGCCGCAACGACCGCGGTCTGCAGTGCGGCCAGCTCCGCGGTCGACGGCGTGGCGCCGGGCAGATTGAGCTTCGTCGTCGTGCCGGCGGGATCGGTGATCGTCACGTTGGACCGGCAGTGCCCGGCAACCCGAACCGGTCGGATGTTCAGGTGTGTGGCCGCGAGCGCGGCAGCGTACGGGTCGTCGTCGGCGAGCGGCAGCACCGCCGCCGTGTCGGCACCCGCCGCGGTCAGCACGCGAGCGACGTTGACTCCCTTGCCGCCTGCGTCTTCGCGGGTGGATGCCGCAGCCTGCACCTCGCCCGGCCGCAGCGGTGCCTCGAGCACGATCGTGCGGTCCAGCGACGGATTCATCGTGACGGTGACGATCATGCGACCCAGACCTCGGTTCCCGCGTCGGCGAGGGCGGCGGCGAGGGTGCCGGTGGGTGCGACATCGGTGACGAGCACATCGATGTCGTCGAGGCCGGCGAATCGCACGAGCGACTCGGCGCCGAACTTTCCGGCGTCGGCGACCAGCACCACACGGCGCGCGGCGCGAACGAGTGCTTCTTTCACGGCGGCCTCTTCGGAATCGGGGGTGCTCAGCCCGAACGCCGCCGAGATGCCGTTGGTGCCGACGAACACGATGTCGGGGCGCAGGCCACCGATCGTGCGCACGGTGCCCGCACCCACGGCGGCAGCCGTCACGCCGCGCACCCGACCGCCGACGACGGTGAGGGCGACACGATCGGCTGCGGCGAGTCCCGGCGCCAGCGACAGCGAGTGCGTCACGACCTCGGCCGTGCCCCCGGTCGCGGCAAGCCGTGCGGGCAGCAGCTCGGCGACGGCGGCGGTCGTGGTGCCGGCATCGAAGAACACCGATCCGCGGAATCCGTTGCCGAGCGCCTCCAGCGCACGCGACGCGATCGCGGCCTTCGCCTGCGTGCGGCGGTGCGAGCGCTCGGTGACCGTGGGCTCGATCGTGCTGTGGTTTGCGTGCGCGACAGCACCGCCGTGCACTCGACGCAGCGCCCCCGCGCGCTCGAGGGCGTCGAGGTCGCGGCGCACCGTCTCGGTTGTGACACCGAAACGGTCGGACAGGTCCTGCACCGAGACCCGCCCGTCGTCGCTCAACAGCTGCTCGATGAGCTCCTGCCGCTCCGCTGCATACATCGCCGCCTCCTGTGGTTTCCCACACATTACAACACATATCAACACAAAACAAGAGTTGATTTATGTTGTATTGCGAGGCTGCGGATGCTCACCACGTGACGAATCAGCTGGGACTGCTGAGCATCGCGGCATCCCGAATCTCGGGTTGACCGTCAGACGAGTCGATCGAGAGGCGGGAACCGCGTCAGCAGCCGGGGCCGCTCGGTTTCTCGGTGCATGTGCGGGCGACGAGCGCCGTGTGGGCTTCGTAGACCCGGATGCTCTGGCCCGCGCTGGTCGACGTCACGAACCCCGCGACCGGCCGCCAGACACCATCGCCGAAGTTCACGGTCGCCGCGTAGGACACCGTCACCGCCGCCATATAGGTGCCGCGCTCACGGTAGGCGTGACTCGTGCCCGTCGGCGTGAACTGCGGATCGCCCGACGCCGACCACCTCGTGCCCGCGGTGCGCGAAGTGCGGGTCGTGCCGTCGCCGTACGCGAACGAGTAGTGGTCAGGCGTGAAACGCACGGAGACCGCGAAATCGAACAGCTCGCCCCGCAGCGTCTGCGTCTGAGCGGTCGCCACGAGATTCGTGGGCATGCCCACGATGCCGATCCCGTCCGGCTCGCTGGCCAGCGCCGGCGCGACCGGCCGGAACGACACCAGATCGGTCAGCGTGACAGCCGGGATCGCGCGGCGCCTCACCGAGGGCGTCGGCGACGGCTTGGGTCTGGCGTTGCCGTTGCAGGCGACGTCGGGCGCGACGCAGTCCACCGCGGTGAGCGGGTCGGGGGGCGCGGGCGGGCGGTCCTGTCTGGGTCGCGATCCGACACCGCCACCATGGGTGGCGTGCGGTGCACCTTGCGGTGGCGGTGCACCATTGTCACGATCGGAAGAATAGTGGCTGGGCGACGATCGAGAATCCTTCAGCACAACGCTGCCGTCTGTGACCGAGGCGGTCGGGCATGGGCCCGTATATCTCGTAGCCTGATCGCACTCAACGGCCGACGCTGAGGTTGGAAAGGCCAGCACAAGCAACGCAGCCAGCGCCAAGACCGCAGTCAACCGTCGCACGCGAAATCATCCCCCGCAATGCTTGAGATGAGAAGCCCCGTTGGCGATGTCGATGCCTGATCGAATTCCAGCCGTAAAGGCTGGATGCTGGGACGATCCGGTCGGACTAATGACTTACCGCTCTCGTCCCGGACGGTAACTGCGCTTACGTCCATACACACGCGCAACGAGAAAATCGTCCTGTCGGTGGGCGAAAACGTCCCCGGCATCACTTGTCCAGGTTTGGTCTCGCCCGCGACAGTCCAGCCGTCGGCGTGCATCTTGGTGAGCGACTTCTTTTCGCTGTCGAGGGCGTCTCCCGTCTCCCAAAAGTAGACGTCCTCGAAAGTCGATGGATCGCTTATAACCATCGCGTTCGTCGCATCGATGTAGTTGCGGTAGGTCTGCTCAGCGGCGGCGTAGGCCTGCTGCTCACTCGTGAAGTGAGGCGTTGGAGTCGGCGTCGACGACGTCTGCGGCGCACAGCCGACGAGCAGCGCCGCGCCGATCAGTGCGCACAGCGCCGTCGCCACAGGGGTTCGCCGACGAAAAGTCACCCGCCCACGGTACCGAGTCGACGGCACCCGCCTCGAAAGTTATCCACAGTAGGCGCGAAATCGCCACTCGCCGGATGATGCGGGATGCGGCAGCCGCAACCCCGCCGCGCCCGCCTACGCTGAAAGGGATGAGAAAGCGCAACCTCGCCGTGCTGATCGTCGCCGGCGTGGTGGCGATCGGGGCCGCCGCCGCCATCGGCGGGCCGCTCGTGTATCGCAACGCGGCAGCCGATGCCGCGGCTCCCGCTCCGACGGTGACGCTCGATTCGGCCGCGACCAGCGGCGCACCGATCGATGCCGCCGACGTCGACGGCGGCTGGCACGTCGGCGACGGATCCTATGCGGGCTATCGCGTCGACGAGGTGCTCAACGGCGTCGACGCGACGGTGGTCGGACGCACCGCGAAAGTCACGGGCGAGGTCACAGTGACCGATCAGACCGTGGCTGCGGCATCCATCACCGTCGACGTCGCGTCGATCGCGACCGACCAGGGCAGCCGTGACTCGTACTTCCGCAACACGGCGATGCAGACCTTCCGCTACCCGACCGCGACGTTCGTGCTCACCCAGCCGGTGGCCGCGACATCCACCCCGCGCACCGGCGCGACGCAGACCGTGACCGCTACGGGCGATCTGACCCTCGCGAACAAGACGCGCCCGGTCACGGTCCGGATGGATGCCGCTTTCGACGGCACTCATGCGCAGGTCGTCGGACGCATCCCCATCACGTTCACCGACTTCGGCGTTCAACCACCCAGCCTGGGGTTCGTGCGCGTGGAAGACAACGGGTTCGTCGAATTCTCGCTCACCCTCACCCGCTGACGAGCACCGCGGAACACCAACCGTGCCGCAGGATCACGGCACGCGCGGCTCGCCGAGGCCCAGCATGAGCCGATTCGCCCAAGCGAAGAAGGCGGCAGCATGGATGGCATCACTGATCTCGGCGTCATCCAACCCCGCGGCACGCAGCGCGTCGGCGTGAGCGGGGGTGAACGCCGGCGGGGTCTGTGCGAGAGCGGCGGCCGCGTCGATGAGTGCCCGCCAGCGTGGCTCCTGCGCACCGGCAACACCTTCATCCAGCAGGCGCTGCACGTCGTCGGGTCGCTTGCTGTAATGCGCGGCGAACCGACTGTGCACGGATGCACAGAAGATGCAGCCGTTCACGCGCGAGGTGGCCGCTGCGCTCAACTCGCGCTCGGCACGCGGCAACCCGTCGGCGGTGTTGTAGAAGATGTCCTTGTCGGCCAGCGTGCGTGACTTCAGGATCGCGGGATCACGGGCCAGGAGCCGGAAGTACGGGCTCTTGGCGCGGCCGGGGTCTACCAGCGCATCGCGCTGCTCATCGGTGAGGTCCGATTCCTCGACCGGCGGTACCCAGGGAGCCCAGTCCAGCTGGGCGGTGGAGAACCGCGTGGGCCGCCCCGAAGCCTCCGACGCCTCGGCTACCGTGTCCGACGCGCCCGGCGTGGCGGTTTCGTCGGTGCCAGATACGGCGTGCGCGCGGCGGGCGACGGGTTCGGCATGCACGAGCGGGCTGCCAGCGAGCGCCGCCAGCCCAGCAGCGACCCGCTGCTGATAGCTGAGGAACGCGATCTCCTGTGAGATCGTCACGATGGCCGATGCCGACCAGCCGGCATCCGTCAAAGCGGTCAGCCAACTCGGAGCCGCATCCCGCGGGTGGAACACGACCGCGTGCGCGTATTCGAGAGCCGCGGCCAGCGGCGCCCCCACGCGTTCGACGAGACCTGCGGGCGCGCGGTACGTCGGTCCGGCTTCGTTGAACGCCGCCAGCTCGGCCGACGGAAACCTGCCGTACGGGCCATGCACGGCGGCGGACGCCGCGGCTTCACCGACGGCAGTCAGGCGGGCATCGACGCCGTCGCCCGAGCTGTACCGCTGCGCGGCCTGCTCGTCTCCGTGCAGGCGCGCGGTGAACACGGCAATGGCGGTGCGGTCGGCCAGCGATACGGCAGCGCCAGCAGGAACGTCGACGAAGAGGGCGTCGTAGCTGGCTTGGGTCTGGGCAATGGTGACGGGCCGGCGCGCGCGCAGCGCGCGGACAGTGGATGTCTGTGCGGCGGTGAGCCCTTTCAGGAGCTCATCGACCGCATCGATGGGCGCGATGGCCGTGTCGGCGGGCGCAGAGACGGTGTCGGCAGATGTGGTCATGACGATGCTTTCTGGTGGAGAGGGGGCGACGAGGGCACTGTGGATCAGCTGTATGAGGCGCGCGCCGCTTGACCTGCGGTGGTGCCGGTGGCAGCGCGGCCCAGATAGGCCTCCTGCACGAGAGGGTTCTGCAGGAGATCCCCGGCGCTACCGGACAGGACGATCTCGCCGGTGCGCAGCACGTATCCGCGGTGCGCGATCGACAGCGCCAGCTCGGCGTTCTGCTCGACCATCAGCACTGCCACACCCAGCTCGCGGTTGATCTGCTCGATCGCATCCAGCACGCGCTCGACGAACAACGGTGACAGCCCCATGGTGGGTTCATCCATGCAGATCAGCCGCGGCTTGCTCATCAGCGCGCGGGCGAAGGCCAGCATCTGCTGCTCGCCGCCACTGAATGTGCCGGCCGCCTGGCCGCGGCGTTCTGCCAGCCGCGGGAACAGGTCGTACATCTCCCGCAGCGAGGCGCGCACCGCCGCGCGTGACCGCCGGGTGAACGCACCCGTCAGAAGGTTCTCCTCAACCGTCATCTGAGGGAACACTCGGCGCGCTTCGGGAACGCTGCCGATTCCGAGCCGCACACGGCGCGACGTGCGCAGCGCGGTGATGTCACGGCCATCGAACGTGATCGTGCCGGTACGCGGGCGGACCAGCCCCAGGATGGCCTTCATGGTCGTCGACTTGCCCGACGCGTTGCCCCCCAGAAGCGAGACGATCTCGCCGGCGCCGACCGTGATGCTCTCACCGGCCAGTGCCTGCGCAGAGCCATAGAACACCTCGAGATCACGCACATCCAGCAGCACATCGCTCATTGCGCGCCTCCGGCCGCCGCGGCCACGGCATCCGTCGCAGCGGCATCAGCACCGACGTCGGAGGCGACGCCTGCCGTGCCGGTACGTCGGCGGGTGCGACCGGCGCCGAGGTAGGCCTGGACCACGCGCGGGTCGTTCTGCACGTCGGCGGGGCCACCGGCGGCGATGAGGTGTCCCGAGTCGAACACCAGAACCCGATCGCTGAGGGCCATCACCAGATCGATCTTGTGCTCGATGAGCACGATGGTCTGCCCCTGGCTCTTCAATTGCTGGAGCTGTTCGATGACCTCGGCGGTCTCCGTGGGGTTCATGCCCGCGGTCGGCTCATCCAGCAGCAAGAGCCGTGGATGCTGCACGAGCGTACGGGCGATCTCGGTGCGCCGACGGTTCGCATACGACAGCGTGTATGCGGCGTCCTGCGCGCGGGGGGTGAGCCTGCCGCCGAACCGGCCGATCTGCGCATCGGCCTCGGAGTCGATCTCGCGCAGCGCGCGTCGTACGCCGCGAGAAGGAACCAGCGCCAGCCCCAGTTCGGCCAGCAGCGACACCCACCGCAGCACCGGAAGATCGATCAGCCGACGTGCCGGCCGCAGCGCGCGCTGGCGGGCATATGCGCCCACGAAGACGTTCTCTCGCACCGACAGCGCGGGGAACACCCGCCCGTTCTGGAAGGTGCGCGCCACACCACGGGCGTTGATGGCCTCTTGACTGGCGTGGGTGATGTCTTCGTCGTCCAGCACCACACTGCCGGCATCCGGCCGCAGCACCCCGGTGAGCAGATTCATCGTCGTCGACTTGCCCGACCCGTTGGGGCCGATGATGCTCACGGTCTCGCCGGGGGCGACATCGAACGAGACGCCGTGAACCGCGCGCACACCGCTGAAGCTGCGGGACAGGCCACGCACCCGCAGCAGCGACGCGCCACCGATGAGCGCACCCGCCGGGGCAACCGACCCGACGTCGTCTGTCTCAGCGGCATCCGACACGATGGCCTCCTCCACGGCGCTCATGCCTTCCTCGCCCACAGCCCGCGTGGGCGGAACAGCACCAGCGCGAGCATGACGGCGCCATAGAACAACAGCCGGCCGGCATCGGTGATTCGCAGCAGCTCGGGCGCGGCGATCAGCACCGCCGCCCCCAGCACCGCACCGAACGGACTGCGCATGCCGCCCAGCACGATCACCGTGAGGGCGAGGATCGAGATGTCGGGGGTGAAGATCGTCGGGTCGATGTACGTATATTGCGTGGCGAGCAAGCCTCCGGCGATGCCGGCGATGAATGCCCCGACCGCGAACGCCAGAGACTTGTAGTGACTGGGGTGCAGGCCGGTGGCGCGCAGAGCGACCTGGTCATTGCCGACGGCATGCCAGATGGTGCCCAGGTGTGAGCGCTGCAGCAGCGCGACCACGACGAGCACGATGCCCAGGATGACGGCATCCAGCACATAGAGCGCCTGCGGCGTGGCGAACGAGATGCCGAACAGCTCCGGTCGCGGGATGCCGAGAACACCGCGCGGGCCGCGGGTGAGCCATCCCAGATTCAGGATCACGGCGACGGTGACCAGTCCGATGCCCAATGTCTGCATGGAGATGTAGTGGCCCGACAGCTTCCAGCTCGGGGCCATGATGACGGTGCTGAGCACGGCGGCGATCCCCGCACCCGCCAGCAGCGCCGGCAGGAACTGCCAATGCTGCGTGGTCGTCAGCAGCGCCACCCCGTACGCTCCGATGGCCATGGGACCCACTTGGCCCAGCACGACCTGGCCGGCCAGCCCCGACACCAGCACCAGTGACAGCCCCAAGATCGCGTAGATGATCACCTGAGTGCCGACGGTGAGCCAGTACGCGTTCAGCACGAACGGGAGCACGCCGATGGCGGCGACGCTCAGCACGGCCACCTGCCACCATTTCAGCCGTATCGGTCTGCCCCCGCCGAGGAAGGTCCCGGTGAGCGGTTCGACCGACAGCGCCGTGGTGCGCTTGGTCGCGATCACCCCCTGCGGTCGGAACCAGAGCGTGAGCACCAGCACCCCGAAGATGATGAGGTTGGAGGCTCCGGCGCCGATCCAGGTCACCCCGAACGCCTCGACGACGCCCAGCAGCACCCCGCCGACGACCGCACCGGCCAGACTTCCCAGCCCGCCCAAGGTCGCCGCGGTGAAGCCGGTGAGCATTGCCTGCAGGCCTGCCATGGGCGTGGTGACGGTGTTGTACATGCCCACCAGAACCCCGCCGACCCCGCCGACTGCCGAGGCGACCGCGAACACGATCACCTCGGTGCGCACGACGGGGATGCCCATCATGACGGCCGCCTCGCGGTCCTGCGCGGTGGCGCGCACGGCGCGGCCGTACTTCGTCAGACGGAGGAACCCGGCGACCGCCGCCATTGCCGCCACGCACACGGCGAGGATGACGACGTCCAGCGTGCCGAACGTGAACCCGGCAATGTGCAGGTTGGCGGTCGGCAGCAGGTCAGGGTAGCTGCGCGTGTCAGGGCCGAAGACCAGCTGCGAGATGTTGTCGAGCAGGATCGAGACGGCGAAGGTGGCCAGCAGAGCGGCGATGTGCGGCGATTTGTGCAGCGGCCGCACGGCCACCATGTGAATCACGATGCCCACGACGGCCGTCGCGCACGCCACCCCGATCAGCGCCGACCACAGCGGCCAACCCAGCAGACCCGTGAACACCCATCCCAACATTCCGCCGATGGCATACACCGAGCCATGCGCGAAGTTGATGATGTTCGCGACACCGAAGATCAGCGAGATCCCGAGTGCGATCAGCGCGTAGGTGCCGCCGTGGATGACGCCGGCCAGCAGGGTGTCCAGCATCCGCTCACTCGACCCGGGTCAGGGCGCCGTCCTTGACGACCAACGTGATCATCGGGATGGCAGGGGGCCGGCGGTCCGCACCGAAGGCGAAGTCGCCGAAGCGCACGCTGGGCAGCTTCTTGTCGGCTTTCAAACCCTTCAGCACGCCCGCACGGGTCGCGCCGCCCTGATTCGCGGCGGCCACCAGTTCGGTGACGGCGTCGTAGGCTCCGGCCTCGAACTGGTTGGGCAGGTCGCCGTCATACTTCTTCTGGAAGGCCTCGACGAACGTCTTCACTGCGGGGACGTCGGACTCGGGCCACCATGCGTCGGTCGTGTAGACACCCTCCGAGTCGTCGCCGGTCAGGTCGATGGCGGTCTTGGAGAACTGCGAGGCGAACACCGGCACGTCCCACCCGATCTGGCGGGCCTGCTTGATGATGGCGGACTCGTCGGGGTCGTACCCGATGATGTACAGCAGGTCGGGGTCGGAGGCCTTCACGTTCTGCAGCACCGACCGGAAGTCCGTGCTCGTGGGCAGATACGACGAGGTGGCGGTGAGTGTCGCGCCCTTGGCCGTGGCCTGCTTCTTGAAGATGCCGAAAGTCGTGGTACCCCAGTCGGTGTTCTGGTAGAGCACGGCGATCTTGTCCGAGACCTTCACTGCCGCGTCTGCCTGAGCGGCCGCGGTGACGGACTGGCTCAGCTCGGGGGCGAAGGCGACCGTGCCGCCCTTGGTGAAGTCCGGCGACGAGCTGGTCGCCGCGTACTGCACGAGCCCGTTCGACTGATAGATCGGGGTGGCGGCCATCGAGGCAGGCGAGGAGAAGTCACCGATCTCTGCGATGACGCTGGAGTCGGAGACGATCTTCTGGGCCACGGTGACCGACTGCTTCGGGTCGGACTGCGAGTCGTACCATGCCAGCTTCACGTCGCGGCCGTCGATGCCTCCGGCGGCGTTCACCTCGTCGAGGGCAACGGCGAACCCGCGCTTCCAGAACCCGCCGTACTCGGCGTTGATGCCGGTGACCGGACCTGACACGGCGAACGTGATGGGCCCATCGCCGGGGGCGGCTGCCGCTGTTCCTGCACAGCCGGCCATCAGCATCCCGGCGGTCGCAAGGATGGCGACGGCGGCGTATCGACGGGGGCGGGAGGGCATAGCGGAACCTCGGAATCGATCAGTGGTTGACAGGTGAGTGGTCGCCGCCGATGTTAGCCAGATCGGCGGCGGGCCACATTCGGACTGTCACACGGCGTACCAATCCGACTCAGAGCGTCACATTTCCGCCTGGTCGGGCATCAACAGGCGCGGAATCGGGTTGGCTGTCTGTGTGGTTGCCAGGATCGCGTTGGTCGGAGTCGGGCCGCGTGGTGTGGCAGTCGCGGCTCGCCTCGTGGCCGACCGTGAGACGCTCGCACCCGGTCTGGCGCTGGTCGTCCATCTCATCGACGGTGTCGCCGTCGGGCCCGGGCGCACATGGCGTACCGACCAATCGCCGCATCTGCTGAACAACACGTACTGCGCCGAGACGACCGTCTTCGCCGACGAGACCGTGCCCACGACGGGTCCGGCCGACGCCGGTCCGAGCCTCGCCGTCTGGGCGGCGCACGTGGCCGCCCACCCGGCCGCCTTCGATGACAGTCTCGTACGCGAGGCATCCGACGCCCGCCCGTGGTCATTCCCCTCCCGCCGTCTGCAGGGCGCGTACTACCGGTGGGCGCTGGACGAAGTGATCGCGCATGCGCCGGCCGAGGTGACGTTCGTGGAGCATGTCGGCACGGTCGTCGCCCTCGACGATGACGTCGACGGCGCGCAGCGTCTGACCTTGGCCGACGGCGCCACGATCACCGCCGATGCGGTCGTCCTCGCACAGGGGCTGCTGACCTCGGATGCCGGTTCCGAAGCTCTGTCGCTGGCAGCGCAGGCATCGGCGCAGGCGGTGACATATATCGCTCCCGGCATGCCTGCCGAGCGCGATTGGGCCGGCCTCCCCGCCGGCGAGCGCGTCATCATGCGCGGGCTCGGTGCGAACTTCTTCGACCTGATCGGGGTACTGTTCGAGGGCCGCGGTGGGCGGTTCGTGCGCCGGCCGGACGGCCGTCTGAGATACCTTCCCTCAGGTCGGGAGCCGCTGGTGTCGGCCGGCTCTCGACGCGGGCTGCCCTATCGCGGCAAGGCGTATTATCCCGATGGGCTGCCGGCCCCGGTCGAACTGGCACGGTTCTCGGCCGTGCGCGAGCATGACCTGCTGCGCGCGCACGCCGGAAGGGCCGACGTCGACGCCGGCGAAGAGTTGCTGGCCGACATCCATGCCGACTTCCGCGACCTGTTCGAGGCGGCGGCATCCACCCGTGGCCGAGGCGAACACTTCGATTGGCGGGCGATCGTCTTCCCCACCGATGGACGCACGTTCGCCGACGAGGCCTCTTGGGAACGGTTTCTGGACGACTACTTCGCCGCCGAGCTCGACCGCATCGGCAACCCTGACCTGAATCCGCACAAGATTGTGCATCGCGCGATGGAGACCGCACGGCGGCGGCTCGCCCGGCTCGTGCTGGCACAGGTGATCGACCCGGTCTCGGTGGTGCGCGACCTGCAGCAGACCTTGCTGCCCGAGGGGCTGGTGCTGGCCAGCGGCCCGCCGCCAGAACGCGTGGAGCGGCTGATCGCGCTGCGCGAGTCGGGTCTTGTCGAGATCCTCGGTCCCGGCATCGCCGTCGAGATCGGCGGCGGCGAGGTGGTCGCGACCACGACGATCCCCGGTCAGCGACGGCACGGGAGTGTGTTGGCCGAGGCGCGGATGACGCTGGGGAACCTGCGCACCTGCGACGACCCGCTGATCAGGCATCTGGTCGGCGGCGGGCAGGCGCGGTTCCACCGGGTGCACGCCGGCGACGCAGCGCTGGAGACCAACACGCTGGATGTGACCGCCGACGGATTCCTCATGGTGGATGCGGCAGGCCGGCCGCACCCGAAGCGTGTCGTGCTGGGGCCGCCCGCCGGCGACGTGCAGTTCTATTCGGCCATCGGCGCAGTGCCGCACACCGGCGACAAGATGCTCGCCGGTGCCGACCTGGCCGCGAGCCATGTTCTCAGAGTGGTCGCTGACCGCGCCTGCACCACCCCGCGCACCCCGCCCGCACGGCTCCGCGAATCACGCACCGCCCGGGTCTAGGCTCGGCCCATGACGATCGACCTCGACGCGCTGTACGTCGACCTGCACCGGCATCCGGAGCTGTCGTACCAAGAGACGCGCACCGCCGGCATCGCCGCCGAGCATCTGCGCGGTCTCGGCCTCGACGTCGAAGTGGGCGTGGGGCAGACCGGGGTCGTCGGCGTGCTGCGCAACGGTGACGGTCCGGTCGTGTGGCTGCGCGCCGACATGGACGCGCTGCCGGTCGAAGAGCAGACCGGACTCGCCTACGCGAGCACCGAGACCGCCGTCGACCCCGCCGGCAACACCGTGCCGGTCATGCACGCTTGCGGGCACGACATGCACGTGACCGCGATGATCGGCGCCGTCGAGCAGCTCATGGTCACGCGCAGCGAGTGGTCGGGCACCGTGGTCGTGCTGATGCAGCCGGCCGAGGAGTACGGGTCCGGTGCCCGGTCGATGCTCGACACGGGTCTGCTCGCGCGCTACCCGAAGCCCGACATCGTGCTCGGTCAGCACGTCGCGCCGCTGCCGGCGGGCATGGTCGGCCTGCGGGCGGGCACGCAGATGGCGGGCGCCGACGGCCTGACCATCACGCTGCATGGCCGCGGCGGTCACGGGTCCCGGCCCGAATCGACGGTCGACCCGGTCGTGATGGCGGCATCCACGATCATGCGACTGCAGACGATCGTCTCGCGCGAGGTCGACCCGCAGAAGGTCGCCGTGGTCACGGTGGGGTCGGTCCACGCCGGCCTGAAGAACAACATCATCGCCGACAAGGCCGTTCTCGAGCTCAGCCTGCGCTACACCGACGACGAGATGCGCGAGCACGTGCTTGCAGGCGTCGATCGGATCGTGCGCGCCGAGGCCGCGGCATCCGGCGCCGAGCGCGAGCCCGAATTCCACACCGACCACACGCTGCCCCCGACGATCAACGACGCCGACGCCACCTCGCGCGTCACCGCTGCTCTGCAGCGGGCTCTGGGCGAACAGAACGTCGTGGACTCCGGCATGGTCACCGGCAGCGAAGACGTGTCATGGTTCGCCCGCGACGCCGGCGCGCCGCTCGTGTTCTGGTTCTGGGGCGGGGCGGATGCCGCAGCCTACGCCGCCGCTGTGCACAACGGCACCGTCGAGGCCGACATCCCGACAAACCACTCTCCCTTCTTCGCTCCGCTGATCCATCCGACCATCGACGTCGGCGTCACCGCGCTGGTCGCCGCCGCCCGGGAGTTCCTCGACTGACGCGGGCGCGCCGCACTCGCCGTCGCGCCGGTGGCACATAATCGGAGCATGGCCCCCGCGCGCAGCACGAACCAGCCGAGCATTCGAGATGTCGCCCTGCGCGCCGGCGTCTCGCACATGACCGTCTCGCGTGTGCTGAACGATTCCGACAACGTCAGCGCGGCCACACGCGACCGAGTGCAGACCGCGATCACCGAGCTGGACTTCCGCCCCAGCCGCACGGCGCGTGCGCTCGCGCGCGGCCACACGCAGGTGCTCGGCGTGCTCGACGCGACCGGCGGCCTGCTGTACGGGCCGAGCAGCACGATCAACGCGATCGAACTGGCGGGGCGCACGGTCGGCTACTCCGTGACCATCGCCGGCGTCGACCCGAGCGATGCCGACAGCGTGCACGAAGCGCTCGCCCATCTGCTCAGTCAGGATGCCGCGGGCCTGATCATCATCGGCCCCAGTGCGCAGATCCGGCAGGCCGTGGCCGAAGCGCGGCCCGGTGTGCCGGTCGTGACGATGCACGGCTCGGGAGAGACGGCAGCGTTCACCGAGCACGCCGACGCAGCCGCGGCAGCCGCACACCACCTGCTCGGCCTCGGCCACACGCGCATCGCGGTCATCACCGGGCCCCTCGATTGGTCCGAAGCCGTCGCACGCCACGAAGGGTTCGCCCGGGCGCTCGCCGACGCCGGGCTCGAACCCATCGACGTGCAGTCCACCGACTGGAGCGCGGCATCCGGCTACGACGCCGGGCTGAGGCTTCTGGACGGCGACCCGTTCACAGCGGTCTTCTGCGCGAACGACCAGATCGCGCTGGGCTTTCTGCACGCGGCGCACGAGCACGGCGTGCGCGTTCCCGACGACATCAGCGTCGTCGGCTTCGACGACACCCCCGAGAGCGCGCACTACACGCCGCCGCTGACCACCCTCCGCCAGGACTTCGCCGAGGCCGGCCGTCGCGCGGTCGCGCTCGTGCTCGCAACACTGGCCGGAGACGACGCACCCGGCGCGCATCCTCCGATCGCACCGCAGCTCGTGGTGCGCGCCTCGACGGCACACGCACCGCACCACTGAGGGTCAGGACCCGACAGCCGTCGAAAACGGCCCGGTCTTGACATCGCCCGACACGCGTCGTAGTGTCGTCGCCAGCCAATGTTACCGGTAACGTGCTGCCACCCGCAGTCGCCGGTGACCGGCCCGTGACACAGGACGATGCGGTTCTCATACCCGGCATCGACGCCCTCCCCGGACGCCCACCGACAAGAACGGCCTCGCCACGCCGTCACGTGATCTCTCGCAGGTGCATCATCCGTCCCAAGTCTGTGTGAAAGAGGCTGAACCATGTCGTTCCGCACCAAGAAGCTGGCCGCCGTCGTCGCCGTCGGCGCCGCTATCGCCCTGAGCATCTCCGCATGCAGCGGGGGTGGTCGCGGCGGCACCGCCGCCGACGACTCCAACAGCGCCACCGTCAACAAGGGCGCACTGGTGGGGATCGCGATGCCCACCAAGGTCGACCAGCGCTGGATCCAGGACGGCAACAACGTCCAGAAATACCTGCAGGATGCCGGTTACAAGACCGACCTCGAGTACGCGAACAACGACATCCCCACTCAGGGGCAGCAGATCGAATCGATGATCACCAAGGGTGCCAAGGTCCTCGTGATCGCCTCGATCGACGGCGGGGCCCTCGGCCAGCAGCTCGATGACGCGAAGGCGGCCGGCGTCAAGGTCATCTCGTACGACCGGCTGCTCACCGGCGACGCCAACGTCGACTACTACGCGACGTTCGACAACTTCAAGGTCGGCGTGCTGCAGGCCGACTCCCTGCTGACCGGCCTCGGCTACCTCGACGACAGCGGCGCCAAGACCGGCAAGACCGGCCCCTGGCACATCGAGATCTTCGCCGGCAGCCCTGACGACAACAACGCCACGTTCTTCTACAACGGCGCGATGAGCGTGCTCAAGCCTCTCATCGACGCCGGCACGCTGGTGGTCACCAGCGGCCAGACCGCGTTCAACCAGACCGCGATCCAGGGCTGGGACCCGGCCACCGCCAAGAAGCGCATGGACGACCTGCTCGCCAAGAGCTACTCGACCGGCGCCACCAAGCTCAACGGCATCCTCTCGCCCTATGACGGCCTGTCGGACGGCATCATCGCGGCTCTGGAGAGCGGCGGCTACAAAGTGGGCTCGACCGACTGGCCGATCATCACCGGACAGGATGCCGAGGTCGCCAGCGTCAAGCAGCTCATCGCGGGCTCGCAGTACTCCACGATCTTCAAGGACACCCGGCTGCTGGCCAAGCAGGCCGTCGCGATGACCGAGGCCCTGCTGCAGAACAAGAAGCCCGAGGTCAACGACACCAAGAGCTACGACAACGGCAAGAAGGTCGTGCCGACCTACCTGCTGCCCCCGGTCGTGGTCACCGTGGACAACTACCAGAAGGAACTCATCGACAGCGGCTACTACACCGCCGCCGACCTCAAGTAAGACCATGATTCGGGATGCCGCGGCCCGGGCGGCTGCGGCATCCCGAATCTCATCGCAAGGAGGCGACATGGATCACACACCCATCCTCGAGATGCGATCCATCACCAAGGAGTTCCCCGGGGTCAAGGCTCTCTCCGACGTCACCCTCTCGGTGCGGCGGGGCGAAGTGCATGCGATCTGCGGCGAGAACGGCGCGGGCAAGTCCACGCTGATGAACATCCTGTCGGGGGTCTACCCGCACGGCACGTATGAGGGCGACATCGTCTACGGCGGGCAGGTCTGCCAGTTCGGCGGCATCTCGGACTCCGAGAAGGTCGGGATCGTCATCATCCACCAGGAGCTGGCCCTCAGCCCCTACCTGAGCATCGCCGAGAACATCTTCATCGGCAACGAGCGCGCAAGCGCCGGCTGGATCGACTGGGGCAAGACCGAGACCCTCGCCCGCGAGTACCTCGACCGGGTCGGGATGGCCGACAACCCCGGAACGAAGGTCGCCGAACTCGGCGTCGGCAAGCAGCAGCTCGTCGAGATCGCGAAGGCGCTGTCGAAGAAGGTCGAACTGCTCATCCTCGATGAGCCGACCGCGGCCCTCAACGACGACGATTCGGCCCGGCTGCTCGACTTGATCCTCGAGCTGAAGGGGCAAGGGGTCACCAGCATCCTGATCTCGCACAAGCTCAACGAGATCAAGAAGGTCGCCGACACCGTCACGATCATCCGCGACGGGCAGACCATCGAGACGCTGGATGCCTCCAGCCCCGAGGTGAACGAAGACCGCATCATCAAGGGGATGGTCGGGCGCGATCTCACACACCGCTTCCCGGCGCACACGCCCACGATCGGAGACGAGCTGATGCGCGTCGAAGACTGGACCGTGCACCACCCCTCCGATCGCACCCGCAAGGTCGTCGACGCGGCACACCTGTCGGTGCGTGCCGGTGAGATCGTCGGCATCGCAGGCCTCATGGGCGCCGGGCGCACCGAGCTTGCGATGAGCGTGTTCGGTCACAGCTGGGGCGTCGACATCTCGGGCAGCGTGTTCATGCGCGGCAAGCAGGTCAACACGCGCACCGTGCCCGCCGCGATCCGCGCGGGCATCGCCTACGCCACCGAGGACCGCAAGACCTACGGCCTGAATCTCATCGAAGACATCGCACGCAACGTCTCGGCGGCGGCACTGGGCAAGCTCAGCAAGTACGGATGGGTCGATGGCAACCGCGAACACGTCGTGGCCGAGCAGTACCGCAACGAGATGAACATCAAGGCACCGTCGGTGTCGACCCTGGCCGGCAAGCTCTCGGGCGGCAACCAGCAGAAAGTCGTGCTGTCGAAATGGATGTTCGCCGACCCCGACGTGCTCATCCTCGACGAGCCCACGCGCGGCATCGACGTCGGAGCCAAGTACGAGATCTACACGATCATCAACCAGCTCGCCGATGAGGGCAAGGGCATCATCGTGATCTCCTCCGAGCTGCCCGAGCTGATCGGACTGTGCGATCGCATCTACACGCTCTCCGAGGGCGTCATCACCGCCGAGGTGCCGCGGGCCGAGGCATCCCCCGAACGACTCATGCAGAGCATGACCAAGATCCGAGAAGAGGACCACCTATGAGCACGACCCGGGTCGCCCCGCCCGCACCACCGGCATCCCGCCCCACGGGCCCAGGGATCATCGCCAGCACCGTCACCTACATGAGCGGGCAGCTGCGTCAGATCGGCCTGTTCATCGCGCTGATCGTGATCGTGCTGTTCTTCCAGATCGTCACGCAGGGCATCACGCTGAGCCCGCGCAACGTGTCGAACCTCATCGTGCAGAACAGCTACATCCTGATCCTCGCGATCGGCATGGTGATGGTGATCATCGCCGGCCACATCGACCTGTCGGTCGGTTCGGTGGTCGCCGTCATCGGCGCTCTGGCCGGCGTGCTCAACAACAAGATGGGCATGTCGTGGTGGATGACGGTGCTGCTGTGTCTGCTTGCCGGGGCGGTGATCGGCGCATGGCAGGGATTCTGGATCGCCTACTTCCACATCGAATCATTCATCGTGACGCTCGGCGGCATGCTGCTGTTCCGCGGACTCGCGCAGATCCTGCTGCGCAACACGCAGATCTCGCCGTTCGATGACGGCTTCCGCGCGATCGGATCGGGCTTCCTGCCGGACCTGGGCGGCGGCACGTCCTACCTCGAACCATTGACGATGATCATCGGCGTCGGCTCGGTGCTCGCCATGATCGGCATGAGCGTGCGCTCGCGTCGTGCTCGGGCCAAGAACGGCCTCACGCTCGAGCCGATCGGCTGGTTCACGCTGAAGACCGTGTTCATGTCGGTGCTGATCCTGGGCATCGCATGGCTGCTGGCCAGCTATCGCGGCACCCCGGTCGTGCTGATCATCCTGGGCGTGCTGGTGGTGGCCTACTCGGCCGTCATGGCCAACAGCGTGTTCGGCAGGCACACCTACGCGATCGGCGGCAACAAGCGCGCAGCCCAGCTCAGCGGTGTGAAGACCGACCGGGTGAGCTTCTTGCTGTTCGTGAACATCGGCGTGCTCTCGGCGCTGGCCGGGCTCGTGTTCACCGCGCAGCTGAACCTCGCGGGCCCCAGCGCCGGCAACGGATTCGAGCTCGACGCGATCGCCGCCGTGTTCATCGGTGGAGCGGCCGTCAGCGGCGGCATCGGAACGATCGGCGGCGCCATCATCGGCGGCCTGATCATCGGGGTGCTCAACAACGGCATGACGATCATGGGCGTGGGCACCGAATGGCAGGAGTTCATCAAGGGCCTGGTGCTGCTGGCCGCCGTCGCGTTCGACGTGATCAACAAGCGGCGCGGCGAGCGCGCCCGCTGACGCCGGCACCGCCTCACCGCCGATATGACACGAATGGCCGGAATCTCTACGATGATTCCGGCCATTCGTGTCAGCTCACGGGCGCGAGGTCAGGCGGGCTCGATGACCACCAGAGTCCCGTAGAAGAAGGCGCCGTCGGTCTCGCCGTGCAGAGCGCTGATCGAGGTCGTCACCTTGTACTTGCCGGCCGTGGCTGCCACGCTGAGTCGGCCGTCCGGGGACTGCGTGTGCGCGCTCCACATGTCGTCGGGTGATCCTTCTGATGCCCCGCACCAGATGATGTTGTCGCCGGCCCACGGCACGTCGCTGACCGCAGCGAGTGCGGGCTGTCCATCGCCGGGCTTGAGCCCGAGCACCCAGCCGATCGAGGAGAAGTCGTTGACGTTGATCAGCTGCATCTGGGCCTGGTAGGCGACCTTGACCGTCGTCTTGTCCCCCCACGAGTCAGTGTTGTAATCCATCTTCGGGATGACGTTCTTCTCCTTGGGGTCCGGCATGACCGACGCCGTGCCGTGCTCCTGGGTGAGGGACCATGTGAAGTCCGTGTCGGTCATGTTCTCGATCAGCACGCTGTTGATCATCTTGTGGCCGAGGAAGCCGATGATCATCGGGATCGCCGCGAGCACTCCCAGCCCTGCCGCCTCGGCCCCCACAGCGCCCCAGTCCACAGCGAGGTATTCGGCGCCCTCCTCGGCGAGATCCCCGGCAATGGTCTCAGTTTCGCCGCTGGCCTCTGCCAGTGGGTCCTCGGCGACCTCCTCGGGATCGATGGCGGGATCCTCCACCTCGGCGTTCTCGCGGAACCGGGTGGAGAGCTTGTTGACCGCGGTCTTCAGATTCGCGTATACGGGCTGGATCAGGTCTTTGAACAGTTTGCTGCTGAGCACGATGCCGGCAGGCAGTCCGGTCAAGGTCAGCCCGAAGCTCAGGTTGCTGGACAGCGCCGTGGTCCGGTTGTGCGTCTGTATCGTTGCCAGCCCGGTGATCGGCGGAGTCTGCCCCTCCACGAACACATGGCCTTCACCACTGGCCGGGGCACGGTAGAACGCGCCCATCCGCACATCGAGGTTGCCGTTGGACGACATCACGATCGGGTTGCCCTGGGGGTCGGTGCCGTCCGCCCAGGCCTCCTGCCCGTCGTGGACGGTGTCTGTCAACCAGGTCCAGTAGTCGGCTGTCTGATTCATGGAGTCGAAGAACGCCTGGGTCTTCGCGCCGCCATCTTGGGCGGATCGGGTGGCCGAGTGGAACGCGTCATCGGCGATGTTGGGCGGAGTGCTTCCCGACGTGATCGGGGTCAGAGAGATCGAGACGGTGTTCGCCGGCGTGGGTTCGGACATGGTTCTTCCTTTGAGATGGAGTCAGCGCGGAGCGATGACGATGGACGAGCAGTAGAAGTAGGCGCCGTCCCGATCGCCCTGCAGGCGGTTCACGGTGACGGTCACGCTGTTCTCGCCCGCCGTGGCTGTCGTGGTCAGCGGCGTCTCGGGACCATCGGCGTGCGATTGCCAGATGTGTTCTGCCGAATCGGTGGATGCCCCGGCCCAGATGACGTTCTTGCCCGCCCACGGGATGTTCACCAACACGTTGGCCGTGGCTCCGCCCTCGGGCATGAGTTCCAGCACGCATCCGATGCTCGAGAGCCGGGTGGCGTTCACGTGCAGCAGCCGCAGCTGCGACGACACCGTCAACGAGGCCCCCGCGGCCAGCGGGTCGGGCAGCGTCCGCTGACCGGGGATCGGGGCATCCACCGGTGTGACCTCGCTCTCGCCGTGGACGGTGGTCAGCTTCCATCGCACGGGAGTGGAGGTCAGGTTGTCGACCACGAGCGAGTGTCGCATCGTATGGCCGAGGAACTCGATGAGCAGCGGGATCGCCATCAGCACTCCGACGCCGAGCGCTTCGCCGATCATGTCGCCCCACGTGACGACGGTGAACTCGAGCCCCCACTCCGCAAGCGCCGCGGCCAGGCCGATGGCCTTGGTTCCGGCGGTGAAGAGCGCCTTGGACGCCAGGGTCTCGGCATCCACATCCGGGGACTCCACCTGGCTGTTCTGCGCGAACGTGTCGGCCAGGGCGACCAGCGCATTCCCGGCGTTCTCGTACAGCGCGGGCAGAAGCGTGGTGAAGGCGTCGTCATCGATCGTCAGCGAACTGGGGTTGTTGTGCACGAGGATGCCGGCGGTCATGAGATGACTGACCCCGGTCCCCTTCACCTCCCGGGTCGTGATCGTGAGGATGCCTATGCGTTCAGGCTGCGCGCTGTCATGGGCCGGGACTGCCTGCACACGCAGGTCGATGTTGCCGTCGCCGGCCATCATGATCGGGCGTCCGGCGGGATCTTCGCCCGGGGAGAGCGTTATCGCACCCGACCCCAGGAGGTTCCAGAAGTTCGCGGTGCTGTTCAGCGAATCGAAATACGCCTGCGTGCCGTCGCCGCCGGCGCGGGTGGCCTTCACCGCCGCGCGGAACGAGTCATCCACGATCGCGGGGACGCCCGGATCCATGGGCGTCAACGACAGCGCCAGCGTGTTCGATGCAGTGGGTTGTGTCATGTCTCTGTCCTCCGCCGCGCGGCCACCGGCCGCGGGAGATCGATGATGCACCGGGTGGCAAGCGCCATCCCGGTACAGGGTGGGATGCTGCCGCGGCTCACGTGATCGTGAGCTGAATGGTGTCCTGATCGCCCCCGCGCCCGACGTTCACCTTGAGGTCGTCGTCGTTGGTGGTCTCGCCGTGGTACTGGTTCCACCGTTCACTGATGGCGAAGGTGCCCAACTCGGTCGTCTCCACGTTGACCTCGACGTCGAATCCGGATGCCTCGGTGCCGCACGTGTCCCCGCCTGTCGAACTGGCCTTGGCCTCCACATACTGACCCTTCGCGTTGGGCAATGTCTGCCCCGCCGCCACCGTCAGATTGTTGAAGTACGAGACGCGTGACCCCTCTGCCCCGTCGTCGTACATGCAGTGTTGGCCCTTGACGAAGAGCTTGACCGCCTCGCGCCGGTTGTTGGTGACAGAGACGAATGCTCCCTTGCCCATGGTGTTTCCCCTTATCTTCAGACCAGAGACGGTCGTCCCCAGGCACAGCGATGAAGCCCACGGCGCGTGCGCGGCGAGTGCGGTCAGATGCATCCGGCCGAACGCCGGTCAGGTGCGATCAGGCACGGTCAGGCGCGGTCAGGCGCCGCCGGCATCGGCGGCGTCGGGCGGTATCTCGGTGATGCGCAGCGCGCAGTGATATGAGTCGTGATGGCCCGACAGGGCATCGATGCCCATCTCGACGTGCAGATGCCGGGTGCCGTGTTCCACGGCCAGCGCCCCGTCGCTGCCGACGTTGTCGTACAGTCTCGCCCAGTTGCCGTCCGCGGGGACGGGACCGAGCCAGATGGCGTTGTCCAGCGCCCAGGGAACCGAGACCACCACGGCGATGTCTTCTCCCGACAGGCCTGCCGCGCTGAGGCGGATCGCATATCCGGTGCCGGCGAACCCGCTCGAGTTGGTCGAGAAGAAGTCGGCCTGGTAGGCAACGGGAACATCGGTGGTGTCCCCCCAGGCGTCGGTCGCCCGCCCCATCTTCGGGATCACCGGACTGGCAGGGCGCGCCGTCATGGCGCCGTTGTACGCGTGTTCCAGCGTCCACTCGACATCGGAATCGGTGTAGTTGGTCACTTCGAAATGCACCTGGAACTGCTTGGCGAGCAGCCCGATGAGCAACGGCACGATCATCAGCAGCCCCAATGCCGCCAGAGGCGGGGCGATCGCGGCGAGGTCCAGCGACAGTTCCGCCGCCACGAGCTCGTCCACGACGATCTCGCTGGTCTCCTCGGCGATGTCTTCTGCAACGTCTGCTGCGGCATCCGCCAGCGTGTCGGCGATGCCGTCGAGTTCGCCGACATCCGCCTCCAGCCAGGACTGGATGCTGCTCTGCAGGAACGTGCCCAACCTGCTCAGCAACGGGGTGAACAGCGCGTCCATCAGCGCATCGGTCACCGCCAGCCCTGCGGGGATCTCGGCGATCGAGATGCCGAACTGGATGTCCTTGGCGATCTGGAGGGGATCCACCGTGGACATCCGCACCGTCGCCAGGCCACGCACCGGGATGCCGTTGACGTCGCGCTCGCGCAATCCATCGTTGAGGGCGACCGTGATCTCGAGCTGAGTGGTCCCGTCGGAGGCGACCAACCGGCGCGATCCGCGTGGGCCGTCGGCGGTCGAGAACGCGGCCGTGCCGCTCTTCTTCAAATAGTCGGCGAATGCCGCGAAGACCAGCATCCGGCGCAGGTACGTGGCCGTACCACCGCCGCCTGAGACCGCGTTGTCGAGGAGGATCGTGAAGTCGTCACCGGCTTCGGTGGGGATGCCCGGCGCATCGACGGTGGGTTTCAGCGTGAAGGCCAGCGCCGGCGGCGGCGTGGCTGTGGGCGTGGCCGTGGCCGTGGCCGTGGCCGTGGCCGTGGCCGTGGGTCGATCATCGGTGATTTCGAATTCGGTGGATCTTGAGTTGCTGAACGACACCGCGACCGTGCTCCTTGGTTTCCCAGACGCCGGGAAGATGAGACGACTCTAATGCTGGAGCTGGCCGGTCCGCTGTCCCCTCTTCGGCGGACACAACCGTCGCCGCGTTCCTACTCGCCCCGACCTTGTCGAGTCGCGGGGCACGGGCGGCCCGGCCCGGCGCGCCGCGGCGCGCGCAGCGCTGAGATGACACGAATGGCCGGAATGATCGTGATCATTCCGGCCACTTCTGTCACCTCACGGACGCAGGCTCACGCCACGCGTCGAAACCGCGGCCCGCTGTACCCGTCACGCTCGACGTGCTCCGTGAACAGGTCGAGCGGCCGCACCCAGAACGCGTAGTCCCCGTAGAGCTGGCGGTAGTAGACGAACCACTCCTCGGTCTCGGAGTGCCGCGCGACGCCGACCACCTCATAGCGGTTTCCTTTGAAGTGCTCGTAGATCCCGGGCTCGACGCCCTGCACGGTGCTCACCCTCGCGATGCTACCGGCGGCCAGGCACCGGACCGCGCGGCACCGCGCGGCACCGCGCGGCCCGCACCCTCACCAGCCCAACTGACCGTCGTCCTCCCAGAACGCCCCGGTCGGCCCGTCCGTTCCGATCTCGGCCAGTCGCGCCACGACGACGGCGCTCTCAGCGGCGGGGCGGCCCGGGTGCTTCTCCGGGTCGCCGCCGCCGAGGCTCGAGGCGGTGATCCCGGGCTCGACGGCGTTGAATTTCACGCCGGGGTGCGCCTTGGCGTATTGCACGGTCAGCATCGAGACCGCCGCCTTGCTCGACCCGTATGCGATCGAGGGGTATCCGAATGCCGGTCGTGACGGCTCATGCGTCGCCCAGAACGACCCGAGTGCACTGGACACGTTGACCACCACCGGGTTCGCAGACCGCTCCAACAGCGGCAGTGCGGCTTCGGTCACGCGCACGATGCCGACGACGTTGGTGTCGAAGACCGACAGCACACTGGGTCCGTCCAGCGCTTCGCCACCGGCAGTCCATATCGCGATGCCCGCGTTGTTGATCAGCACGTCGAGCTCGTCGAGACCCGCGATGGCCGCAGCCACCGACGCGTCGTCGGTGACATCCAGCTGCACGAACTGTGCTCCGATCTCGGCTGCCGCGGCGCGACCGCGCGCGAGATCCCGTGCCCCGAGATAGACGGTGTGGCCGCGCTCGACGAGCAACCGTGCGGTGGCGTTGCCGAGGCCCTTGTTGGCTCCTGTGATGAGAATCGATGTCATGTCTTCATCGTGCGGCGGGCGCGGCATCCCAACCAGAACCCTGGTCATCATGGGAACAGCAGGGCCACCACAGATCGGGCCGCGCGTGTCAGGCTGTCACGGTGAGTGAATTCGGACGGATGCTGCGCCGACGGCGTGATCGCGTCGCGCCCGGCGAGGTGGGAATCGCGACAGGTCCGCGCCGACGGGCGGCGGGGCTGCGGCGCGAAGAACTCGCGCGGCTCGCCGGCATCTCGGTGGACTATCTGACCCGGCTCGAGCAGGGGCGGGCGACCTCGCCGTCGACACAGGTGGTCGAAGCGCTCGCGCGGGCGCTGCGGCTGTCGGATGCCGAGCGCGCACGCCTGTTCCTCGAAGCCGGGATGCCGGTGCCCGGCCCCGGAGTGGTGCCTACGCATGTCGCGCCCAGCGTGCAGCGGATGCTCGACCGCCTGGCCGGCACGCCGGTCGTCGTCTACGACGCGGCGTGGAATCTCGTCATGGCCAACGCTCCGTTCGACGCGCTGATGGGTGACACCGCGGCGCTCCACGGAAACGACCGCAACGCCGTGTGGCGCCACCTCGTCGGTGACGGATCGCGCGCGCGGCAGACGCCCGAAGAGCGCGCCGTGCAGGTCGCACAACTGGTCGCCGATCTGCGTCTGACCGCGGCGAAGTATCCCGACGACCACCAGCTGCGTCGGCTCATCGGCGACCTGCATCGTGCGAGCCCGGTCTTCGACGAGCTGTGGGCGACGGCGCCGGATGCCGCGACCGCGGATCAGTCCCGGCACAAGATCATCGACCATCCGCTGGTGGGGTCGATCGCGCTGGACTGCGACATCCTCGTGCTCTCCGCCGATGACCTGCGGGTCATGGTCTACACCGCCGAACCCGGGTCCGAGGGGGCGAAGCAGCTCGAGCTGGCCGTCGTCGTCGGGGCGCAGGAGCACCTGGGCCACACCTCGGGCGCGGCCTGAGCCCGCCCCCGAGCGGCGATCGCCCCGCGTCTACCGCCCGTCTTCGGCGGCGCCCAGCAGCATGCCCAGACCGATTCCCAGCATCCAACTGTCCTTGCTGACGGCGGTGCCGGCCTGACTCGGCCAGATGCTGCCGGGCTTGCGCAGCGCGGGCGTGCGCAGATACATGCCGACCAGCCCCGACGAGAACATCGTCAGCGCAGCACCGGCGACGACGGTGGGGATGAACGGCGCAAGCAGCAGCGACCCGACGGTGATCTCGCCGATCGCAAGCGACCGCACGAACTTCTCGGGCGGCAGGCTCTGCAGCGCCGGATATGCCGCGGCCGCTCCTCCGTGCAGACCGGCGGCCATCTCGGGCCCGGCCTTCAGCTTCGTGAAGCCGGAGTGCAGGATGTATGCGCCGGTCGCCAGCCTCGTGGGAACGTCGCGCAACCGTATGCCCATGCTCATCTCCTCGCTCGCGCCCGTTCGGGCGCACCGTTCAGCACGATACGCCGGGTGCGGGATGCCGGGGCCGGCGGTGCCGGGCGTGCCGCCGGCGTGCACAGCTGCGGGGATTGTGCCCGACACGCCGAGACCGGCTGCCCGTGCCCGGCGAGTCGCTGAAGATCCCCGCTCGTGTGCGCTCGGACGGGGCGGCAGCCTCCTCGGGCAGGTGCTGTCCCGGGCGGATCGCGCCGAAGATCCACACGATACGCCGGGTGCGGGATGCCGGGGCCGCCGATGCCGGGGCCCCCTACGCCGGGTGCGGGATGCTGGGGCCTGCGGTGGCGGTGCGCAAGCTACTCGGTCTCGATGAAGCTCTCGTCGGTGCCCCCGCCGTACCGGCGCTTGCTGAGCACCCGGGAGAGCAGGATGGCCACGGCCAGGATCACGCCGTAGAAGATCTGCTGGATGTAGATCTGTGCGCCGATCAGCTGGAAGCCCGAGACGCCGAAGGCGAGGAAGTAGACCGCGATGCCGGTGCCGATCGCGTTGAAACGGCCGGGCTGGATCGTGGTCAGCCCCAGGAACGCGGCGGCGTAGGCGGGCAGCAGCAGGATGTTGCCGTCGCCAGGGCTGGCCGAGGCCTGGGTGCCCACGAACAGCAGGCCCGAGATCGCGGCCATCACGCCCGCGCTGATGAAGCCGTAGGCGCGGGCACGGCTGACCGGAAAGCCGCTGAGCCGGGCGACCTGCCGCGACTGGCCGACGAACAGCGCCCGCTGGCCGAACGGGGTGAAGGTCAGCACGTACCAGATGACCAGCATGATGATCAGGGCGATGAAGAACTCCCACGGGATGCCGAGCAGCTCGTTGTAGAACACCACCTGCACGAGGGAGTTGGACACCCCCGTGATGGTCTGCTCGCCCGAGATCCACTCGATGACACCGGCGAACACGGTGCCCGTGGCAAGGGTCAGGATGAACGAGTTGGCGTTGAACCGGATCACCAGGAACGCGTTCAGTGCGCCGCCGACCAGGCCCACGGCCAAGCCGACCAGGCACGCGAGCCAGATGTTCATCCCGACCTGGGTGTTCAGCACCGCCACCACCATCGACACCAGGCCCGACAGGCTGCCCACCGACAGGTCGATGTCGCCGTTGGTCAACGGGATGAGCAGCCCCAGCGCCAGCACGAACAGCACCGCCTGCGAGCCGAGCACGCTGGAGAAGTTGGCGCCGGTGAGGAAGTTGGGGGTCGCGATGCTGAACCCGATCACCAGCAGAATGAACGCGACCGGCAGCATCGCGCTCTCGAGGATGTTGCCGGTCCTGCCCGACAGCGGGCCGCGGGCGCGCGGCGCGCGCGTGCGCTGCGTCTGTGTGGGCGTTGCGAGTCTCGGTTCGGTGTCCATGGCTGCCTCAGACTCCCTGGGTTCGTGAGCGCGCGGTTCGTGATGGCGACGCGGCGGTGCGGGCACCGGCCGCATAGACCTCCGCGGTGATCCGATCGCGCGTGATGGGTCCGGAATCGATCTGCGCGGCGATGACCCCGTCCGAGCAGATCAGCACGCGCCCAGCCACGTCGGCGAGTTCGTCGAAGTCGGTGCTGATCCAGATGATCGACACACCGGTGGCGGCCAGGTGGCGCAGCATCCCGTTGATCTCAGCGCGGGTGCCGACGTCGACGCCCTGCGTGGGCTCGTGCAGGACGAGCACCCGGGGCTGGTCCTCCAACCAGCGGGCGAGCACGACACGCTGCTGGTTGCCGCCGCTGAGCGATGAGATCAGCGCGTTCGGGTTGGGCGGGCGCACCCCGAACGCGTGCGCGCGCCGGCCCGCGGTGCGCCGCAGCCGGCTGCGGGCGAGCAGGCCCCGGCTGAAGTACTGGTCTATGACCAGCGACATCATGTTCTCGCCGACGGTCAGGGCCGGGGCGATCCCCTGCTGCGCGCGATCGGCGGGCACCAGCGCGAGCCCTGCCGATCGTGCGGTGCGCGGGCTGAAGTGCGCGAGGTCGTGGTCGACATCGCCGATGCGCAGGTGTCCGGATGCCCCGGGCAGGGCGCCGAACAGTGCGTAGGGCAGGTCCTCGACCCCCGAGCCGAGCAGGCCCGCCACCCCGACGATCTCGCCGGCGGCGACGGTGAAGGCGACCTCTCGCAGCTGGCCCCCGGCGACGCCGCTGGCGCTGACGCGCACACCGGACGCATCCGCGGCGCTCGCGTCAGCACCGGCCTCCGCGTCGGTGACCGACTCGACCGCACGTGAGGCGGCGCGCTCGACGGTGGCCGACATGTGGTGGCCCGAGATGAGCTCGACCAGCTGCTCATCGGGGGTGTCGGCGACGGTGACGTCGGCGATGGCCGCGCCGTCGCGCAGGATCACGGCGCGATCGGCCAGCTCCCGGATGGCGGGCAGATCGTGCGAGACGAACAGCACCGCCGTGCCGCGCTGGCGCACCTGGCGCACCAGGTCGAACAGGAACACCTTCTCGTCTTCGGGCAGGAAGACGGTGGGCTCATCGAGCACGAGCACGCCGTGCGGGGTTTCGGACTGCTGGCCGGATGTCGCCGCCACGCGCTCGCGGAACAGCCGCAGGTCTTCGGCCGCCCGCACGATCGCCAGCAGTGCCTGCGCGGTGGGGCGCAGGCCGCCGACCGTGGCGTTCGGGTCGAGGTCGACGTGGTAGCGGTCGAACACCGCCTGGGCCGCGCGGCGCTCACGGCCCCAGCCGATCGGGTTCAGGACGCCGGCCGAGCCGCGCACCCGCCTGCCGACGAAGAGGTTCTCGACCACTCTCAGGCCGAAGCCCAGCCCCAGGTCCTGATAGACGAAGCTGAGCCCGAAGTCGCGGTAGTTCTCGTGCGGCACCGGCAACGGCACGTCGCGACCGGCGACCTGCAGCTGCCCGCCGGGCTCGGGGGCGTGGAATCCCGAGAGGATCTTGACGAGCGTCGACTTGCCCGATCCGTTCTCACCCAGGAGGGCCAGCACTTCGCCCTGCTCGATGTCCAGATCCACGCCCGACAGGGCCAGCTGTGCGCCGAAGCGCTTGGCCAAGCCCCGCGCCCGCAGGGCGGGCACGGGGCGGTGGACTCTCTCTGCGAGCGCGTTCACGATGCTCGTCATCCCTCGATCGCTCGCTCAGCGCTCAGAGCTGGGGTGCGTTCCAGAGCGTGCGGTACGCGTTCTGGTAGGCGTTGCCGCCGTACCCCTGTTCGTTGTAGCCGCCGCTGGCGGTGAGGAACCCGGACGCGTTGTCGGGTGCCCAGTAGCGGTTGGGCACGATCTCCTTCTCGGGAGTGGCCGCAGGCTGCCCGGCCAGCAGCCGGATCGTCTGATCCATCTCGGCGTAGGCGTCCCACACCACGCTGGGTCCGACATCCGCCTGCAGAATGCCGTCGGGCTGACCGACCATCGTCTTGACGGTGGAGGCGCTGGTGCCCCAGGCGTAGACCTTCACGTCGGAGCGCTTGGCTTGCTGCACGCCGGTGACGGCGAATGTGGCCATGCCGTCGAAGGCGACGAACACGGCGTTGATGCTCGGGTCGGCCAGCAGTGCCGAGGACACCTGATTGGTGGTCTGGCTCGTCCAGCTCTGCACCGGCACGTCGATGGTCTTGGCCACCGTGCACACGCTGCCGCAATCTGTCTGCACCTCGCTCTTGACCGCCGCCGTCGCGGCCGGGCCCTGGATCACCGAACTGCTGGTGACCATCAGCGCGTGCAGCGGCTTGCCGTCGAGGGCGACGACCGCGGCATCCACACTGGCTTTCATGCCCTCTGCGGTCTGCACGCCGGTGACGGCATCCAGGCCCGTGTAGTTGTCGGTCTCGTTGTAGTTGCCGTCGATGATCTTGATGCCGGCCTTGTGCGCTGCCTGCAGCTGCGGGCCGATGGCACCGGGGATGATGCCGCAGAACATGGCCAGCACATCGGCGTGCGCGGCGATGGCGTTCTTCACACCGGTGGCCCACTGGTCGGGCGAGCCGGAGTTGCTGAAGGTGATGACCTTCATCCCGAACTCCTGGCCGAGCTTCTTGTAGGTTGCGACCTGGTGGTTGCACGTGTCGATCTCGTCGTTGATCGCGAACGCGTAGACGGTCTTGCCTTTGACCGCCGAGACATCCACCGCCGGACCCGGCGCCGCGAAGACCGGCACCTTCTCAGCGTCGGTCACCGCGCTTTTCAGCTTGGTCAGGGTCGCGGCCGACACAGCTGTGCCACCGGTTGCCGCCCCGGCGCTCATGCCGGTGGCCGGGGCCCCCGAGCTGCATCCGGCAATGGCCAAGCCGCAGGCCAATGCCGTGGCGCCCACCATCATCACTCGTTTCAGTGCTCGTTGTCGTGCCGGGCGCCGCTTGACTGCATGCATCTGATCCTCCGATCAGTCGACGGATTGCTGACCACATCTCGGGCACTGTGGGCGCGTGGGGTGCGCACGTAGCGGTCAGGCGGTGCTCTCGGGCCGGTTCGGGAGGCCGGCGGTGGCGGTCCATCCAATCGTCGCGTCGTCGTCAACGCGTGCATATGTCTTGCTGGGCATGCTATTGACGCGCGCTGAGGGTTTTGAACGAGGCGTCGATGAGCGTCATGAGAATGCGCGGTGTGCCGTGGGCCGCGCCGCACCGCCGCGGCCCACCGCGCCGGTCAGCCCAGTGCGTCGATCGGGTCGTATCCGGTGCCGTTGAACCGCTCAAGGATGACCGACGAGATCGCCGGTTCGCCGTCGATGGTCGTGTCCACCTCGGCGCCGGGGAGCATCAGCGGCGTCTGATACCCGGTGATCGAGAACAGCTGCGTCATGAACTCCGCCCGGGTGGGCTCGGTCATCTGCTGGAACGTATGGCCCATGATGTCTGCTGCCATGTATCCCCACATGCAGTGCGGAAACTCGGGGATCGCCGGCTGCTTCGTGTATTCGGCCAGCGCCGCGGTGAACGCCTTCACGTCGGGGTCGTTCGCGTATGTCGGGTCGTCGGGCGTCTTGTGGTACCCGATCGTGTACACGTCGGGGAAGGCATCCGCCCCCGCCGGCTTCAGGATCGGCGCTACGCCCGACGTGTTCGACGGTAGGAACCAGCTCGGCAGCCAGTTCAGCGCCTGTGCCTTCTGCATCGCCGAGACGGTCAGGTGCGGCTGCGACACGGCGTTGAAGATCACGTCGGCGCCGGTGGCGGCGAGCGACGTGATCTGCGCATCCAACGACACGTCGGGCACCTCGTAGGTCAGCTCCTTCGTGATCGTGATGCCCGGGGCATCCTGCACCGCGCTCTTGAACCCGGTCAGGTAGTCCAGGCCGTAGTCGTCGTTCTGCGACAGGATCGCGACCTTGTGCTCGCCCGAGGCGACGAGCATTTCGCCGAATGCGCGCCCTTCTTCGACATAGGTGGGGAACGCGTCCAGCTGCATCGGCGACTGCGCGCGGTCGCTGAACAGCGGATCACCGGTGCCGGTGAGCACCTGCGGCACGCCGTCGGCTATCGCCGCTTCGCGGAACGCCCGGTTGGTGGGAGTGCCCAGTCCGATGGCGATCGCGAAGATGCTGCCCTTGAACTGGTCGTAGTTGGTCTTCGCCTTCTGCGGGTCGTACTGATCGTCCAGCGCGGTGACCTTGACGGTGCGGGTCTTGCCGTCGCCGAAGGTGATTCCGCCCTCGGCGTTGCGGGCCTCGAAATAGGCGATCGCGCCGTCGGCAGTGCAAGTGCCGGGGCCGGCGACTGGGCCGCTGAGCGGACTGCTGATGCCGATCGCGACGGTCGTGTCGGTGATGCCGGGCGCGGATGGCGCGTTCCCGCGGGCGCCGCCGTCAGAGCGGGCGCAGCCTGAGACGGCGAGTGCGACTGCGGATGCCACAGCCAGCGCGCCGAAGACTCCTCGGGCGCGCGCGGTGCGACGGGGGTGATGCAGGTTCATGGGTCATTCCTCTCTGGTGCGTCGGCGGGATCGGCGACGGCGCCGCTCCCGGCGAGGCGCGGCGGGGGTGCGGCTTCTTGCAGGGCGATGCCCACCGCGAGCAGGTGTGCGTCGGTGTCGGGGGCGCCGATCAGGCTGACGCCGACCGGCAGCCCGGAGCGCGTGCCGAGTCCGGCGGGCAGCGCGGCGACCGGAAAGCCGGTCACGTTCCAGGTGGCGGTGAAGACGGTGAGCGGATCGGTGCCGCCGGCCGGCTCGCCCGCGTCGTAGCCGTGCCCGCGCAGCGGTGCGGTGACGGCGCTGGTCGGTTCGAGCAGCGCGTCGATGCGGTGTGCGCGGAACCAGGCATCCCACGCCGCGGTCACGGCGCGACGCCGGGCCTGCGCGCGCAGATAGGCGTCGACCGCCAGGGGCGGGGCGCCCGGCGCGATGAACGCGCGCACCGAGGGGCGGTACCGGTCGGCGCGGTCGCGGTAGCGGGCGTGGTGGCTGCGGGCTTCGGCGATGAGGATCGTGTCGTAGTCGGCCGCGGGCAGGTCGTCGGGGGCGGGCAGCTCGACGATCTCGGCGCCGAGGGAGCGCAGCACCTCGCGCATGCGCAGGTATCCGTCGTGTACGTCGGCGTCGACCTCGCCACGGTCGGCGCGGGTCGTGGTGGCGATGCGGAGGCCGGACAGCGCGAGAGGCTCAGGCGCCGGGATGGCCGGCCGGCCGAACACGCCCCACGGGTCGCGGGCGGCGGGGGCGGCCGACAGCGACTGAAGCACGACGGCGCAGTCGGCGAGGGTGCGGGCGATCGGGCCGGCGTGGTCGAGGGTCTGCGCCAGCGGGATGATGCCGTCCATCGACACGCGCCCGAAGGTGGGCTTGAACGCCGAGACGCCGCACAGCGCGGCGGGGATGCGCACCGATCCCGCCGTGTCGGTGCCGAGCGCGGCCGGTGCCATGCCGGCGGCGACGGCGGCGGCCGATCCACCGCTGGAGCCGCCGGCGCTGTGGGCGAGGCGCCACGGGTTGCCGACTTGGTCGGTGGTGCCGCCGGCGGCGAATTCGTGCGTGTGCGTGTGCCCGGCATAGACGGCGCCGGCATTCGAGAGCGCGGTCCAGACGGCGCTGTCGGCATCGGCGACGTTGCCTTCGAGCACCCGGCTCGACGCCGTCAGCGGCAGACCCGCGACTGCGAAGAGGTCTTTCAGGGCGATCGGGATGCCGCACAGCGGCGACTGGTCACCGGAGGTGAGGCGGCGGTCGGCGTCGGCGGCCTGGCGCCGCGTGGTGTCGGCGTCCAGGTGCGCCCAGGCGTTGATGGCGCCGGGGGCGCCATCGAAGGTCGGCTCGCCGCTGCGCTCGGCGATGCGATCGAGCAGGGCCGTCGCGAGGCCGGTCGCGGTCAGCTCACGGCTGCGCAGCCGCCTGGCCAGGTCGTTCAGCCCCGCGTCGAGCGGGGGCACATCATGGTCCGCCATGCCCACACCATACGAAAGGCGCGGTCGGCACCTCGGCGAAGTGAGAGCCGGAGCGCCGGTTCCTCGCAGATTCGCGCCGACAGGGGCGGATCAGCGGGTCAGCACGGCCCGCGCGACGTGCGAAATGTCGATGCGCGCGGCGCAGAAGCCGTTGATCAGCGTCGTGAGCTTGGGCACCCGACGGTGCGGGTCGCGGATGCCGCCCACGAGTTCGATCAGATCCATCGATTCGGCCCACGGCACGATCTGGCCCGCGTCGGCGGCGGTGGTCCACAGGTGGTCGAAGCGCTGCCTGAACTCCTGACGCACCGGCAGGATGGCGATCGGCGTCTGACCGACGTCGACACCGGCCGCGGCGATGAAGTCGGCATCAGCGGTCACCATGAGCGAGAACCGATCGAGCACCGTGATGATGTCGATCAGGGCGCGCTTCGGGTCGCCGGAACCGGCCGCCCAGCGCGACGCGCGCCGCCAGCGGTCGACCGAGACCTCGTCGATCAGCTTCTGCTTGCTGCCGAAGTGCCGGTACACGCTGGCGGGACTGACACCGGCGCGGTCGGCGATGTCGTCCACGCTGACCTTGTCGCTGCCGCTGTCGCTGATCAGCTGCCAGACCGATCGCAGCACCGTGGCACGAGTACGCCGCGCGTCGTCGCGAAGCATGTCCACCTCCTCGTCTCGGGGAGTCCGGACGCCGCATCGAAACGAGTCCACTCAGGTGCGGCGCGCGGTACCCCCAGTCTACCGAGGGGGCCCGCGTCGACGCCGGGCCGTCTCGAGGAGGGCCGTGTCACAACGACCGCGCAGGGGCATACTTGAGCCAGCAGCCAGCGAAGGGTCATCGCCATGCACATCGTTCAGGTCGCCCAGCACGCCGACGATCTCGACCGCGCCGCGGCGTTCTACACCCAGCTGCTCGGTGAAGAGCCGGCCGCCCGGTTCAGGTCACCGGACCTGCTTTTCTTCAACCTGGGCACCACCCGGCTGCTGCTGCAGCCGGACGCGCCGTCGACGGTCGTGTACCTGCTGGTGGATGATGTCGCCCACGCCGTCGCAGCCGCACGGGATCGCGGCGTGGAGATCGTGGACGACCCGCACGTCATCTACACCCACGTCGATGACTCGCTCGGTCCGGTCGACACCGACGAGTGGCAGGCGTTCATCCGCGACAGCGAGGGCAACACCGTGGGCCTGGTCAGCCACGAGCCCCGCCACGACCCCTGAGGCACCTCACGCCGCCCGGCCGCCGAGCGAGCGAGCGCAGCGAGCCGAAACGATGATGCCGGCCATGGCCATCGCCGCCTCGGGCACCTTGAGCCACCGATAGGTGAGATCGGCGATGACTCCCGCGGCGGCGCCAGCGACCCCGGCGGCCAATCCCGGCTGCGGCACGAGGGGGCGCAGCCGGGCATAGACGGCGGACACGACCAGGGCCACCCCCGGCATCCCGGGCACCGGCGCCCGGACACACGAGCGGGGATTCTCCCGACACGCGGAGGTCGGATGCCGGTTTCCCGGCGTGTCGGGAAACATCCCCGCAGCTGTGCACAGCACCGCGCCGATTCAGCCGCTCGCCTCGGCCTCGCCTTCGGGTCCGACCAGTCATCGATGTACACCGCGGCATCCTGCGCATAGCGTTCGGGCGTGCTGCGGTGGATCGCGAACAGGTCGTCGCCGAGCCCCGAGACGAGTGCGCCCAGAGGCACCGCGCCGCGGTTGTCGTCGATGAACCAGCGGCCCAGGAACGACAGGATCAGCGGCGCGTTGTGCACGCGCAGCCGTTGAGCGAGCGAGTCGGAACGCCCGCCGGCCACGCCGGCCCGACCGGGCCTGTCAGCGCCCGTTCGGCGTGACCACTGCGCGACCGGCGATCTGGCCGTCCTGGAGCTTCTGGTACGCGGTCAGCGCGTCATCCATCGAGAAGTATTCGACGTCGGGGGCGATCTGCCCGGCTCGGTAGAGCGCGGCCACCTCATGCAGCTCTTCGATCGTGCCCCAGTAGGTGCTCGTCAGATCGACCTCGTATGGAGTCTTGTAGAAGTTCCACTCGAACGCGCCGCCGGCGATGCCGACGATCGTGACTCGGCCCTGGCGAGCGACAGTGCCCATCGCCAGGGCGATCGTGGGCGCCACCCCGACGAAGTCGAAAACGGCTGAGACGCCCTTGCCGCCGGTCAGGTCGCGGATGCGCGCGGCCTGCCCTTCTCCTCCGGGCACAGTGACCGCGCCGAACTGTTCGGCCCGGGCCATCGCCTCGGGCTTCATGTCGGTGGCGATCACGGTGGCACCGGTGATCGCGCGCAGGATCTGCACCGCGACCAGACCGAGACCGCCCAGCCCGATGACCAGCGTGCTCTTGCCGCCGCCGGCCAGCTTCGGAAGCGACAGGTTGATCGCGTGGTAGGGCGTGAGCCCGGCGTCCGACAGTGGCGCAGCCGCATAAGGATCGGCATCGCCGAGCGGCACGAGGTTGCGCGCGGGCACCGTCATGTACTCGGCCATGCCACCGTCACGGCCGAGGCCGGTTGCCAGGTACGGCATGTCGGCGACGTTCTCGCAGTAGGTGTCCTGCCCGCGCGAGCACGCTGGGCAGTGCCCGCACCCGATCGGTCCGTACACGAGGAACGCGTCGCCCTCCTTCAGACCGGTGACACCCTCGCCGAGTTCTTCGATCCAGCCCGAGTTCTCGTGCCCGAGCGTGTAGCTGGGCTTGAGTTGAGGCGGCGCCATGCTCTCGTCGTAGTCGTGGAACACCGCCACGTCGGAGTGGCACGCGCCTGCCCCGGCGATCTTCAGCAGGACTTCGCCGGGGCCGGGAGCGGGCTTGTCGACATCTCTCAGAACCGGTGGCATCTTCCACTGCTCGAAGACCACTGCACGCATGATGCCTCCTGCCGTAGGGATCATCGGCGGCCATCCGAACGGAGGTCGGCGACGTTGCCCACGCTACCCACGTGGGCGGCCCGCGTCCACCCTTGCTGGCGGTGCGCCGACACCGCCCTGCGCCCGGCCGATCAACCGCGCCGACGCCCTGCAACGTGTCCGTCTCGGTGTTGCCGATGCGATCGACGACCTCAGGATGACGTCGCCGCAGGGGAAAGGAACCAACCCACTGCGATCAGCATCGTCACCAGGAAGAGGTAGGGAATGACGTTCAGCGGAAAGGCGGGCACCGGCCAGACGTTTGCGAAGAACACGTAATAAGGCATGACTGAACTCACTGCGGAAACGCCCAACGGCCACCGCAATATGCTCGACAAGGCCCTGGACCTGCTCCATGCGGTATCGGTGGATGCCGCGGGCAGGCAAGCCTCGGAGCTCGCAGACGAATGCGGAGTGCCGTTGAGCACGGCCTACCGGCTGCTCACGTCGCTGACGCAACGCGGCTACACCGTACTCGACAAGCGCACGCGCCGATACACGCTGGGACTCGAGACATTCGTGCTGGGCCAGACCGTGGCCCAGGCCCGTGGACTCACCGGGGTCGCACGGCCGATTCTCGAGGATCTGGCCACTGAAACGGGCGAAGCGACCCTGATGGCGGTGCTCAGCGGCACACATCAGCTCTACGTCCACTACGTCCGCGGTCCACATTCCGTCAGCGTCACGGGCAGCCCGGGCACGCTCGGCCCGCTGCATTGCACCGCGCAGGGCAAGGTGCTCGTTGCGATGAGCTCTGAGAAGACGCGACGCCACCTCGTCGACACCCTCGATCTGACGGCGTTCACGGCGAAGAGCATCACGGACAGGGCGGAGTTCCGCCGCGAACTGACGAAGGTCGCCCAGCAGGGCTGGGCCATCGCCGACGAAGAGCACGAAGTCGGCATCCGGGCGATAGCCGCACCCGTGATGCGCGATCCCGTTCCCCTTGCCCGCGCGGCGATCTCGATTGCCGCGCCGGCATTCCGCGCGACGGTCGACACTCTGCAGCGATGGCTGCCGGCGCTTCAGGACGCCGCGCAGCGGATCTCGCTTGTGATGCCCATGGAGTGAGGCGCCTGCGGTCGGCTCACCAGAAGGATTCGGCCGACGGCTGACCCGAGTTCCATACCGAACGCGCAACCGTGGTCGGCGTGCGCCGTGCGACATCGCGAAGCATGGTCGTTCTCCTCGCCATGACGAGGCTGACGGCGCCGCGGTACCCGCTGCGGCCCAACGAACTCGAGAACTCAGGAACGGAGATTCCGCCTCCCTGCGACGGGCCTGACGCGACGAACCTCATCCACGAAGCGAAACTTACGAGTCTCAGTAAGCAATGGCCGCTTCTAATTACGTGTCGGCCTCCGTACCGTGAAGGCGACAGCAGCGCAGACGCGCCGCTGGATCCGTGTAAACCGAATAGATCCATGCAAGGGGCCGACGCCGATGACCAGCAGCACGCTGACCGAACCGCTCGCCGCCGACGCATCCGCCCTCCGCGTCGCGGCACGGGTGGCGGACGGCATCCACCTCCCCGAGCAGGGCCTCGCCGTGCAAGACCCGGCCACCGGCTCCGTGATCGGGCATGTGGCAGATACCGACGTCGTCACTGCGCTGCAGATGGTCGGCACGGCACATGCGGCGGGCGCAGCCTGGGCGAAGACGACGGCGCGGCACCGCGCCGATATCTTGCACGCCTGGTACGAGGAGCTCGTCGCACACAGCGACGAGCTCGCGCATCTCATCACGCTCGAGATGGGCAAGCCGCTGGCGGAGTCGCGTGGCGAGGTCCTCTACGGCACGAACTTCGTGCGGTGGTTCGCCGAGCAGGCCGTGCGACCGGGCGGAAACTTCCGTGAAGCACCAGAGGGCAACGCCGACATCATCACGCGTCGTTCGCCTGTCGGCCTCTGCGTCCTGATCACGCCTTGGAACTTCCCGCTTGCGATGGCCACGCGCAAGATCGCCCCGGCGCTGGCCGCCGGATGCGCCGCGGTCGTCAAGCCCGCAACGCTCACGCCGCTCACCACCATCTATGCCGTCGAGCTGGCCAGGCGCGCGGGCGTGCCCGACGAGCTGGTCCAGATCGTCACGACGTCGGATGCCTCCGCGTTCAGCACTGCAGTGCTCTCCGACCCGCGGGTGCGCAAGGTGTCGTTCACAGGCTCGACGCCGGTGGGCAGACAGCTCCTGGGCCTTGCGGCGCACAACGTCCTGCGCTCGTCGATGGAGCTCGGAGGCAACGCCCCGCTGCTCGTGTTCGACGATGCCGATCTCGATCGCGCCGTCGACGGCGCGTGCGCGGCGAAGATGCGCAACGGCGGTCAGTCATGCATCGCCGCCAACCGCATCTACGTGCAAAGCGGCATCGCCGACGCCTTCGTCGAGGGATTGACCGAGCGCCTGCGCGACGCGACAGTCGGCAGCGGCCTCGCCGCCGGGGTCGTGCTCGGCCCCTTGATCGACGCCCGCGCCGTCGCGCACATGCAGTCGCTGACCGACGACGCGGTCGCCCGGGGAGCCGAGCTTCGCACAGGCGGGACTGCGTTTGCCGGCGACGGCCACTTCTTCGCCCCGACGCTGCTGGATCGCGTGCCGCCGGATTCCGCCGTCGCCCGCGACGAGATCTTCGGTCCCATCGCCGCCGTCCAGCGCTTCGACACCGAAGACGAGGCCGTGGCGCGTGCGAATGACACTCCGTTCGGCCTGGCCGGCTATGTGTTCACGCAAGACATCGACCGTGCCCTGAACGTCGCCGACCGCCTCGAGACGGGCCTGGTCGGCGTGAACCAGGGTGTGCCCTCGAACGCTGCCGCGCCGTTCGGCGGTGTGAAGCAGTCGGGTCTGGGTCGCGAGGGCAGCGAGGAGGGCCTCGAGGAGTACCAGAACGTGCGCTTCTACAACGTGGCCCGCCGCACGACCACGTGACCGCCGCCACAGTCCACCCGTCCACAATCCACTCACTCACTTATAAGAGGAGAACCCAACGATGCGCATCTCCGTCGTCACCGAGATCAAACCGCAAGAAGCCCGCGTGGGCCTGAGCCCCGCCGGCGCCGCCGACCTGACCCGCCGCGGCCATGACGTGCGCGTGCAGGTGGGCGCCGGTGCCGCCAGTGGTTTTAGCGATGACCAATACCGCCTCGCCGGCGCGACGCTGGTCAGTCAAGCCGAAGCATGGCACAGCGCCGAACTGCTCGTGAAGGTGAAGGAGCCGATCGAGGCGGAGTACGAATTCCTGCGCAGCGACCTCACGCTGTTCACCTACCTGCACCTGGCAGCCGACCGCCCACTGACCGAGGCCCTGCTCAACGCAGGCACCAGCGCGATCGCGTACGAGACGGTGCAGGATGCCACGGGCCTGCCGCTGCTGACGCCCATGAGCGAGATCGCCGGACGCCTCGCCGCGCATGCGGCGGCGCGCGGCATGGCGCGTCCCGGCGGCGGGCCGGGAGTGCTGCTGGGCGGGGTGCCCGGCGTGCCGCCGTGCCGGGTCGTGGTGATCGGCGGTGGAGTGGTCGGCACGCAGGCCGCGCTGCTGGCCCTGGGCATGCAGGCCGAGGTGACGATCCTCGACACCTCGGCCCACCGTATCCGGCAGCTGAACGATCTGTTCGGCGCGCGGGCGCGGATCGTGATGTCGGACGCTGCGGCCGTCGACGCCGAGCTGGCCGGCGCGGACGTCGTCATCGGGGCGGTGCTGGTGCCCGGCCGTGCCACGCCCAAAGTGCTCCTGCGCGAGCACCTGGGACTCCTCAAGCCGTCTGCCCTGCTGATCGACGTGGCGATCGACCAGGGCGGCGCATTCGAGACCTCCCATCCGACGACGTATGAACACCCGATCTTCTCGGTCGACGGCATCCGGCACTACTGCGTCGCGAACATGCCTGGGGGTGTTCCGCAGACGGCGACCCGCGCGCTGACGAACGCGACACTGCCGTACGTCCGGCGCCTGGCCGATCTGGGGCTGGACGCGGCGCTGCGTGCCGATCCGTCACTGCAGTCGGGTCTGAACATTCGCGCCGGGCGCATCACCCACGCGGGCGTCGCCGAGGCCCACCCCGACCTTCCCGCAGCAACGGCCGAGTCCGTCGCAGCGGCCGCCTGAGCGGCGTGAACCGTTCCCACCGGAGGATCCTGAGGAGGATGCCATGACCACGACCACCGCATTCGCACCGCGCGTACGCACCGAGATCCCTGGCCCACGTTCGCGCCAGATCCAGAAGACGCGCGCCCAGGAGGTGTCGGCGTCGGTCGGTGCGGCCATTCCCGTCTACATCGCGTCGGCGTCGGGCTCGGTGCTCACGGACGTCGACGGCAACGAGTTCATCGACTTCGGCTCCGGCATCGGCGTGCTCACGCTGGGCCATGTCAACCCCGCCGCGGTCGCGGCGGCGATCGCTCAGACGCGCAAGTTCACGCACACGCTGTTCACGATCACGCCCTACGAGTCGTACGTCGAGGTGTGCCGACTGCTCAACGCCATGGCGCCCGGCTCGTTCGAGAAGCGCTCGGTGCTCAGCTCGACCGGCGCCGAAGCCATCGAGAACGCCGTGAAGATCGCACGCGCGGCGACCGGGCGCAACGGCGTCGCAGTCGTCGACCACGCCTATCACGGTCGCACGAACATGACTCTCGGCATGAACTACCAGTACGCGCCCTACGCGACGGGTGCGGGTCCCCGCCCCGGTGAGATCTATCGCACCAACAACTCCTACCCGTACCGAGACGGCCTGACCGGCCCCGAAGCGGCCCGCCGGGCGATCGAGCGGCTCGAGGTCACCGCCGGCGCCGAGAACCTCGCCTGTCTGGTGGTCGAGCCCATTCAAGGCGAAGGCGGCGTCATCGTTCCAGCAGACGGGTTCCTGCCTGCGCTGCAGGAGTGGTGCAACCGCCACGGCATCGTGATCATCGCCGACGAGATCCAGGTGGGACTGGGGCGCACCGGAACACTGTTCGCGAGCGAGCACTTCGACTTCGAACCGGATCTGGTCGTGACGGCGAAGGCGATCGCCGGTGGCTTTCCCGTCTCGGCCGTCACCGGCCGTGCCCCGATCATGGACGCCATGATCACCGGTGGTCTCAGCGGCACGTTCAGTGGCAATCCGGTCGGGTGCGCGGCGGCCGTCGAGATCCTCGGCCAGCTGCAGCAGGCAGGCACGCTCGAAAGAGCACGTGCCGTCGGCGAGCGCATCCACGACGGGCTGCTCGCGCTGAAGGACGACTTCCCCATCATCGGCGATGTGCGGGGTCTGGGCGGCCTGCACGGCATCGAGTTCGTGCACGAAGACGGATCACCGAATCCCGTGGCGTTCGGACGCATGCTGTCGCTCGTCGCCGAGCGAGGACTCATCGCGCTGCCCGGCGGTGACCACCATCACGTGCTGCGCATGTTGCCGGCGATCACGATCTCGGACGAGCTGATCGACGAGGCGCTGCATATTCTGCGAGAGGCGCTCGGCGCGCTGTGATCAGTCGATGAGAGCGATGGATGCCGCGGGGCTCACCGATCCGTGGCACCCATCGCTCCGTCTGCCGACGGCTGTGCGGTGATGTCGACCAGATGGCCGAGCACCGCCGCCACGGCGGGACGATTCTGCGCACCACGACGCACCACGGCGTAGACGTCGCGGTGCAGTTCGGCACCGCCCGGATGCGGCCACCGCACCGGGTGGGCCGGTCGCTGCAGGTTCGCGCCGGGGGCGTCGAAGAGCATCTCCGGCAGGAACGCGGCGGCGAGCCCCGATGCGGCCAGACTCTGATGCACGCGCAGGTCGGGCGACTCGAAGCGCACCTGCGGTTCGAAACCGGCGATGCGGCACAGACGCGTGGCCCACAGTGCGGCGTCGCTGCCGGACGGCTCGAACACCCACGGCATCGACTTCAGGTCGGCGAAGTCCGTCAGTGGGCGCGGCGCCCAGGCGCCGATGACTTCGCGCAGCAGGTGCGTCCGCGTCATCGAAACGTCGATCTGATGCGGGATCTGCTCGTATTCGTCGATGACGGCGACATCGGCGCGGCGCCCGGCGACCGTCTCAACGGATTGCTCGGGGTCGGCCTGCGAGAATTCGACGACGACATCGGGATGCGTGCGCTGCAGGCGACTGACCAGCTCGGGCAGATAGCGCAGTGCGAACGTGCTGAATGCGCTCACGCGCACCACCCCCTGCACCCGATCGCGACGCTGTTCGAGATCGGATTCGGCATGCTCCAGCAACGCGACGATGCGGCCGGTCTGCTCGGCCAGGCGCCGGCCGACCTCGGTGAGGTGCACCGTGCGCCCGGACTGCTCGAGCAGCCGCATGCCCACGTCTGACTCGAGCTTGGCCAGTTGCTGTGAGATCGCCGACGAGCTGATCCCCTGCGCGCGCGAGACCGCGGCGATGCTGCCGCGCGCTTCGATCTCCCGCAACAGCACGAGCCGTCGCACGTCGAGCATTTGCGGCATCCTCTCCATCCCGCACCAGGCGAACACGCAGTTCTGACGCGGATCATTCAACCATGAAGCTGAGCTTACCGATAAGAGCAATCGAAAGCCTGTTCCTCGAAACGATCGAGGCTCATAGCCTGGCGGACATCAGCAGGGGCGCCGCCCCCTCACGAAGGAGTGACCCGATGCAGCACGACGGAGCCGGCCCACGGGAGTACGTGTTCGACCCGCAGGAATTCGCTGCTCGGCAGGCGCGCGTACAACAGGAGCTGCGAGCGCAGGGGTTCGATGGCCTCATCGTGGCCGACCCGGCTAACCTGCATTATCTGACCGGCTATGACGCCTGGTCGTTCTACGTGCCGCAGACGCTGTTCCTGCCCGCTGAGGGCGCACCGCTGCTCATGTTGCGCGAGATGGACGCCGTGGGCGCGTGGCGCACCGCCACCGGTGTGTCCTCGGACCGCATCGTCGGCTACCCCGAAGACCTTGTGCACCGTTCCGACCGCCACCCCGGCGAATGGATGGCCCAGACCCTGCGTGAACACGGGCTGACCGCTCCCGGACGGATCGGTGTCGAAGGCGACAGCGCGTTCTTCAGCGTCCGCACCTTCCAGGCGCTGGCCACCGTCGACGGCTGGCATCTCGACGACTCGGCCGAGCTCGTCAACCGGGTGCGGCTGATCAAGTCACCCGCCGAGGTCGAGCTCATGCGCGTCGCAGGACGGATCGCGTCGGCCGCCATGGGCGCCGCGCTCGAAGGGTTGGTGCCGGGGCGCCCACAGAACGAAGTCGCCGCTGACGTCCTGGCGGCACAGGCACGCGGCATCCCGAATGCAGACGGCGACTACCCGGCGATCGTGCCCATGTTCCCCACCGGCGCCGGCGCCGACACCCCGCACCTGACCTGGAACGCCTCCCCGATTCCGGCCGACGCGCCGATCTCGATCGAGCTCGCCGGTGTGCACCACCGGTACCACGCCCCCTTGGCACGCACCGCGATCATCGGCCGTCCCGACGCCGAGCTCGACCGGCTGGCCCGGGTCACGGTCGCGGGACTGCAAGCCGCGATCGCCGCGGTGCGTCCCGGCATCCCCGCTGAAGACGTCGCCGCGGCCTTCACCTCGGTGATCCAGCCCGCCGGGTATCAGAAGAGTTCGCGGCTGGGGTACTCGATCGGCATCGGCTACCCACCCGACTGGGGCGAGCGCACCGTCAGTGTACGTGCCGGCGAGCGCACACTACTCGCCGAGAACATGACCTTCCACCTCATCGCCGGCATGTGGATGCGCGGGTACGGGTTCGAGGTGTCCGAGGCGGTGCGGGTCACCGACACCGGAGTAGAGGTCTTCACCGACGCGCCGCAGGCGCTGATCACTCTGAGCCCAGGGAGGCAACTGTGAGCACACCGACATCGACGATCCGGATGGCGTCGCGCACCCGCACGATGATCGGGTCGATCATCGACTCGTCCACCGCCTTGCTGGCTTCACAGAAGCACGACATCGTTCGGTTCGCGATGGGTGCGCCGAACGCCGAACTGATCCCGACGGCAGACTTCGACCGCCTGCTCGGCGCCCACGCGCCGGGGCGGTACGACTACGGCGCCACCGAGGGAGAGCCCGAACTGATCGCCCAGGTGCAGGCGTTCCAGCAGCGTCTGGGCATCGACACCGAGCCCGAGCGCCTGCTGATCACGACCGGGGGCATGCAGGGCCTCGACCTGGCGTTCAAGCTGCTGCTGGATCCCGGCGACCTCGTCGTGGTCGAGGCACCGACGTACACCAACGGCATCGGCACGGCGCTAAGCTACCAGGCCGAAGTCATCGAGGCACCGGTCGACGCCGACGGCATGATCGTCGAGGACCTGCCCGACATCGTCGCCCGGGCGGGCCGCGCTCCGAAAGTCATCTACACGATCCCCAACTTCCAGAACCCGTCCGGCACCACCATGAGCCTCGCGCGGCGTCAGCTGCTGCTCGAACTGGCGGAGGAGTGGGATGCCGTCATCGTCGACGACGACCCGTACGGGGCGCTGCGATTCGACGGCGAGGACGTTCCGGCATTCGCGCAGCTGTCGCCGGGCAATCCCCGAGTCGTCCAGGTGCGCACGTTCTCGAAGATCCTCGCCCCAGGGCTGCGGGTGGGCTGGGTCGACGTTGATCCGGCCCTGCGCGCGAAGGCGATCGACGCCAAGCAGGCGATGGACACGTGCACGAGCGTGCCGACCCAGCGCATGGTCGCGGACTACTTGTCTGAGGGCCTGCTCGACGCGCATCTGACGCGCCTCCGGGGCGTCTACCGCCAACGCAAGCAGGCAATGCGGCGCATCATGACGGCGCAGTTCGGCGACGATGTCACGATGACCGATCCGCAGGGCGGCTTCTTTCTCTGGGTCGCCCTGCAAGGGCGCCTGGCGGCGCTGGACACCCAGAAGCTGTTCCCTGTGGCCCTGCGCCACGGGGTGGCCTACATCCCAGGGCCGGCATTCGCCGCGTCGGGGCGCTTCGGCAACGCGCTGCGCGTGTGCTTTGCGACATCGACACCGGAACGGATGGCCGACGGTGTCGCACGCCTGGCCGCAGCCGTTGACGAGCAGGTGGCGCCGTGAGCGCCCAGCTCGGATCGGTTCCGCGGGTCGCCGCGACAGGGGGTGCGGCGACCCGCGGTGATAGTCCGGGTGCCACGACACACGCCGCAGTTCGGGATGCCACCACCGCACTCGAACGGCGGATCCTCGCTCGCATCGACGCCGAGCAGGTCGCCGACCTCACTGCGAAACTGATCGGCGCCGCCAGCGAGAACCCCGGAGGAAGCGAAGACGCCGCCGTCGAGGTTCTCAACAGCGCCCTGCGCGCCGCGGGCGCTCGAACCGCCCGTCAGAACGTGCACCCCGGCCGCCCCAACCTCGTCGCCCGAATGGGGCAGGGCACCGGTGGCGTGCTGTTCCTCGGGCACAGCGACGTCGTGCCCGCAGGCGTCGGGTGGACGGCCGACCCGTTCACCGCGCGGCGACGGGACGGACTGATCATCGGCCGCGGTGCCACCGATATGAAGGGTGGACTCGCTGCCGTGACCGCCGCGATGGCAGCCGTGCATGCCGAACTGCCCGACGTGTCGATGACTCTGCTGTGCACCGTCGATGAAGAAGCCGATGCCACCGGCATCCGGCATCACATCGCCACGACTGCCCCCGAGCACTACGCCGCGTGCGTGGCCGCAGAACCCACCGGCATGGTGGCGATCACCGGATGCCGCGGCGCGATCAACCTGCGTATCGACGTGCACGGCGCCAGCGCCCACGCCGGCCGTCCCACCGACGGTGCGAGTGCGATCCTGGGCGCGGCCGATGTGATCGCGGCCATCGAGGCAGACGGCGAACGCCTGGCCTCGGCCGCCGACCCGGTGCTGGGATGCGCGACGTGGAGCGTCGGCACGATCACCGGCGGGCATGGCACCTCGATCGTGCCGGATCGGTGCACGCTGACGATCGACCGGCGCACTCTGCCCGGCGAAGACCCCGAGCGGATCCTTGTCGGCCTGCTGACAGACGCCCACGCACGGATCGCGGCCCGAACGGGCGGTGACCGCATCAGCGTGTCGGGTGCGGTCGAGATGGTGATGCCCGGATTCTCGATCGACCGGGACTCGGCCACCGTCGAGGTCGTGTGCGATGCGCTGCGTGCGGCCGGTGGCACCGGCCGAACGGGCGTGTGGACCGCGGCTTGCGAAGGCGGCTTCATCGCCGAACACAACCGGGTGCCCACCCTTGTGCTGGGCCCAGGCGACGTGGCGACGCAAGCTCACCAGCCTGACGAATCCGTCGCCGTCGACGACCTTGCCGCCGCAGCACGGGCATACGCCCTGATCGCCGTGCGGCTGTATCGGCCGTCCGGTGAGAAGACCCCCTGAGAACGGTCAACACGCAAAGGAGCAGAGTATGACCTCTGACAGCACGAATGTGCAGGAGCCCCCGGTCCGCACGCGAGATATCGACCTGACACCACTGCAGCGCAGCACGACGCGCAAGGCCGTTGCCGGATCTGCCATCGGCAACGCGACCGAATGGTTCGATTACGGCATCTACGGTTACCTCGTCGTCTACCTCTCGAAGCTGTTCTTCACCTTCGGCGACAACGAGGGGGCATTGCCGCTCGTCCTCGCCTTCGCCACCTTCGCCGTCTCGTTCCTCGTCCGCCCGCTCGGCGGAATCATCCTGGGCCCGTTGGGCGACCGGATCGGCCGGCAGAAGGTGCTCGTCTTCACGATCCTCATGATGTCCCTCTCTACGGCGCTCATCGGTGTGCTGCCGACGTTCGACGCCGTGGGATTCCTCGCCCCGGCGCTGCTGCTGCTCCTGCGCATGGTGCAGGGCTTTTCGGCCGGCGGTGAGTATGCCGGTGCTGCCGTCTTCATGGCCGAGCACGCGCCCGACGATCGACGCGGCTTCTACGGATCGTTCCTCGAGTTCGGGACCCTGGTGGGGTTCAGCGCGGCCGCCGTGCTCTGCACGCTCATGACGCTCATCGTCGGCGACGCCGGCATGATGGCTGGTTGGTGGCGCCTGCCGTTCCTGCTGACGCTCGTGCTGGGCCTGGTCGGGCTCTGGATGCGGGCGTCGCTGCACGAGTCCGAGACATTCACCGCCGACTCGACGAAGACGGCGGTGAACCAGTCAGCACTGCGGGCACTGGGCACGCTGTTCAAGGAGTACCCGGGTCAGGTGCTGAAGCTTTTCGGCTTCGTCATCCTGCTCAACAGTGCGTTCTATCTCGTCTTGACGTATATGCCGTCGTACCTGTCCGCGACGCTCGGGCACGGCGTGGCTCTGTCGAACTTCACGCTCGTGATCATCCAACTGGTCATGGTCGTGATCATCGTGCCCTTCGGAGCGCTCAGCGACAGGATCGGCCGAAAGCCATTGCTCATCGCGGCAAGCCTCGGATTCACCGTGCTGTCCGTGCCGGCGGTGATGGTGATCCAGATACCGCAATTCTGGGCGCAGCTGGTCGGCATCGGCGTTCTCGGCCTGTGCCTGGTGATCCTCGAGAGCTCGATCTCGGCGACCCTGCCGGCGCTGTTCCCGACCGCCGTGCGCTACTCGGGCTTCGCGGTCGGATACAACATCTCGACGGCGATCTTCGGCGGCACGGCCGCCATGATCAACACGGCCCTGGTCGGGGCGACCGGCAACGTACTGATCCCGGGCTGGTACTTGGCGATCGCGGGTCTGATCGGCCTGATCTCGGTGCTGACCTTCAAAGAGACCGCCGGCCGGTCGCTGCGAGGCAACATCGTGCCGGGCACTGATGACGCAATGCGTCTTGCGAAGGGCGAGACGCTGGTGGGGGCCGGTCGGTCGGCCCAGAGCTGACACATGGACGGGAGTCTGGGCGGACCCGCAGAACCGGGCCGCCCAGATCTCACCCGGCCGGATTCACACTGAAAGGACACGGCATGCCACAGCATCCCTCTCGCGTCGCCCTCGTCACCGGCGGCACTTCGGGCATCGGCATCGAGATCGCGCGCCGGCTCACAGACGACGGCTTCACCGTGGTGGTCAGTGGCCGCTCGCGAGCGCGCGGCGACGCCGTCGCCGGGGATCTCGGGCCGACGGCACGGTTCATCGGCGCCGATCTCACCGAGTCCGGAGCAGCCGAGAAGCTGGTGCAGGCGTGCGTGCACCAAGCCGGTCGCCTGGACGTCCTCGTCAACAATGCCGCAATCGATCACACGGGCGTGCTTCTCGACACGCCGGATGCCGAGATCCGAGCGACATTCGAGACCAACACGTTCGCGGCGATCGCCTGTCTGCAGGCCGCAGGTCGCGTGATGCGCCGTCAGGGCGAGGGCGGAGCGATCATCAACATCACCTCGCGGCTGGCCAGCATCGGCGTTCCGACGATGGGCGTTTACAGCGCCAGCAAGGGCGCGATGCTGGCGCTGACCAAGGCGGCCGCCGTAGAGCTCGCGCCGCTGGGTATCCGCGTGAACGCCGTCGCACCCGGTATGACCAATACCCCGCTGTACGCGCAGTGGGTGTCCGAGCAGGCCGACCCCGCCGAGACCGCGCGGCACGTCGCATCCGCCATCCCTCTCGGACGCATCGCCGAACCCGCCGACGTTGCGGCGGCCGTCGCGTATCTGGCGAGCCCTGGTGCCGCCTACATCACCGGAGTCTCGATACCGGTCGACGGCGGCTACCTCGCACAGTGACGATTGCGAGCCGGCGAACAAGTCCACGGTAAGAACAACCTCGCGTCAGTGCTCGAGCGCGCGCTCCTCTTCCCATGCCTCAGCTCAGAGCACGAACAGTCCTGGCGCAGCGCTCGGTGCGGCCACGAGCACGCCGCCCCCGCCGGGGAACAGCGAAGGCAAGCCGTGCTCGTCGAGTACCACGCCGCCGGCTCAGGCTCACCGTGCCGACCCCTCCACCGGCAGCGACACCCACCACGCTCATCGTTCCGGACCCATGATCCCAGCGGTCCGGTGTTCGTGGGCGGCACCGGCGCCCGGACACACGAGCGGGGATTCTCCCGACACGCGGAGGTCGGATGCCGGTTTCCCGGCGTGTCGGGAAAAATCCCCGCAGCTGTGCACAGCACCGCGCCGATTCAGCCGCCCGCCTCGGCCTCGAGGCGCGCACGGTCGCGGATCGCCGTCCACCGACGACCCGAGACGATGACGCCCTCGCGGTGCCACCGGCTCATCACCCGCGACACCGACTCCGGCGTCGAACGGGCGAGGCCCGCGAGGTCCGCACGCGAGAGCGGCACCTCGATGAGCACGCCGTCATCCCCCCGATCCTCGCCGAGCTTGTCGGCCAGGCGCAGCAGCGCGGTGGCCACCCGCTGGGCGACCGTGTCGGTGCTCTGTCCGCTGATGTCGGTGTGCGCCCGCACCAAGCGTGCGGCCACGTCGTCGAGCACGTGCAGTCCGACTCCGGGATGGGTCGACAGCACTGTCCGGAACTCCTGCTGGCCGATGCTCAGCACGCACGAGGTGACGATCGCAGTCGCCGTCTGCAGATGCACCGGCTCGCCGAGCGTTCCCATCGCGCCGAACAGCTCGCCAGGGCCCAGGATGTCGGCCACCGACTCAGTGCCCGCGACCGTGGTCTGGCTCAGCCGGATGCGCCCTTCGGCGACGATGTACAGGTGCTCGGCGGCGTCGCCCGCGCGATAGATGCTCTCACCCTCGCGGTACCGGGTGACCTGCATGCGGCCGTCGATGCGCTCGAGGTCGTCGAGGGGAAGCCCCGCGAAATACGGAGCGCGCTGCAGCGCCCACAGCCGCACCGGCCGTGGGCACACATGCGGCAGGGGCAGCTCGCGCAGCGGTATGCGGCGGCGGGGCCCCGGTTGCGGCGCTGAGGTCGCCATGGTCCGAGGGTACCGCGGTCGGTCCCTCCCGAATCGGGACGCCGCGCATCGCGCACCGCGGCCCGGATACAGGATGTCGCACCCGGCCGATCTGCGGTCGATTGACGTGCGTCATGGTTCGCCCTCGGCATCCCTCATACCGTGAAGGCGATCGCACGAACCGACGCGATCAGAAGGAAGGAAAAGGCCATGAACACCCACACCACGCTGCGGGCCGAGGGCTTCTCGTGCCCGTCGTGCGTCAACAAGATCGAGAAGCAGGTGGGCCGGCTCGACGGCGTGGATGACGTGAAGGTGCACTTCGCATCGTCGCGCATCGAGGTCGACCACGACCCCACCCTCATCGGCGTCGACGACCTCGTCGCCGCCGTCGGCAAGGCCGGCTACACCGCGGCCCCGTCGGCGTTCTAAGGCCATGGCCATGAGCGCCGTGCGACGCCTGATCCGCAGCCGCTGGAGTATCCCCGCGGCTGCGGGGGCGCTGATCCTCGCGTCGTTCGCGGTGTCGGGCCTTGTCGGTCCGGCGCCCGCCGGCGCTCTGCCGTGGGCTGACGTTCTCATGATCGCTGCGGCCATGGTCGCCGGGACGCCGATCGTCGTCTCGGCCGTGCGGGCCCTGCGGGCCAAGGTCATCGGCATCGACCTGCTCGTATCGGTGGCCGCCATCGGGGCCGTCGTGATCGGCAACCACTGGGAGGCCGCGGCGGTCACGTTCCTGTTCGCGATCGGGCACGCCCTCGAGGCGGCGACCCTCAACAAGACCCGCTCCGCGCTGGCCGAGCTGGTCGCCGTCGCGCCCGACACAGCCATCGTGCTGCGGGACGGCAGCCAGCATGAGGTTCCGGCCGCCTCGGTGGCGATCGGCGAGACGGTGCTGGTCAAGAACGGTGCGAAGGTACCCGTCGACGGCGTCGTCGAGCACGGTGCGGGTGCCGTGGACGAGGCATCCATCACCGGCGAATCGCTGCCGGTCGAAAAAGCCGACGGCGACCAGGTGTTCGCCGGCACGATGGTCACGGCCGGCGTGCTGCAGGTGCGGGCGACGGGCGTGGGCGCCGACACGACGCTCGCGCACATCATCCACCGCGTCGAGGAGGCACAGGATGCCAAGGCCAAGACGCAGGCGTTCATGGATCGGTTCTCGGCCTGGTACACGCCCGGCATCATCCTGCTTGCGCTGGCCCTCGGGCTGATCATGCAAGACGTGGTGCTGGCGCTGACGCTGCTGGTGATCGGATGTCCGGGGGCTCTGGTGATCTCGATTCCGGTGGCGATCGTGGCCGGCATCGGCCGCGGCGCCAAGGACGGCATCCTGATCAAGGGCGGCGAGTATCTCGAGACCGCCGCGAAGATCGACGTGGTCGCGGTCGACAAGACCGGCACCCTCACCGAGGGCACTCCGCAGCTGACCGACGTCGTCGTGCTCGACGACACGTACGACCGGCGACGCGTGCTGGCCCTGGCCGCTCGTGCCGAAGCCGGGTCGGAGCACCCGCTGGCCCGCCCCGTGCTCGAAGCCGCCGCACGGGAAGGCGTGCCGGCGGCTGGCCTGCCCGAGCACACCGAACCGGTGCCCGGAAAGGGGATCGTCGCGACCGTCGACGGCCGGCGGGTCGCGATCGGCAACCTGGCGCTGCTGCAGGCCGAGAATGTGGAAGTCGACGAGCGGCTGGCGACCGCTGTCGACAGGCTCGCCGCCGCGGGCCGCACGCCGATGGCGGTCTCCGTGGACGGACGCCCGGTCGCGGTGCTGGCGATGGCCGACCGCATCCGCCCCGAGGCGGCCACGATGGTCGCAGGGCTGCATCGCGCGGGAGTTCGCCGCGTGGTGATGCTGACCGGCGACGCTGCACGGGTCGCCGCGGCGGTGGCCGCAGAGGTCGGCGTCGACGAGGTGCAGGCCGGCCTGCTGCCCGAGCAGAAGCTCGCGGCCGTGCGCGCGCTGCAGGCGGCGGGTCACGTGGTGGCGATGGTGGGCGACGGCGTGAACGACGCTCCGGCGCTGGCTGTGGCCGACATCGGCGTCGCCATGGGTGCGGCCGGAACCGGCGTCGCGATCGAGACCGCCGACGTCGCCCTCATGCAGGACGACCTGCGCAAGCTCCCGCAGGCCGTGTCTCTGGCCCGGCGCACCGTGGGCGTCATGCGGCAGAACGTCGCCGTCGCGATGATCACGGTCGCGGCCCTTTTGGCAGGCGTGGTCTTCGGCGGGGTGACGATGGCGATCGGGATGCTGGTGCACGAGCTGTCGGTGCTGGCGGTCATCGCCAACGCGATGCGCCTGCTGCGCCGCCGCGCGGCCGTTGAGCGAGCGAAGCGAGTCGAATCTCCCCGCCCCGTTCACACGCCGCTCTCGCCGAGTAGCGTCGAAGCCACCACGTTGTCGAAGGAGCCGTCATGACCGACCGCCAAGTGAAGATGATCATCCTGTCCACCGAGGACCTCGATGAATCGATCCGGTTCTACTCCGAGACGCTCGGCTTTCCTCTGAAGTTCCGCGACGGCAATCACTTCGCCGCGCTCGACGGCGGCACGATCACGCTGGCTCTGGCGACCGCGCTCGACCACCCGATCCCCGGTCAGGTCGTCGTCGGCATCAAGACGGACGACGTGGATGCCGATGCCACAGCGCTCGACGACAACGGCGGCGGCATCGCCAAGGGCCCCTACAACGACGCCCACGAGCGACGCGCGGTCGGGTACGACAGTCAGGGCAACGGGCTCACGTTCTACTCGCCGCTGCCGCGCGGCTGATCATCACGATCGGGATCCCTGCTCACGCGCTGAGCGCGGGATGCCGCGACCTCGCGCATCGCGACCTCGCGCAGACTCCCCCTCGCCGAATGGCACGGGTTCTGCGCACGATGTCGATTCCCTTCGCTCCCGTTCGACGCGATAGTGAGAGGGGGCGAACGGCCCCCACCGAACAGGGAGTAGCGAGATGAAGCACATGCTGATCATGCGGGCCACGGCCGAGGCGGTCGAGGCGTCGAAGCAGCTCGACTTCAACGAGGTGCTGAACGCGATGGGCGCGTACAACGAGTCCATGATCACGGCAGGCGTGATGGTGGCCGGCGAGGGCCTTGCCTTCGAACCCGGGTACGTCGTGGACTTCGGGAGCCAGCCGCCGATCGTCAGTGACGGCCCCTACGGAGAGGTGCACGAGCTGTTCAACGGCTTCTGGATCATCCAGACCGCGACCGCCGACGAGGCGCTGGAGTGGGCCAAGCGGTGCCCGCTGGGACCGGGCAGCAAGCTCGAAGTGCGGCGCGTGCACGAAGACGCCGACTTCGACGCGTTCGCCGACAACGAGTACGTGCAGAAGGGGAAGGAGTGGCGCGCGCAGGCCGCCGGCAAGTGAGATGGATGACGTGCAGCGCAGGCTCGAGGCCGTCTGGCGCATCGAAGGTCCACGGATCACCGCATCCGTCGCCAAGATGACCGGCGACCTCGGTCTGGCCGAGGATGTCACGCAAGAGGCGGTGCTCGAAGCCCTCGCCGCGTGGTCGGGCAGCGGCATCCCGAACAATCCGGGAGCATGGCTCACCGCCGTCGCCAAGCGCCGCGCGATCGACGCGTGGCGGCGGCGCGAGCGCCTCGACGAGCGGTACGCAGCGATCGCGCGCACGCTGGAGGAGGCATCCGACGACGACTGGCAGCCGATCGCCGACGACGTGCTGCGCCTGATCTTCACCGCCTGCCACCCGGCACTGTCGCGCGAATCACAGGTGGCCTTGACGCTGCGGGTGGTCGCGGGATTGACGACGGAAGAGATCGCACGGATGCTGTTGGTCGGCGTGCCGACAGTGCAGGCGCGCATCACCCGAGCCAAGAAGTCGCTGGCTGCGGCCCGGGTGCCGTTCGAGACGCCCGACCCGAACGAGTTCGCCGACCGGCTGAGTGCGGTGCTCGGCGTGGTGTACCTCGTGTTCACCGAGGGCTACGCCGCCACCGCGGGCGAGCGCTGGGTGCGGCCCGACCTGGCCGACGAGGCGATCCGGCTGGGTCGGGTCGTTGTGGGATTGCTGCCGCGCGAGCCCGAGCCGCTCGCGTTACTGGCGCTCCTGGAGTTTCAGCGGTCGCGCTTCGCGGCGCGCGTGGGCGCGTCGGGCGTGCCCGTGCTGCTGGCCGACCAGGATCGCTCGAGGTGGGACCGCGCGCAGATCCAGCGCGCCGTCGGACTGCTGCAGCGGGCGGATGCCGCGGCCCGCGCGCGCGGAACGGGTCGGGGCGCATACGCCCTGCAGGCGGCGATCGCACAGTGCCATGCCCTCGCGCCGAGCGTGGACGAGACCGACTGGGCGCGGATCGTCACGCTGTATGAGGTCCTGCGCCGGGTGGCCCCGAACCCGGTGGTCGACCTGAACCGGGCCGTCGCGGTGTCGATGGCGCAGGGGCCGGCCGAGGCGCTGCCGATGGTCGACGCGCTCGAGCAGGCCGGCGCGCTGCGCGGCTCGCACCTGGTGCCGAGCGTCCGCGGCGAACTGCTGGCCCGGCTCGGACGCCTCGACGAGGCACGGGCCGAGCTGCTCACCGCGGCATCCCTCTGCACGAACGCCGCACAGCAGCGTGTGCTGCGCGCCAAGGCGGCTGCGCTGACTGCTCGTTGAACGAGCAGCCGTTCACAGCAGAACGACCCCCTCGAAGAGTCCGAGCAGCCCACGATCGCGGCTGAACACCGGGATGCGGTCGAACGGCGTCGGTACCGTGACGGTCTGTCCGCCCTCGAGCCCCTGCCCCGTCCACACATCGATCCACGTGCCGGCAGGCAGGTACACCTCGCGCACGGCGGCCCCTTCCTCGAGCACCGGTGCGACGAGCAGCCCAGACCCCAGCATCCATTCGGTCTGCGCCGTCCAGACGTTCGGGTCGTCGGGCCACTCGAAGAACAGCGGGCGCATGAGCGGCATGTCGGTTGCGATGGTGTCCGTCGCAGCACCCGACAGGTACGGCACGAGCCGTTCGCGCAGCTGCGTGAAGCGGCGGAACACGGGAAGCACCCGCTCATCCCCTGTGCGCTCGGCGATGTTCCACGGGGTGCGGTCATGCGACGGCGTGCGGTGGTGATTGAACTCCGAGTGGTACTGCATGATCGGCACGAATGTCGACGCCTGCGCGGCCCGCATGTAGAGTTCGGCCGACGGGATGTCTCCGGAGAAGCCCGCGATGTCCCAGCCCCAGTAGACGATGCCGCAGGATGCTGCGGACAGGCCCGCGTTCATCGACCAGCGGAATGCGTCCCAGGTGGAGTTCTCGTCGCCTGCCCAGAAGGCACCGTGCGCCTGCGAACCGGTGAACCCGGCGCGGCTGAAGGTCACCGGCGCCTTTCCGGCCGACGAGAGCAGGTCTCCATACGCCTTGGCGTAGCCGACCGGGAAGAGGTTGTTCTTCTCGTCGCCGCGCCGCTCGTCGAGGTAGACGAGTTCGGCGCCCCAGGCGTGTTCGCCTCCGTCGGTCTTGAACCCGTCGACGCCGAGCTCCTCGACGAGGTAGCGGCGCTTCTCGGTCCACCAGTGCGCGGCGCGCTCGTCGGTGAGGTCGGGCATGAGCGCGAGTGGGAACCACCATCCGCGGTTGCGGTAGGGGCGCGTTCCGCCGCGCGGGTCGGGTTCGCGGATCAGGACGTCCTCGCGCACCGCGGCCGCGGCATCCGCTGCCAGCTGCCCGGTCGGGTGCGGGCGCATCTTCAGCAGCGGGATCTGCCACAGGTGCAGCCGAATGTCGCGGTCGTGCAGCTCGTCGACCATCGCCTTCGGGTCGGGCCACGCGCCATCCTCGGGGAAGGTGAAGTCGCTCAGGCGGTGCGGTGCGCCGTCTGCGGAGACGTCGTAGCGCGCATCGCGGAATGCCGTGAAGGTGGATTCGTCGCTCCAGGCCTCGATGACGAGAGAGCCCACCGGCACGTCGTGCGCGGCGTGCAGGTCCATCTGGCGCATCACCTCGGCCTGCGTGTTCCACTCGTTGCCGCTGGCCCACAGCCGGAACACCCACGCCGGCAGCTCTGTGGCGCGGCCGACACGGTCGAGGAATGCGCGCAGCACCTCGACCGGGCTGCCGTCGAACAGACGCAGGGCGAGATTGCCGTCGGCAGCGGTGGCGGCTTCGACCAGGATGCGACCGGGGTCGGTCTCGCCGAGGTCGAACCACACCCGTCGCGACGTGTCGACATGAAAACCCCAGCCCGCCCCACCGGTCACGTGTGCGAAGGGCATCGGCAGGTAGGTCTTGCGTTCGGCGCCCTGGCTCTTGTACTGCTCGAAGACGACGGCATCGAGGCTCTTGCCGGTCTGGTCGACCGCATCGTGGCGCTCGCCGAACCCGGCGATATGCTCGCCGGCGCCCAGGGGCAGAGCGAACCGCACCCGCCATGCGCGCTGACCGTCGTGCAGCACTTCGGTGCTGTCGGCGAGCACACGTGCGCGGCCGTGCTCGGCAACCGCGTCCGGCGCGGCACGCCACTGGGCTGCGCGGAAGTCGAACCACCGGGTGCGTTCGGTGCGCCCGTCGGCACGAGCCGCGATGAACCGGTAGCGGTAGGTGCCGTCCGCGCGCAGGTCGTCGATCATGGTCTGCCAGCCGCCGGCGGCACGCGCCAGCCGGGCCGCCGCCGAAGCGAGGTGCCCGCCGTCGGTGACACGGCCACGCGAGGTCGTCGCCACGCGCCCGAGCGCGTGCTCTTCGACGACGGGCTCGGCACCGTCGTCGGGGCGCCACTCGAGCACACACACCGCCGACTCGACGCCGGCGTCGGCGCGCAGCCCGAGGGCGACGCTCCCGCCGACGAGCGGCACGACCGGCGAGCGCTGCTCCGTGTCGATCGAGTAGGGGTGACCGGATCCCGAAGGACGGTGGCGGATCATCGGATCGGTCCTTCTGTGTCGGTGGCGGGGATGCGGCCGAGGGCGATGCCCAGGCGCAGGAACATGGCGTGGCTCCACAGCAGCGGCGTCGCCACAGGGCCCCAGCGGTCCACCCACTCCTGCCGCATGCCCGGCGCGATCAGGTGACCGGACGTCTGTTCGGGTAGGTCGAGGTCGGTGGTCGCTGTGGACGCGGCCCATTCGAACAGCTCGTCCGCCCGTTGGCGGTCGCCGTCGGCGAGATGCGCCAGCCCGAGGAAGCAGGACAGCAACGGCCACTGGCCCCCACCGAAGAACGTGTCGCCGAGGTAGCGGTGCACGCCCCCATCGACGGTGAGGTGCGATTCGAGCACGGCGACGGTGCGCCGGGCGAGCTCGGAGCCGGGCTCGACGATGCCGAGCGGCGCGATGGCGGCCGCAAGGCTCCCGTCGACGGCCGTGCTGCCCAGCCACTTGATGAGGTGCCCGTCGGCGATGCCCTCCGCCGCGATGAGCGCCTTCAGCGCCGAGACCTCGCTTCGGATGTGCTCGGCCTGCTCGGCGTCGACGAGCTTCGCGCCCGCGACGGCGCTCAGCCCCGCTGCGATGCAGGCCAGCGTCGACACGTGCACATGCTTGGCGTGCTCCTCCCACCAGTCGTAGCAGGGGCGCCGCCAGGACGCGAGCAGGTACTCCACGCTCAGCGCCACGGCTTCGCGATATCGCGCACCGTCGAGGCCGTGCCGTACGAGGTGCTCGACGAGCGCCCACAGCCACGTGCCGTAGCCGTCGAGCTGAAAGTCCCACCACTCATCTGCGCCGTCGCCGCCGGAGAACGTGAACCGTGCCGGAAGCATCCGTGCCGCCGGCGCCGGGTGCCCGGCGCGCGCCTCATCGACGATCGCACGGATCGTGTCCGCACGCCGCCCGATGACGTCGGCGCACCAGTCGTAGAAGCGGTCCGCCGATGCGATCTCCCCCATCGCCGAGGCTGCATCCGCGATGAATGAACCGTCGCGCAGCCAGCTGTAGCCGACATAGGCCGAGAACGTCGGGCTTGCCGGGTAAGCGCCCTCGGACGTCTGCAGAGACGTGATGAGGTGGATGCTGCGTTCGGCGAGCGCGGCAACGTCGACCGCGGTGCGGCCACGAGTGGTGTCGGTCACGAGGTGTCTTTCGTAGAGGGGCCGTGCCCGCCACGGACGGCGGGCACGGCCGGTCCGGTTACTTCAGGAGCGCGTCGACCTGATCGGCCAGCGCAGGGATGGCCTTCTGGGTCGTGGTACGCCCGGCCGCGATCTCGCCGAGGGCATTGGTGACGGCATCCTGAATCTGCTGCGACTGCGCGCCCAGCTGCGGCGCGACGGCAATGTTCTCGAGCGAGTCGAACACGGCCTTCCGGTTCGAGGGCGGCGTCTTCTCCAGGTAGGGCTTCAGCAGGGAGGCGTCGCTGATCGGGGGCAGCTCCCAGCCGGCGTCGAGGCGCACGGTGACCATCTTCTCGGAGCTGCTCAGGTATTCCGCCCACTTCTGTGCGGCCGCCTTGTGCTTCGTGCTTGCAGAGACCACGACGGCGTTCGAGAACGTGGCGCTGGCCTTCTGCGTGTCGCCGGGTTCGACCGCGACGTCCCAACCGAACGGCAGGTCGCCGAGCAGGCTAAACATCCAGATGCCGGTGTGCCACATCGCAAGCTTCCCCTTCTTGAACAGGTTGCTGTCGAAGTCCGGCGTCCCGGCGCCGTCCGCGGCCGTCGGCATCACCGTGCCCGACTTGTCGGCGAGCCAGCCGGCGGCTCGTTTCCCCGCATCAGAGTTGAACGCCGCCCCATTGCCGTCGTCGGACAGGAACGAGCCGCCCGTCTGCTGGACGACCTTGTAGTACTCGTTGTATGTGACCGGTTGATAGTCGCCCCACACTCCCGCCTTCTTGTCGGTGAGCTTCTGGGCTGCAGCCTTCTCGTCGCTCCACGTCCAGTCGGCGGTCGGGTAGGCGACTCCGGCCTTGTCGAACAGGTCCTTGTTGTAGAAGAGCACGACGTTCGAGAACGAGGTGGGCAGGCCGTACTGCTCGCCGTTGACCTTGTAGGTGTCGAGGAGCGACGTGCGGTATTTGGCGGCGTCCACGCCCTTCAGCGGGGCGAGCACGTCGGATGCCTGGATATTGGCGAAGCTGCCCGTGTCGACATCGAACACATCAGCCTGCGTGCCGGCTGCGAGGTCGGTTTGGAGCTTCGTGAAGTAGTTCGCGTAGTCACTGGTCGTGACCTTGACCGTGATGTTCGGGTTGTCCTTCTGGAATGCGTCGACGATGCTCTGGAGGTTCTTCTCATTGCCGCCGTTCGAGATGAAGTCCGAGTAGGTGATCGTGACGGGGCCGGAGTCGGTCGCGCCGCCCGCATCTCCGCTCGAGGATGCGCAGCCGGTCAGCGCGACCGCCGTGAGGATCGCGACACTGCCGGCCGCGATTGCTGTCTTGTTCATAGTGGGTTGTCTCCTTTGATGTGTGTCGGGTGAGAGATCACTTGAGGCCGGTGCCGGCGACTCCCTGGATGATGTACTTCTGGGCGAAGATGTACAGCGCGAACATCGGCAGGATGCTGATGACCGAGCCCGCCATCAGCAGATCCCATTGCGTGGCGAATTCTCCTTGCAGGCTCGTCAGAGCGACAGGGAGCGTCTGCATGAGCGGCGTGCGCAAGATGATCAACGGCCACAGGAAGCTGTTCCAGGTGCCGAGGAACGCGAACACGAGGAGGGTGGCGAGGGCTGGGCGGATCAGCGGAAGCATGATCTGGAAGAAGATCCGGAAGTGCCCGGCGCCGTCGATAGTTGCGGCTTGGTCGAGGTCATACGGCACGGTGCTCATCGCCTGGCGCAGCAGGAACACGCCGAACGCCGAAGCGATGGTGGGCAGGATCGCGCCGAGGTACGTGTTGATGAGTCCGAGGGCCTTCATCTCGGCGAACAGGGGCACGATCAGCACCTGGAACGGGATCATCATCGTCGCGAGGTAGAGCACGAACACGGCGCCGCGGCCGCGGAAGGGCATGCGTGCGAAAACGTAGGCGGCCATCGCGCTCGTGATGAGTTGCAGGACCGTTCCGGCCCCGGCGATGATGAGCGAGTTGACGATGACCTGCGCGAACGGAACCCGGTCGAACAGGTCGAAGTATGGCGAGAGCGACGGGTTGTCGGGGATGAGCTTGGGCGTGGTGGTCAGCGTCGCTCCGGGGGTGATGGATGTGACGACCGTCCACACGAAGGGAAACACCATGATGAGCGCGCCGGCGATCAGCACGACGTACAGCAGCGTCGTGCTGACGACGTTGCGGCGTGAGGTGTCAGTCATAGTTCACCCACTTGCGCTGGCCGTAGAACTGGATGAGCGTCACGATCAGGATGACGATGAACAGCAGCCACGATAGTGCCGAGGCCATCCCCGCCTGCCCGTAGCGGAACGTCAGGTCGTACACCTGCTGCACGACGACCTCGCTCGAGTTGTTCGGGCCGCCACCGGTCATGACATACACCTGGTCGAAGACCTGGAAACCGTTGATCAGCGAGAGGACGATCACGAAGAATGTCGACGGTGACAGCATCGGTAGCGTCACGCTGAACAGGCGCCGCCACCAGCCGGCGCCGTCGAGCGCCGCAGCTTCATAGAGGTCGGAGTTGATGGACTGCAGGCCTGCCAGCAGGATGACCATGACGAAGCCGAGGTCCTTCCATGCGGACGCCAAGATGACCGCCGGCATCGACCAGGCCGGGTCGGCCCACCAACCGGGCCCGTCGATGCCGAACCATGCCAACGCGGTGTTGACCACGCCGGTGCTGGGGCTGAGCAGCCACCGCCAGACGAGCGCGACGACGACCCAGCTGGTGATGACCGGGAGGAAGTACATCCCTCGAAGGAACGAGCGGCCGTGCAGCTTGGTGTTAAGGGCGAGTGCGAGCGCCAGGCCGCCGATGTAGACGAGCGGGAGGTAGACCGCGATGTAGTACACGGTGTGCAGGAATGCCCACCCGGTTGCCGGATCGGTAAGCAGGTGAGCATAGTTGTCGAGCCCGACCCATGTCATGGGGCTGATGAGGTTCCAGGAGTGCAGACTCGCCCATGCCGCGGAGATCATCGGCCCGATGACGAACGCAAGCAGCGGAATGAGGCTGGGCAGCAGGAAGACCGCGACCGTGAAAAGGTACTTCGTCTTGCGGACGCGGCGTCGGCCCGCCGTCGCGGGGGGCGCCGGCGGGGCAGCCACCGGTGGCTGCATGGTCATCGTGCTCATGGCCTGGCCTCGATGGAGGCGACGAGCCGCTCGCGCACGAGTCGGCCCTGTTCGCCAGCGATGCCCTGCGAGTCGAAAGGGGTCGCCAGCACGAGTGCAGCGGCGCCCTGTGCCCAGCGGTCATCCCGCCACCGCTCGACGGCGACGGTCGTGCCCCGCTTTCCGGGCACCAGCGCACTGCGCAGGGCCCGCTCGAACGGCGTCGACCAGTGGCTCCAGGCTTCGACCCCCTCGCCGGAGAGCACGACGATGTCAGGAGCGAACAGGTTCACAGCGCCGGCCAGCGAGCGGCCGAGCTGCTGTCCGGCGTGGGCGAAGATCTCTCTCGCCTCATCGTTGCCGGCGTCCGCAAGGCCACGCAGCTCGTCGATGCCCTCTGACTCGCCGAGCAGTCGAATGGACCGCGCATCGTTCACCAGAGCCGCCTGACCGATGATCGCTTCGAGGCAGCCCCTGTTGCCGCACTGGCATAGCGGGCCGTCTTCGCGCACCGGCACGTGGCCTAGGTCGCCGGCGCCGCCGGCACGACCGCGGACGATGACACCGTCGGCGACGAGACCGGCGCCCACGCCGTTGCCGACCGTGACGACGAGCACGTTGCGGAAGTCGCGGCCCTGCCCGTAGAGCTGTTCGGCGACGGTGAGCGCATTGACGTTGTTCTCCACGACGACAGGCAGCCCGAGGGCGCGGCGCATCTGCTCGCCGAGCGGCACCTGGTTCCAGCGCAGCTGGGTGGAGTCGACGACGCCGACTCCCTGCTCGGCGACCGTCCCGGGCAGGCCGACCCCGACGCCGATGAGCCGGTCGGATTCGCCCGCGGCGATGAACTCGGCGACGAGGTCGGTCAGATGCGGCACGGCGAGCGGTGAGACGGCGTCGAACGGCCGGGTCTCGGAGCGGCGGACGACGCCGTCGATGCCGACTTCGACGAACGCGAGATGGTCGGGCGCGACCTTGACCCCGAGCGCGGTGATGTCGTGCGAGACGAGCCCGAGCATCCGCGCCGGGCGGCCGCCGCTGCGGGCCTCGTTGAGCTCTTCGAGCAGCCCGTCAGCAAGCAGGTCGCGAGTGAGCTGCGTGACGAGCGCGGCGGAGACGTCGAGTGCGCGGGCGAGCTCGGCACGCGATGCGGGGCCGTGCGCACCGAGATGCGCCAGGATCGCCGAGCGGTTGACGTCCGTCTGTGATCGTCCCGCAGCACCCATTTCACTCCTTTGTTAAGTCGTGAAGAAAGGCTAAAAGGAACTCCGTGATCTGTCAAGCACATGCGTTGAGCGCGGGGTAGGCCCAGTCGTCGAGTGAGCGAAGCGGACGAAGTGCGACCATTCGTTGAGTGAGCGCAGCGAGTCGAGACGCACCGAGACGCCCACGCCCACCACGGCGACTCAGTTGATGATCTCGCCGCGCTCATCAGCGAGCAGCCCGGCAAGCCGCTCCTGCCACTCCCGCCGCGCTTCGGGAGTCAACCGCGTCCAGTCGGTGACCTCACGAACGACGCGCAGCGGTTCGGTGCTGCGATATGACCGGGTGGGGTTGCCCGGGAACTTCTTGTCGGTCACATTCGGGTCGTTCTCGAACGGGCCGGTCGGCTCGACGGCGTAGACGTGCGGCGCGCCGTCGCCGGCGGCGAGCTCCGCGGAGAGCCCGGCGCCGTCGACGAGCGCGGTGAAGTAGATGTGGTTCATGACGATCTCGGGGCGGTAGTTCGAGTGGAAGCCCGCGGTCAGGAGGTCACCCTCGCGCAGCTCCGCTTTGGTGCCGTGAAAGAACGGCCCCTCGTCCACCGGTTGAGTCACGGTGACAGTGTACCGATATGTGCAACAATATGTACATAAAGGAGAGTCATGGATGTCATACCTGTCGCTCGTGCTCGAGCCGGCCTCTCCGAGATCTTGCGCCGGTTCCGCGCCGACGCTGATGCGGAACCCGTCATCGTCGGGTCGCACCGCAAGCCGGAAGCGGTTCTCGTGCCGTTCGCGCAATACCGCGCCGGCTCGGCGAGCGCGGTGGTCGACCTCGCACGCGTGCGCGCGCTCGCGCCGCTGATCCGCCGACTGGCAGCGGCCTCAGGCCTCAGCGACGTTCGAGTGTTCGGCTCCGTCGCGCGCGGCGATCAGACCGAGATGAGCGACGTCGATCTGCTCGTGACACCGGGGGCCGAGGCATCCCTGTTCGACCTGGCTCAATTCGAGATGGATGCCGAGCTCCTGCTCGGCCGGATCGTGCATGTCGTCTCGGCGAATTCGCTCGACGCCCAGGCGGATGCGCAGATCCTGCGAGAGGCGCTGCCGCTGTGAACGACGCCGAGCGTGTCGCCCGATGGCTTGTCGACCTGACTGCTGCCCTCGACCAGGGTGCCGCGCTGATTGCGCGCGGCGAGGATGCCTACCGAACAGATGCGGCGCTCGCGCTCGCGTTCGAAGCGCTGTGCTCCCGCGTCGGCGGACTCGCGAAGCGTCTCAGGCAGGCGGATCCCGCGCGATTCCGCGAGCCGATCTGGGTGCAGGCGGCACGAAATCGTGACTTCGTCGTGCACCACTACGGCCGGATCGACCTCGAGGTGCTCTGGCGGACCGTGGCCGTCGACTTTCCCCGACTGCGAAAAGCCATGCGGGCCGCCGAGGCTGGCTGAGCGGGCGCGGCAATGCTCAGCGGCACTGACGCGCTGACCTCACAGCCGCCTGACCGATCTCACACCGGGTCGGTCACTTCGCCGGACGAGAAGGCGATCCGGTCGCCGACGAGGGTCAGTTCGGAATGCAGGCCGCGGATGTCATCCTCGGGCATGGTGAAGTAGTCGTCGCTGAGCACGGCCAGGTCCGACCACCATCCGGGCCGCAGCGCGCCGCGGCGGTCTTCTTCGAACGAGAACCAGGCATTGCCGAGCGTCTGGGCGGTCAGAGTGCGCTCACGGTCGAGAAGGTGGATGCCGTCGCGCTGCGACGTGCCGTCCAGTGAACGACCGGCGATGAACCACCACGACGAGAGCCACGGGTTGTGCGATGAGGCACGGGTCGCATCCGACCCGACGCCCAGCGGCAGCCCGGCCGACACGATGTCGTGCAGAGGCGGCGCGGTGTGCAGCGGCTCCATGCCCCACACGGCCTGCGACGCCGCAGACCGGAAGGCCAGGCGTGCATCGATGACGACGCCGACCCCGAGCGCCTTGGCGCGGGCGATGTTGCGGGGGCTGATCCGGTCGACGTGGGCGAACGAGAAGCGCAGGTCGCCGATGGGCGTGACGCGGTCCACCGCCTCCCAGCAGTCCAGGATGATGCCGATGCTGTCATCCATGACGGCGTGGATGTGCATGGGCACACCATGTGCGGCGACGGCGCCGCTGATCTGCTGCAGCGTGTCGCGGGACGCGTCTGTGATCTCGAAATCGTCGAGGCCCTCGAAGTCGTGGCAGCCGAAGTGCACGACCTCACCGATGCCGATCATGCGCAGCCAGTCGTCGTCGACGTCGTCATGCAGTCCGGCCAGCCAGCCGTTCACCTGGCGCACTTCGTCGCCGGGCGTCGTCGCCGAGCCGAACAGGCGCATGCGCATGTCGAGGTCGCCGCTGCGCTGCAGCTGCCGCACCGCCGCGTAGCGGTCTCGGCTCATGCCGAACCCGCCCGGGTCACACACGCCGGTGAGTCCCAGCGCGGCGTAGTCGTGCACCATGGCCCGGGTGCCGGCGACCTCGTCGTCGAGGCTCGGCGTTCCGACCGCCGCGAGGAACAGGTTGAACGCGGGCAGCCCCTGTACGACCCCGGTCGGGGCCCCGGTGGAGTCGCGCTCGACCGCAGCCGCCGACAGTCGGTCGGCCTCCTCGCGCAGACCCACGGCGTCGATGGCCGCACTGTTGGCGATGCCGACCTCGTACAGCGACTGCACATACACGGGATTGTCCGGCGCCGCCGTGTCGAGCTCGGCCCGCGTGGGCAGCCAGGTGTCGGTGAACTGCGTCTGGTGCCAGCCGCCGATCGCGGTGACCCAGCGGCCGCGGCCGACGCGGGCGGCCGCCTGTCGAATGCTGTCCAGGGCCGCGTCCTTCGAGGTCAGCCCCGCCCAGTGCAGCTCCCAGGCCCAGGTCGCACCACCGCGGGTCGCGTGGTTGTGGCCGTCGATCAGGCCGGGCACGACGGTGTGCCCGGCCAGATCGATCTCGGTGGCGCCGGCGAACCTGTCGCGCAGCTCGCGCGTGGTGCCCAGCGCCTGCACCCGGCCGTCCGAGACGGCGATCGCCTCGTGCCGCTGGTCGGCGGGGGTGCCCGCTCCGGCCCAGATCTTCCCGCCCGTCAGCAGCGTCGTCGCGCTCTCGTCGCCGGTCATCATCCTTCGCCGCCTTCATCGTTCCTCGGCTGCGCGCACCGCGCCCCGCCGTCTTCTCGAGAGATGACAGCGGCCGACCTCCGCATCCGCGGGTCCAGGGCCGGCCGTCGTCATCTCTTCTCCATCCGTCACCGGTCAGGCGGCCACCGCATCCGACACCGGCAGACCCAGCACGGCGCGCATCGTCTGCGCGACCGTGTCGGGGTGGGCATCGACATCCGTCACCGCACGCCACACGACGAACCCGTCGGGCCGCACCAGAACCGCACCGGTGGACGTGATGCCGTATTCGTTGCAGAAGGTGTGGGTCGGATCGGTCGAATCATCGATCGTGTAGGTCGTCAGGCCCATGGCCACCTGTTCGGCCGCTCGGGCTCCGGACTCCCGCCAGGCGGCGGCATCCGAACCGGTCAGCAGCACGAAGCCGTGCCCGAACAGGTCGATCGTCGACTTCTTCTCACCGTCGATGACGAGGTCGTAGCTCGGGGCACGCGTGCCGGGCTCGGCCCGCCACGAGCGGGGACTGCCCTGCACCACGTCATCGTCGCCCGTCGACGCGATCGCCGACGAGTGGTACCGGTAGCCGAGATCGATGTTGTCGTCGGGGACGACCGGCTCGATGCCGTCTTTGAGACGGGATGTCACGGCCCGCACCACGAAGCGCGAATAGCCCTGCTCCACCGTGAACGCACCGACGGGGCGCCGCTCGGTCTCGTACGAGGCCAGCAGCTCGTCGCCTGCCGCTCCCGACAGAACCGCCGCGATCTTCCACGCCAGATTGTGCGCGTCGTGGATGCCGGTGTTCCCGCCGTATCCGCCGTACGGCGGCATCTCATGGGCGGCGTCGCCGGCCAGGAAGATCCGGCCGTCGCGGTAGCGGTCCGCGGTGATCGCGGTCGCCTCCCACTTCATCACGTTGTAGATCTCGACCGGGATGTCGGGCACGCCCAGCGCTGCCCGCACCCACTCGACGCACTTCTCGTCGGTGAGTCCGTCCCACAGATCGGTGCGGGGGTTCTGCGGATCGCCGACCCCGTGCACCACCAGGAAGCCCGACTCGTACGGCTTCTCGATGCGGAAGAAGCCCTGCACCTCGGGGTTGACGACCATGATCACACTCAGGTTGCGCCCCCGCATCAGGTCTCCGACGTCGGCGCGGAAGTAGATCGTGATGCTCTTGGAGAGCGAGCCGTGGCCGCTGCGGGTGATGCCGAGCTTCTCGCGGGTCATGCTGTGCGGGCCTTCCGCGGCGATCATGTACTTCGCGTGCACCGTCGCCTCGTCACCGGTCGTGCGATTGCGGATCGTGGCGGTCACGCCGTCGGCATCCTGCTCGAAGTCGACCATCTCGGTGCCGTAGAGCACCTCGGAGCCGAGCTCTTCGGCACGCGCACGCAGCACGGGTTCGACCGCGATCTGCGTCACGAAGATCCGCTCCGACGGGCTCAGGTCGCGCACGCCGTCGTTGACTCGGGTCATGTACCAGGCCAGGTCCTTGCCGGCCACGGTCTCGACGGCCATGATCGCGCCATCCGGATCGAACTGCTGGAACGAGCGCTCGCGCATGGTGTCTTCGACGCCCATGCCGCGGTAGATCTCCATCGAACGCTGCAGCATCAGCGCAGCACGGGGATGGATCGCTTCACCGGGATGCCGCTCGACCACGAGGCTGGTGACGCCTTGGTTGCCGAGCAGAGCCGACGTGGTCAGGCCGACCAGGCTGCCGCCGGCGATCAGCACCGGCACGTCGTAGTTCTCTTTCATGTCTTCTACCCACTTCGTTGTGTGCCCAGCCGCGGCTGCGCCCTAGATGGAGAGCATCTTGTCGTAGCGACCGAACACTTCCGCCTTCAGCTGACCGGCCTTCGGGTTGTTCCAGTCGTGCATCCAGTGCGAGACCAGCGGCATCCAGGTGATCGGGATGACGCCCGCCTGATACATGCGGGCCTGGCCGTAGTTGTGCGCGTCGGGTGTCGAGTCGCCGGCCGCGTCGATCAGGCCGTAGACCTCATAGCCCTCTTCGATGCCGTGCAGGGCCGTGTAGGCGAAGCACATGCTCGTCCACAGTCCCGACACGACGAGCTTCTTGCGCCCGGTCGCGCGCACCGCGGCGGCGACCCCTTCGTCCTCGAAGGCGTCGAAGCTCTGGCCGGCGCGCTCGAAGACCTTCTGGCCGGGGAACTGCTCGGTCACCTCATCGATGACCGGACCGTTGCCGCCTTCCCAGATCGAGCTCAGCACGACCGGAACGTCGAGGATATGCGCGGCTTTGGCCGTTGCGACCAGGCTGTTGTGCATCGCGTCGCGGTCGCCGGAACCGACGCCCCCGAACAGCGAGCCCTGAAAGTCGACGAGCAGCACCACACTGTTGTCCGCGGTGATGGCGTCGAGTATCGCCTTGCTCATGTGAACTCCTTCGTCCAAATCCTGTAGCCGCAATCCCCGTGGACCGCGATCGATTGCAATTATGCTCTCCCGAATGACTTCGGTCAAGCATCGATTGTGGATCTTGATTAAAGAATGGGATGCGGCCACAAGATGGCTATTTGACCAGGTGTTTCTGAGAAATGATGAGTCTGCTGCGTGGATTGTGGTCCGTTCCCGGCTCACTTCACCGGCCCGCTTGACCAATCCGGCATCGCGGAGGATGATTGCAACCGGTTGCGATTCACCGCAACGAATCGGAGCACGCCGAAGGAGGAGCTCATGGCTGACACATCGATGACGATCGGATGGCTGGGCACCGGACGTATGGGATTCCAGCTCGCACGCCGACTGCTCGAGGGGGGCTACGACGTCACCGTCTACAACCGCACGCGGTCCAAGGCCGAGTCGCTGCAGGAGTACGGTGCGCGCGTCGTGGACACTCCGGTGGAGCTGGCCGACCGTGACGTGGTCTTCTCGATGGTCTCGGCATCCAAAGACCTGCACACCGTGATGCTCGGCGAGAACGGCCTGCTCACCGGGTCGTCCGCACCGAAGATCGTCTGCGATTCCTCGACGGTGTCGGTCGAGGCCAGCCAAGAGCTGCGCGAGGCCGCCGCGAAGGTCGGCACCGCGGTGCTGGCCACTCCGGTCAGCGGCAACCCCAAGGTCGTGGCGGCCGGCATGCTGACCCTGGCAGCCTCCGGCCCGCGCAGCGCCTTCGACCAGGTCGAACCGCTGCTGCACGCGCTGGGCCGCGGTGCGACCTATGTCGGCGAGGGCGAGGTCGCCCGGCTCGTGAAGATCGCCCACAACGTGTTCCTCGGCGTCGTCACCCAGTCGCTGGCTGAGATCACGGTGCTGGCTGAGAAGGGCGGGGTGTCGCGGGCGGCGTTCCTCGACTTCTTGAACGACTCGGTGATGGGCTCGGTGTTCAGCCGCTACAAGACCCCGGCGTTCGTGAACCTCGACTTCGCGCCGACGTTCACGATGCCGCTGCTGCAGAAGGACTTCGATCTCGGACTGCACGCCGGTGATGAGCTCGGCGTGCCCATGCCGATCGCCTCAGCGACCCGCCAGATCGTGGCGGCCGAAGCGGGCGCCGGCAACCGCGACACGGACTTCGCCACGCTTCTGCTGCGGGTGGCCAAGGGTGCGGGGGTGGACCTCGTCTCCGAAGACGTGGCGGTCAGCGATGGACTCGAGGTGAGGTAAATGACGACGATTCTTCAGGCACCCGGGCAGATGGGGGTCGACTACGAGGAGCGGGTCGACTTCGCGCGGCTGCGGAAGTACCGGCTCGGGCGTGCGCAGGCGGCCTTGGCTGCCAGCGAATGCGGCGCGTTCCTGCTGTTCGACTTCTACAACATCCGCTACACGACGCAGACGTGGATCGGCGGCGCGCTCGGCGACAAGATGATCCGCTACGCGCTGATCACCCGCGACCACGAGCCGATGCTGTGGGATTTCGGCTCGGCGGTGCGCCACCACAAGCTGTACTCCCCGTGGCTGCCGACCGAGAACAACCGTCCCGGCTTTCTCGGCTTCCGTGGGGCTGTGGCACCGGATGCCGGACTCATGCGCGATGCGGTCACCGAGATCAAGTCGATCCTCACCGAGTACGGCATCGCCGACGCGCCGGTGGGGCTGGACATCGTCGAGCCGCCGTTCCTGTTCGAGATGCAGCGGCAGGGCCTGAAGGTCGCCGACGCGCAGCAGCACATGCTCGATGCCCGCGTGATCAAGTCGGCCGACGAGATCATGCTCTTGAACCAGGCGGCCGCCATGGTCGACGGCGTCTACCAGGACATCGTCGAGGCGCTCAAGCCCGGCGTGCGCGAGAACGAGATCGTCGCGCTGACGAACAAGCGTCTGTACGAGCTGGGCTCTGACCAGGTCGAGGCGGTCAACGCGATCTCCGGCGAGCGCTGCAACCCGCATCCGCACAACTTCACCGACCGCATCATCCGGCCCGGCGACCAGGCTTTCTTCGACATCATCCACTCGTTCAACGGCTACCGCACGTGCTATTACCGCACCTTCGGGGTCGGCAGTGCGACCCAGGTGCAGCGCGACGCCTACACACAGGCTCGCGAGTGGATGGACGGCGCCATCGACGGCGTGAAGGCGGGCGTCGGCTCCGACCAGATCGCCCGGCTGCTGCCCAAGGCCGAAGACTTCGGGTTCGAGAGCGAGATGGCCGCGTTCGGCCTGCAGTTCGCGCACGGGCTGGGTCTGGGCCTGCACGAGCGGCCCATCATCTCGCGTCTGAATTCACTGGAGAACCCGGTCGAGATCCAGGTCGGAATGGTCTTCGCGATGGAGACGTACTGCCCGGCCAGCGACGGCATCTCGGCTGCGCGGATCGAGGAAGAGGTCGTCGTCACCGAGGACGGCCCGCAGATCATCACGAAGTTCCCGGCGCAGGAGCTGTTCGTCGCACATCAATACTGACCGGCGCTGATTCCCGGGGATCGGCCCGCGACCTGCAGGTCGCGGGCCGATCCCCGTCTCAGCGCTGCCAGACCGTCTTCAGGCTGCAGAACTCGCGGATGCCGCTGGCCGACAGCTCACGGCCGAAGCCGGAGTGCTTCACACCGCCGAAGGGCAGCTCGGGATAGGAGGCGCTCATCCCGTTGACGAAGACCGCACCGGCCTGCAGCTCGGTGGCGAACCGCTCCTGCTCGGCGGGGTCTTCGGTCCACACCGCCGAGCTCAGGCCGAACTCGGTGTCGTTGGCGATGCGCAGCGCGTCGTCGTTGTCGGCGGCGCGATACAGCGTCGCCACCGGCCCGAACGCCTCTTCACCGTACAGGCGCATCTCGGGCGTGATCCCCGCCAGTACCGTGCCCGGGTAGTACCAGCCGGGCCGGTCGATGCGCTCGGCGCCGGTGAGCACCTGGGCGCCCTTCTGCACGGCGTCATCGACGAGCTCGGCCAGCTCGTCGCGACCGCGCTCGGTCGACAGCGGCCCCAGCTCGGTGCTCTCCTCGAGCGGGTCGCCGATCTTCAGTGCGGCGATCGCGCGGGTGAACTTGTCGGCGAACTCGTCATAGACGGCGTCGTGGATGATGAACCGCTTGCCGGCGATGCAGGACTGGCCGTTGTTGAGCGTGCGCGCCAGCACCGCGGTGGGCACCGCCTTGTCGATGTCGGCGCTTGCGAGCACGACGAACGGGTCGGAGCCGCCCAGTTCGAGCACCGATTTCTTCACGTGCGCCGCAGCGATCGAGGCGACTGAGCGACCCGCCGGCTCCGAGCCGGTGAGTGTGATCGCTGCGATACGCGGGTCTTCGATGACGGCGGCCACCTCGGCCGAGCCGATCAGCAGCGTTCCGAACGAGCCTGCGCGGAACCCGCCGCGCTCGAACAGCGTGTCGAGGTAGAGGGCCGAGCGCGGCACGTTCGAGGCGTGCTTGAGCACACCAGCGTTGCCGGCCATCAGCGCGGGGGCTGCGAAGCGGATGACCTGCCACAGCGGATAGTTCCACGGCATCACCGCCAGCACGACCCCCAGCGGCTGCCAGCGGGTCCCGGCATGGGTCGCGCCCACTGCGGCGGGGTCGTCCACCGGCGCGTCGGCAAGAAAGCGCTCGGCGCCCTCGGCATAGAACCGCATCGTCTTCACGCACTTGTCGACCTCGGCGCGGGCGGCCGTGATGGGCTTTCCCATCTCAGTCGTCATCATGCGCGCCACCTCCTCACGGTCGGCCGCCAGCACGTCGGCGCTGGCGTTCATGCGGCGCGCCCGCTCGGCGAACGTGAGGGTGCGCAGCCATGCGGCGGCTTCGGTCGCGCGCTGCAATCGCTCCTCCACTTCGGCCGGGGTGTGCGGTGCGATCTCGAAATCCACCTGGCCAGTGGTCGGGTTGATCGATCTGATCATGATGCTGCCTCCGATGGACGAGTCGTGAGTGATGTGAGAGGGGTCATGCGAAGATCTCCGGATGCCTCTCGAGCTCTTTGCGGGTGCGGCGGATGTGCATGACGAGAATGCGTTCGGCGTCGGCGGGGTCGCGGCGACGGATGCCGTCCAGCAGCAGCCGGTGCTCGTCCCGGGTCACCGGCAGGGTGGGCGCCGCGGTCAGCTGCGAGAACGCGCGCCGATAGTGGTGCGTCGTGTTCCACAGCCGCAGCACGACCTCGCCCAGATAGGACGGCGGCGCGGCGGCGTAGCCGTCCAGGTGGAACTGCCGGTCGAGTCGCATGAACTCGTCCACCGAGTCGGTCTGTTCGATCGCAGCGGCGATCTGCCCCAGCCGGTCGATGTCATCGTCGGTGAGGTGTTCCAGGCTCGCGCGCAGCAGCAGCGGTTCGAGCCGTTCCCGCATCCGGTACGCCTCAGAGCACTCCCGCTGGTCCAGCCGCGACACCCACGCCCCCGAGTTGGAGACGATGCGCACGAGGCCCTCGGCATCCAGCATGCGCAGCGCCTCGCGCACCGGGATGCGGCTGACCCCGAGCTGGGTCGCGATCTCTTCTTGCCGGATGCGGGTGCCCGGCGTCAGCTCGTCTTCGAGGATCGCGGTGCGCAGCCACGTCGCGATGCGACCGCTCTCCACCGTCGACTCGCCCTTGGTCGCCGACACCATCAGGCCGCCGGATCTGCGGGGTGCCAGAGCAGCACCGGCGCGTCCTTCTCGTAGGCCTTGCCGTCCGGGAAGCTGACCAGCTCGAACTGCATGCCCCAGGGGCTGAGGAAGTACACCCAGCGCTGGCCGGCCGAGGCGTTCTGGCTGACGGTCGGCTCGCCGAGCACGCGGATGCCGTTCTCACGCAGGTAGCGCACCGCTGCGTCGATGTCGTCGACGTAGAAGGCGAGGTGGTGGCCGCCGATGTCGCTGTTGGCCGGCGGCTGCTGCCGCTGATCAGGCGAGCGGTATTCGAAGACCTCGAAATTGGCACCGTGGCCGAGCCGGTAGAACCGGATGGCCGTGGCCGCTGTGCCCGGTGCCACGTTGAGGTGCTCGCGCATCCAGTCATCGTCGCGGGTGATGCCCGGCAGCGAGTACACGTGGTCGCAGCCGAGGATCTCGGTGAAGAACCGATGAGCCTGTTCGAGATCGGGCACGGTGAAGCCGACATGGTCGGTTCCGCGCAAGCCGGGCAGCGCCATAACGCACCTCCAATGGATACGAACAACCACATATTAGCGCGTATTGGCGATCATTGCCATTGAATTGGATACATTTCAGGTCTACACTCGGACTGTAGAGACGCCAATGAGGGAGGATCTCGCATGCCTCACACAACCACGCTGCGCCAGGTCGCGCAGTGGGAGGAGTTGGCGACCACACCCGCCGACTGGAAGAACGCCGACACCGCGCTGCTGACGACCATGCTCGGCCAGCTGCAGCTGATTCGAGCGTTCGAAGAAGGCGTGCTGGAGCTGGCCGGCGAGAATCTCGTGCACGGGCCGGCCCACTCGAGCATCGGGCAGGAGGGTGGCGCGGTCGGTTCGATCGTCGGCCTGCATGACGGCGATGCCGTCAGCGGGTCCCATCGCGGCCACCACCAGTTCCTCGCCAAGTCGCTGCAGCACGTCGCCCCCGACGGCCTCGATCTGCACGCGCTGGTCACCCCCGAGATCGAGGGCCTGCTGCATCGCACGCTCGCCGAGATCCTGGGGCTCAAACCCGGCTTCTCCAGCGGCCGCGGCGGATCGATGCACCTCAAATGGCGCGACGCCGGGGCACTCGGCACGAATGCGATCGTCGGCGGCGGAGTGCCGTTCGCGTCGGGCAACGCGTGGAGCCAGCTGCGCTCCGCCGCGGCAGAACCCAGTGATGTCACCGTCACCTACTTCGGCGATGGTGCCGCCAACATCGGCTCGGTGCTCGAGACGATGAACCTCGCCGCCGCGTGGAAGCTGCCGCTGTGCTTCTTCGTCGAGAACAACCTGTACGCCGTCTCCACCCACGTCTCCGAGGTCACCGCCGAGCCCCGACTCTCCGCACGCGCGCCGGGATTCGGCATCCCGGCCTGGCGTGTGGACGGAATGGATCCCCTGGCCGTGCACCTGGTGATGCAGAAAGCGCTGAAGCGGATGCGCGCGGGCGAGGGCCCGACGCTGATCGAGGCGCAGGTGTACCGCTACTTCCACCAGAACGGACCGTACCCCGGCAGCGCGTTCGGCTATCGCACCAAGGACGAAGAGGCGCAGTGGCGCCAGCGCGATCCGATCGCGCGCGTCGACGCCGAGCTGCAGCGGCGGGGTGTGCTGGATGCCGAGTCCTCGGCCGCGGTGCGCACGCAGGCGCAGGATGCTGTCGCGCGGGCCATCGACGCGCTCACCGAACCCGATGCGGGCGCGGAAAAGAACGGGGCCAACCGCGGCGCCAGCAGTGGGGTGCGCCGCATCCGCCCGGAACTGTGGCCGGACCCCGCCTTCGTCGACGTCGGCGTGCGCGGCGATCTGTCCGAGTTGAAGGGCGCGCGAATCAGCGATCCCCTCGCCGCCGGGGCCACGGCGGTGCCCACCCATCCGGGCAAGTTCATCGACGCGGTCGCGGCGGTGATGGACCGCCGCATGGGGCAGGACCCGCGCATCATCGTGCTCGGCGAAGACGTGCACCATCTGGCCGGCGGCACGAACGGTGCGACCAAGGGACTGCCGGCGAAGTATCCCGGCCGTGTGCTGGGCACCCCCATCAGCGAGAACGCGTTCGTGGGCCTGGGCGGCGGGATCGCGCTCGACGGCCGCTTCCGGCCCGTCGTCGAGTTCATGTATCCCGATTTTCTGTGGGTCGCCGCCGACCAGGTGTTCAATCAGATCGGCAAGGTGCGCCACATGTACGGCGGCGCCGACACCGTGCCGCTCGTGCTGCGCACGAAGGTCGCGATGGGCACCGGGTACGGCTCGCAGCACTCGATGGACCCGGCCGGCATCTTCGCCACCAGCCCGGGGTGGCGCATCATGGCCGCCTCGACGCCGGCGGACTACGTCGGCCTGATGAACATCGCGCTGGCCCTGGATGACCCGGTGCTGATGATCGAGCACGTCGATCTGTACGGCCAGAAGGGCGAGATCCCCGACGACCTCGACTACCAGCTGCCGTTCGGCACGGCGGCGATCCGCCGGGCGGGGCAGGACGTCACGGTGCTGAGCTATCTGTCGATGGTGGCGCACTGCGCCAAGGCCATCGAGCAGACCGGGGTGGATGCCGAGCTCATCGACCTGCGCTTTCTCGATCAGGCCAGTCTCGACTGGGAGACGGTGGGTGCGAGCATCCGCAAGACCAACTGCGTGCTCATCGTCGAGCAGGGCGCCCGCGGCACCTCGTACGGCGCCTGGCTGGCCGACGAAGTGCAGCGACGCTTCTTCGACTGGCTCGATCAGCCGGTGCAGCGCGTGACGGGTTCGGGAACGTCGCCGAGCATCTCGCAGGTGCTGGAGCGGGCGGCCATCGCCCGCACCGAAGAGGTGGCCGCGGCGCTCGAGCGGGTGCGCGACGGCTTCGGGCGGGGCGACTGAGATGGCCAGCGTCATCCGGATGCCGAGTGTGCTCGCCGGCGCCGAAGAAGGGGCGATCGCCGCATGGCTGGTCGCCGAAGGCGATGAGGTCGCCGTCGGTGACGCGATCGTCGAGATCGAGACCGACAAGGCGACCGTCGAGTACGAGGCCGAAGCCGCCGGCACCCTGGGGCGCATCCTCGTGCCCGCAGGCGTCGCCGCGTCGGTCGGCGACCCGATCGCCGTGCTGGTCGACGCCGGCGAAGATGTCGCGCGCGCCGCACAGGAGCTGGGCCTGACGTCTGCTGCCGGAGCCGGGGGCGAGCCGGATGCTCTGCCCGCCGCCGTGTCGGACGAGTCGCCGTCGGCGCCCGTGCCCGCGGCGCAAGAACCGGCCACGCAAGAACCGGCGGCGCAAGAGCCCGCGGCGCGAGAGCCGGCGGCGCAAGAGCGGGCGACGCGAGAAGCAACGGCGCAAGAGCCAACGGCGCGCAACACGGGTGCGCGGCTGTTCGCGAGCCCGATCGCACGCAAGATCGCCCAAAAGAACGGCGTCGAGCTGGCGACCCTCGCCGGAACCGGCCCCGAGGGGCGCGTCACCCGCCGTGACGTCGAAGCGGCGCTTCGCCGCGCACCCGCGACACAGGCGGCGTCCACGTCGGCAGAGCCGGCATCCACCCCACCGGCGGCCGCGGCAACGCGCGCCGACACGTCCGTCGACACGGACGCGGTCCTGGTGCCGCACTCGCCCATGCGCCGCGCCATCGCGCGCCGGCTCACCGAGAGCCAGGCCACGATCCCGCAGTTCCAGGTCGTCGCCGAGTGCGTCGTCGACGACTTGCTCGCGCTGCGGACGCAGGTGAACGCCACCCTGGCCGGGCAGAAGCTCTCGGTCAACGACTTCGTCGTCAAGGCCGTCGCCGGCGCACTGAGCGACGTGCCCGAGGCGAACGTCACCTGGACCGATGAAGGGATGCTGCAGCATTCGCGGGCCGACGTCGCCGTCGCCGTGTCGACCGACGGAGGTCTGGTCACCCCCGTCGTGCGCGACGTCGGATCGCGCAGCGTCTCGGCCGTGGGCGCGGCCGTGGCCGACCTCGCCGAACGCGCCCGGGCCAAGCGTCTGACGCAGACCGAGATCGAGGGCGGAACGTTCACGGTCTCTAACCTGGGCATGTTCGGCACCGTCGGGTTCTCGGCGATCGTCAATCCGCCGCATTGGGGCATCCTCGCCGTCGGCGCAGCCAGGCAGCAGCCGGTCGTGGTGGATGGCGCTCTCGCGGTGGCCACCGTGATGCGGTGCACCCTGACCGTCGATCATCGCGCGGTCGACGGGGCACTCGCCGCCCAGTGGCTCGCGGCGTTCCAGCGGCGCATCGAAGAGCCGCTGCTGATCCTGGTCTGACGCAGCGCGTCAGGCCACGCGCGCGGCGCGGCGCGGCGCAGCGGTGGACTCCCGCACGATGAGGGTCGCCGGCAGGCTCACCGTCACGCTGCGCTGCTCGTCGGCGGCGATGTCGTCCAGCAGCAGCCGGGCGGCCTCGGTGCCCATCTCGAAGTGGGGGACCTGCACCGTCGTCAGCGGAGGGTTGAGGTCTTCGGTGGCGTCCATGCCGTTGAACCCGACGACCGAGACATCATCGGGGCAGCGCAGCCCGTGCCGGCGCAGGGCGCGCAGCACGCCGACGGCGAGCATGTCGTTGCCGGCGACCACCGCCGTGGGCACGTCGCCGTGCCGCAGCATCCCATCCATGCAGACCAGCCCCGCCTCGATGGTCAGCGCCGTGGTGGGCACGAGCCGCCCGGTCACTCCCGCGTGCCGGCCGACGGCGGCCAGGAACGCGCTCGAGCGCACGGTGCTGGTGGTGAAATCCTTGGGGCCGGCCAGGTGCACCAGGTCGCGGTGCCCGAGCCCGACCAGGTGATCCACCGCGGCGGTGATGCCCGCCGCGTCGTTTCCGGTGACGAGCGAGTAGGGCACGTCGGTGCTGCCGCGGTTGAGCATGACGACGTGCGCACCGCGGCGGTAGGCGTCGGCGATCAGCTCGTGATGCATGCGACCGGTCGCGATGATGAACCCGTCGACTCGGCGGCCCGACAGCGAGTCGAACGCGGCGCGTTCCAGGTCGTCGTCGCCGTCGGTGTTGGCGATCAGGGCCGTGTAGCCGCGCGGTGCGAGGTAGTGCTCCATGCCTCGCACCATCGGCGGGAAGAGCGGGTTGGTCAGGTCGGGAATGATCACGCCGATCGTCATCGACGAGTTGGTGCGCAGCCCCCGGGCGACGGCGTTGGCGACATAGCCGAGTTCCTGGGCCGCCTTGCGCACCCGCCGGGCGGTGGCCTGATTGACCTGATGCTCGGTCATCTTGTTGAGGGCACGCGACACCGTCGCCTTGTGCACGCCGGCGCGCGCTGCCACATCTGCGATCGTCACTCGTTTGGCCACGTCATCAGCGTAGCGAACTGTTGCAGTGCAGTTGCAAGAGTTGCGGTGAAACACGTCGGATGACTCAGAAATACCTTGATCATTGCGCTGAACGCCGATCGGCTAACGATTGCAAGAAATCTGCGCCGAACCATGGCTTTCCGGTGGCCTGCGGCCGTATACTTGGGCTGCGCGGATGGGGCCGTCGTCTGTCGTGAGGATGGTCCCGAACAGCGTGGGCGCTCGGTGTTGAGCCGCCCGGACCCGAAGACGAGGATGCGTGATGAGCGGTTGGGGCGCGGGATATCCCGGAGTACCGGCGGACGTGGCGAAAGCGCGGCAGCACGCCGAGGCAGCGCAGGCACCCGCTGAGGAACCCGCCGCCGATGACGCGGAGACCGACGAGCCCGTCCAGGACTGAGTAGCCCACCGTCCCCTCGGCGTGTGAACGCCCATCGCGCCTAGGCTGGCAGGCACACGCGGCGCCGTTGCCGCGGCCCGACGGAGGTGCGATGCTCGACGTTCTCGCCACGCTGCCCGGCCTGATCGACAAGCATCCCGTGCACTGCCGGCGTCTTCGGGCGATCCGCCGCCGAGCGTACCGCCGAGTCGCCGACCTCGACGCCGAGGTGGTGCGCTCGCCCGAGCCGATCCCCTTCGCCGACCTCGACCGCGGCGCCTTCCGGCCGATCCGCGCCGGCGCCGAGTTCGGCGGGGTGCAGGAATGCGCATGGCTGCACATCACCGGCGACGTGCCGCCCGCGACATCCGTCGGCGGAGAGTCGGTGGTCATGCTCGGCATCCGGGGCGAGGGCATCGTGTATTCCGCCGGCGGCATAATGCTGGATGCCGTGACGACGGTGTGGACGCAGGGCGACCTGCCGCAGCTCGGCGGCGGGTTTCGCCCCGTGCCGCACGCCGACCTGTCCACCAGGCGCGTCGAGCTGTATGCGGACGTCACCTTCAACGGCTTCCTGTTCCTCGGCATCGGCCGCGGCGTCTTCCACGGCGCGCACATCGCGGTGCGCGACGACACCGCGGCCGGCCTCTACTACGACTACCTGGCCCTTGCCGTGCTCGCGCTCTCGACCGACGATGCGAGCCTCGCCCGCGACCTGCAGACAGGACTGCGCGAGGCCTACGCACGGTTCTCCGCCGGTGACGCGGCCGCCGCCCGGGCACGGCTGGCCACCGAGCTGGCACGCCCGTCCACGAGCGACTTCGTCTACAGCGCGGTCGGGCACGGGCACCTCGACATGGCCTGGGTGTGGCCGATCCGCGAGACGCAGCGCAAGGCCGTGCGCACCTACCTGCGGGCGCTGCAGACCATCGACCGCTACGACGACTACGTGTACGGCACGAGCCAGCCCCAGCAGCTGCTGTGGACCAAGCAGCAGCATCCCGAACTGTACGAGAAGATCCAGGATGCGGTGGCTGCGGGCCGCATCGAACCCCAGGGCTCGTTCTGGGTCGAGCCCGACACCAATCTGCCCGGCGGCGAATCGCTGATCCGGCAGGCGCTGGTCGGGCGGCGGTTCTGGCAGGACGAGTTCGGGCTCGATGATGACCGGCTGCGCCTGTGCTGGCTGCCCGACACGTTCGGCTACAACGGCAACCTGCCGCAGATTCTGCGCGGCTGCGGCATGGACTGGTTCCTGACCATCAAGCTGTCATGGAACCGCGTCACCGACTTCGGCCATCGCACGTTCGAATGGGCGGGCATCGACGGCACCTCGGTGCTCGTGCACATGCCGCCCGAAGGCGATTACAACTCGCGCGCCGCCGCCGACGGGCTGCTCAGGGGCATCGCACAGTACCCCGAACGCGACCTGGGCACGGCGCTCCTGGTCTACGGCGCCGGTGACGGCGGCGGCGGACCGGGCGAGCAGCACCTCGAGCTGCTCGCCCGCGAGTCGTCGCTGCGGGGCCTGCCACGCGTGCAGAAATCATCGGCGCATGACTTCTTCCGTGCGCTCGAGCAGCGCGAGATCACCACGCGGCACGACGGCGAGCTGTATCTGCAGACGCACCAGGGCACGTACACGACGCAGGGTCAGACCAAGCGGCACAATCGCCTCGTCGAGCGGATGCTGCACGAGGTCGAGGCACTGGCCGTGCTGACCGGCCTGCCCGGCGCCACGCAGGGTGCCGGCCACGCCGACGTGCGCGCCGAGCTCGAGCCGCTGTGGCGCGACGTGCTGCTCAATCAGTTCCACGACATCCTCCCCGGCTCATCGATCGAACGCGTGAACCTCGAGGCACGCGCGTCGTACACCGCGGCCGAGCAGGAGCTCGAGAAGATCACCGCGCGACTCCTGCCGCAGCTGCCGCATGCCGACCCGGGTGACGGTGCGCATGCCGACCCGGGTGCCGGCCCGGGTGACGGTGAGGTCCCGACGGCGATCAACCTCACCTCCTTCCCGCGGCGCGAGCACCTGCGCCTCGACGGCGCGTGGCACCGGGTGGACGTCGCACCGTATGCCGCTGCCCGCATACAGCCGGCGGGGCCTTTCGACGGTCTCTCGCACACCGCCGATGTGATGGCCAACGATCGGCTCACGGTGCGGTTCAGTCCCTCGGGCGAGATCGCATCGGTGGTCGATGCCACGGGCGCCGAGCACGTCGCCGACGGGTTCAACCGGCTCGCCGTCTATGACGACCCGCGGCAGATCCCGTTCGATGCCTGGGACATCGACCCCGGCTACGTCGACACCACACCCACGGTGCTGACCGTCACCGCGGCACGCGCGTCGATCGATGGTCCGTTCGTCATCCGGCACCACGAGTACCGCGCCCCGAGGGTCACCGTGCACCAGCGGGTCATCCTCGAGATCGGCAGCCCGGTGATCCGATTCGAGACCCACGTCGACTGGCACGAGAAGCACCGGATGCTGCGTGCCGAGTTCCGGCCCGTGCACTACGGCCCGCAGGCGCTGTGCGAGATCCAGTTCGGGCACATCGCCCGCACCACGACCGAGCACGACCCGGCCGAGCAGGCGCAGTTCGAGGTGTGCGCGCACAAATGGATCGCCACGAGCAACCCGGGCGGCGGGTTCGCGCTGCTGAACGACTCCAAGTACGGGCACCGCGCGAAGAACGGACTGATCAGCCTCAACCTGCTGCGGGCACCCACCTTTCCCGACAAGACCGCCGACCGCGGCACGCACGAGTTCACGTACGCGTTCCTGCCGTTCGACCCGGGCGATGTGGGCACCGTGGTGCGCGAGGCCTACCGGCTGAACAATCCGCTGCTGCCGGCCGACGGCATCGTGTTCGACAGCGCCGTGACGGTCTCCGACCCGGGAGTGGTCATCGAGACGATCAAACCGGCCGAAGACGGTTCGGGCGTGGTCGTGCGGCTGTACGAGAGCCTCGGCCGGGGCACGGTCTGCGACATCCGCACCCGCCTGCCGCACACGCGTGCGACCTTCACCGACCTCATCGAGCGACCCGGCGAGCGCACCGACCTGACCAGCGTCGCTTTCGGTCCGTTCGAGATCAAGACGATCCTGCTGGAGCAGGCATGACCGTCGCTGCGGCGCCGGTCGGCGCACCCAGCCGGCGCACCCAGCGCATCTCGATCGTGGTGGCCGGGTTCGGCCAGAACATCGTGCTCACCACGGTGACCACCTTCATCCTGGTGTATCTGCTGCAGTACGCGCACATCAGCACGCAGGGCATGGCGGTGGTCACCGGCATCCTGACCGCCGCGCGGATCTTCGATGCCGTCAGCGACCCCATCATGGGCAGCATCATCGACATGACGCGCTCGCGCTGGGGCAAGCTGCGGCCGTACATCCTGTTCTCGGCGCTGCCGGTGGCCGCGCTGTCGACGCTGCTGTTCGCGGTGCCGGATGTCTCCGAACCGGGCAAGCTCGTCTTCTTCGGCATCTGCTACTTCTTGTGGGGCGTCGCCTACACGGCGTGCGATGTGCCGTTCTGGGGGCTGATCGGTTCGGCGTTCCCCGAGCCGGCCTACCGCACCCGGGTCATCTCGGATGTGCGCGCGTTCGGCGCGATCGCGCTGGGACTTGCCACGCTCGGGATGCCGTGGCTCGCGCGGCTGGTCAGTGGCGGGGGCTCGACCACGGGGCCCGGCTGGACCCTGGCGGTCGGCATCGCCTCGGTGCTGGGCATGGGGCTGTTCCTGTTCGCGTTCGTGAACGGGCGCGAGCGGCACACGCCCGGGGTTCGCGAGCGGCTCACCGTGCGCCAGCTGGTGGGCACTCTCGTGCACAACACGCCCCTGCTGATGGTGCTGCTCGGCTCGGCTCTCGCGTTCGGTCGCTACATCGTGCAGGCCGGCGGCGCGGTCTTCGTCGTCATCGCCTACGACGACGAGGGCGCCTTCACCCTGATCGGCGCCGCGATCATCGTCGGCATGGTGCTCGCATCGTTTTCGACCCCGGTGCTGCTGCGATGGATGTCTGCGCGCACCCTGGTGATCGGCAGCTCACTGATCAGCGCCGCGCTGTACGTGGCGATGTTCTTCGCCGGGTTCGAGAACATCGCCGTGCTGCTCGTGTTCATCTTCTTGACCGGACTGGGCCTGGGGATCTTCCTGGTCGTGCAGGCCACGATGATCGCCGACGCCGTCGACGACGCCGAAAGCCGCACCGGCATGCGCAACGACGGCATCTCGTTCTCGAGCCTCACCTTCGTCACGAAGATCATGAACGCGCTGGCCGTGCTCGTGTTCGGCGTGTTCATCGTGCTGGCCGGGTACGAGGCGGGGGTGACGGTGACCCCTGCCATGCAGGGCACCGTCTTCGTGTCGCTGACGATCGTGCCCGCCGTCAGCTGCGTCGTCTCGGCGATCCCGTTCGTGTTCTACCGGCTCGGCGGGCGCCGCTGACGCGACACGGCGCCACGCGCAGATTCCGTGCGTCCTCCTCGCGCGCGTGGCCGTCGACGCGCGTGACGGCCGATTCACCCGGACGTGCGGGCGCCCGGGCGGCGAACGCGGGGGCTTCGCCGCCCGACCTGTGACAGGCGCACCGCGCCATGCCCCTGTGTCAAGATCGATTGATGCGCCCTCGTCACCCTCGCCGCATCGCGACGCTGGTCGCACCGTTCCTGGTCGCAGCGGCGCTTGCCGGCTGCAGTTCCGCGACATCCGCCCGCGACGCCGAGCACGCGACCGAGGCTCGCCACACCGTCGCTGAGATCGCCCGACACCTGTACCGCGGACCGACCGACACGATCGAGGACTACGCCCGCTGGGCCGATGAGCAGCTCGACGGACGCGCCTCACCCCAGCTGATCGGATACACGACCTACCCCGACGCGACGCACCAAGACCCGTTCGGCGCCCTGCAGCTGCGCGTCACGATCGAGCGGTATGACGGCGCCGATCCCTACGTGGCGTGCTTCGAGTCGAGGTTCGATTACTGGGGTGTGACCACCGAGAACCACGCGCGCTGGGACGACGACACCGCCGTGGCCCGGCCCATCGACTGCCCGGCCGATGCGCATCCCATCGATCCCCCGGTCGACACCCGCCCCGTCTTGGTCGTGCCCGACGGAACCGAAGACGTCGTCGTGGACGTGCTCACCCACGCGTCCGCGCAGGCGTCGGCCGACGACATCCTCACCGAAGTGAAGAAGAGGATGCCGCAACCCACCGGCGACCGCGAGGTCGCGTTCGACCCGTCCGTCGCGATCGCCGACCAGCAGATCGGGTTCGCGATGGGCAATGCCGACCACTGCCTGCTCGCGGTGCGCCGGCCCACCGGCGAGGTCGAGGTGCTGCACGTTCCACGGGTGCTGCTGCAGCCCGGCGAGCTGGGATGCAGCGCCGACACCGCCCTGCGCCCGGTCGACCAGCTGCGGGCGCCGCACTGAGTGCTCATGGGCGGCGTGACAAGCCGGTTCGCGTCTACGAGGATGTGCTCACCGAGCTGGTGGAGGTCGACGAGTGGTTGCCGTTCTCGACGATGGATGCCACCGCCTACCGCGATGCCGTGCGCGCGGGCAACTTCCACACGATGCGTCAGGCGCCAATGCTCCAGGGTGCGAAGTCCGAGAAAATCCAGCGCCTGACCGATATCGTCACCGAGGCCGAAGCAAACGGTCGGCGCGTGATCGTCTTCTCGCAGTACCTGGCCGTGCTGGACGCCGTCACCGCCGCCCTCCCCGGTGCAGTGGTCGGCCCGCTGACCGGAAGCGTTCCTGCCACGAAGCGACAAGACCTCATCGACCGGTTCTCCGCAGCGCCACAAGGCGCGGTGCTGGTCTCGCAGATCGCTGCCGGTGGCGTCGGGCTCAACATCCAGGCGGCGTCGGTCGTCGTGATCTGCGAGCCCCAGCTAAAGCCGACGACGGAGTGGCAGGCGATCGCGCGCGCGCATCGCATGGGTCAGCTTCAGTCGGTCCAGGTGCACCGCCTGCTGTCGGAGCAGGGTGCTGACCGCCGGGTGACCGAAATCCTGGCAACGAAGAAAGCGCTCTTCCAGGAGTTCGCCGCCATCAGTGAGACCGCGAACGAAACACCCGAAGCCGTCGACATCTCGGAAGCAGCACTCGCTCGCGAAATCGTCGCCGACGAGCGGAGACGGTTGCTGGGGGATGTCGAGGCGACCGTTTAGCGGCGTCTGAAACTGCCTTCACCTTCGACTTGGCCTTCGTCGCGGCCTGCGCAGAGTCAGCCGTCAGCGCCTTCGTCGATCACCCAAGCGCGACGCAGCGGGATGGCCTCCCTGACGGCATCTGACATGACGTCGAAGTGCTTCAGCAGGCGGTCGACAACCTCTTCGGCATCCCACACCGCGACCTTCAGACGCTGCATCTTCACCTTCGCTTCGGCTTGCGAGGTCAGCCCGCCCATCGCCACTAGCAAGCCGTGATCAGCCTGGTGCTGGCTGACCACGCCACCCAGCTGGTCGAGTACCTCAGAGCCAACCCGCGAGGTCTGTGATTTGACCTGGACGATGATCGTGGGGGCAGAGATGCCCAGAACCCCCGAGCCGGCGATGATATCGACACCGCCGTCCGCGCCCTTCGGCTGGACCTTGCACGTCATACCCTCAGCCGTCAAGATTTCTGCGATGAGGCCTTGAAGAGCGTGCCCTGAGTACTGTTCTCGAATGCGACTCAGGATTCGGTCACGCGAGTAACGGATGATGTCTTGCCCGTCACTCGCGATGGCCTCTTCGGTGTCGACCACGTCCTCATCTGCCTTGAACACCGCCAGCGACACGCCCGCACGTGCTCCGGGGTCCGCTTCCGCGCCGTCGAGAATGGCTCCAAGTCGATACGCCGCGTCATTTCGACTGATCTGCACGACAGTGCTGAATGCGCCGAGAGAGAAGAGCAAATCCTGGTTGATTACCGTGCGCGCGACATCAGTCCTTTTCCACTCCACACTTCGAACGTGATTGAGCACTCCGGCGCCCGAGAGGTATTGGTATCCACCTGTCACTACGCCGAGGGCGAGACGACCCGATCCTTTGAGTGGTAGAACGACAATGTCACCGACTTGGATCCGGTTCGCGAAAGCATTGAGCTGTGCCGCGTAATTGCCAACGGAATTGGTGGACTTCCCGGGCATCAACGGCGTCAAGAGAGTCTTCATGCTCGCAAGATCCTCCGCCACAGCCAACGTCCCCACCTCATGGAAGTCGACTCCCGTGTACCCGTTGTCAAGCATCCACGCATCGAAGGCGTAGTTCTTCGACCCGCGTACCAACCATGCCCGCCGTTCCCTCGCCTTGCTGTCCATGCTGGCCAGCATATTGCTTCTCCCGAGGCGTCGTTGGCCCCGAGTTGACCCGAGGGCGGCAGTAACACCCGCACATCACAGAAGACAGTGCTGCTCGTGGACCTATAGGCCATGAATGAAACCGCGAGTGGTGTGCCGGGGATACACGAGACTCTCGAAACTCGCAACTGGAGTCGCGCTGACCTCTCGGCTGTGGCCGTATCGAACGATGATGGCAAGTAGGCTGGCGTTATGTTAGGGAGAGAGACGTTCAAAGCCTTCGTCGTGGAGGCGCTCCGCTCACTCGGCGGATCCGGTTCGGTTGTTGAAGTCACCAAGTACATTTGGCAGGTTCATGAGAATGACCTGCGGCAATCTGGCGACCTGTTCTTCACCTGGCAATATGACGTGCGCTGGGCGGCACAGTACCTTCGCAATCACGGATTCCTGGCTCCTGTTCATGGTGATCGACGCGCGCCCTGGCGACTGAGCGACGAAGGTTGGCACGTCGATCTCGAGAAACTCCCGTCCAACGTGAAGCGCATGGGCAACATTCCAACGAGGCGGTGACATACGGCCCCCTCGCGCACGCTGAAACTGAAGAAGTGGCATACCGTCAGAGCAGACGTCGCCTCGCAGTACAATCGCCCTAACCACGCTGCCCGAGCAAACCATCCACGACTGCGCCGAAGTAGCCGGTGACACCGCCGCCTCCGACCACCAGGGCGCGATCCAGCAGAAGGTTCTGCGATTCGCACGACGTTTCGGGCGCAAGGCAACATGCATGACACGCCGCCATGGTGAGCCCATCGATGCTCTGTGCCTCGGTCTCGATACACACAGGGTCATTCGGGCACCACGCTGCCTGCTCAAGCGCGCGCACAATCGCTTGAGCGAGCAAATCCGGTTCTCCCTGTCTGACCAGTCCGCCCAGAGTGCCTTCCACGTCGGACGACGTTGTGTAAATGAACACGCCGTAGTCACCGTCGGACTCGCAGTAGATCCGCTCGCGAATCGACGACGAGGTGTACCCGCTGCTGAACGCGAGTTCGCGCATGAGGAGATGGGCGAACGTATGCAGAAGGACGTACTCCGCAGACACGGCGTGGAGCCTCAGACCCAGCACCGATTGATTCTGGTGTCTGAGGAGTACGGCGCCACGTTCTTCCACCGCGGCTTGCTGTCGCCACCGCATGACCGCATCGGGCGCGAAGCGCAAGAAGATTCCTTCACCGTATCCCTCGACGGCAGGAAGCCACGTCTTCATGTGAGGCTCGACAGCCACCGCAGGCACCAGTTTCGCATCGGGCGTGTGACGGCGAAACCCGATGACCGCACGTACGTCTCGAAGACGGTCCACCATGACGATGTCCGAGATGAGCGCACCCAGCCCCTCTGCCGCATTGCCTTGCGCGCCGGGCAGCGTCGCTACGCGCGTGTGGAAGTTCTCCACCGGCGCATCACCTGCGATCGCTTTGATGAATGCTTCGAACTCGGCCGACTGGAGCCCACTCCGAGTCATCCGCACGCTCGACGGTTGTGCCGACTCAGGACCAGCCGCCAAGAGCACGTCGTCGACCTCCACGCCCAAATCACTGGCAATCTCTCGGGCGAGCATCTCCGAAGTCGAAGAGCCCGGCTCCGCGGCACGCAATGCGCCGTAGAAGACATGGCCTTGCACGCTGTCTCGGAATTCATCAGCGCGGCTCTCAACTGCGGGAATGTCGATGGCGCTCACGATGTCGGAGAAATGGAGGCTGGTCGCGCCTCGCTGCTGCGGGTCCAACGGTTTGCCGCATTGACCCCATGTCTGTTGCCACGGCTGCGTGCCGTGGCAAGTGATCCCTTCCGCGCGGAACACATCGCGGCGCAGCTCTCCGAGGGAGCGAGAGTGTCCACAGCGCTCGCATCGCACCCGCAGACTGCTCAGTCCACCGCTGCGGCCCTCGGCGTTTTCGAACCGAAGCTGATCTTCGGCCGTGCAGTCGCCCTGTGCGTCGCGGTGCATCCAAAACGCCCACGGGACGTCGGCCACGTGGCTCTCCTCCGTGCAGACGGCCACGAAGCGCATCGGTACCAGCCGGCCGTCACATCCGGCCACGGCACAGTGCGGCACGCCTCCGTTCTCCATCTGACGCTTCCAGTGCACCATCCGCCGGCACGCCTGACAGAACAACCACGCCGGAAAACGCTCGAATTCAAGAGACGGAACCCTGGAATTGTCAGGATCGTGCGTCGTCGGTGCACCCCACAACTCGTCCACACCGAGCGCGTCCGCCAACCGCTCCGACGTGATCTGCGTACGCACCTTCGGTGACGGCCAACGGTCCCCAGTAGGGACCATGAACGACTGCCCGAGGATGTCGACCACCGCGCCCGGCCCATAGGGCGAAACCGTCTCAGAGGCTCTGATCGTCTTCACCTGCCGCTCAGCCATTTCGCTCTCCGTTCGCCCGTACCTTCACAACCTTGTCGACATTCCTCATCGAATTCATCACCGGCCATCCCCTCCCCGGCGAGGTGAACTGCCGCAGCAGCCGCTCCTGCTCATCCCGCGAGTCATACATGAGAGCCTGGCCGCCCTTCTGCAGTCGGTCCCGCTGCTCGACCCAATCAAGCACCGCATCGTCGATCTCTTCGGCGACCGCAGCCGCCTCGCGCGCATCCGAAGCGACCACATGTGCTTTCAACAGCGCGACAGCTTTCTTGACCGACGCTGAGTCCGCGTCGAACAAGGCGGCGTCCGAGTTGCCGGAGAGCCCCACCCCGTGCCGGACGAGGATGACCAATGCTGCGCGAAGTGCTCGACGGCGGGCTTGGAACGACCAAGGCGCGACGCTGGACGGCTCGACGAAACGGTAATACGCGTCGTGATAGGCACCGAACGATTCGAACACCGACCTGTCGCGAGGCTTCCCCGAACGGAACATCGTCACGACAAGCCCCGGAGTCGCCCCGCGTCCTACCCGGGACGTTGCTTGAATGTATTCCGCCGTTGTCTTCGGCTGACCGTTGACGAGCATGAGCCCGAGCCGCCCCACATCGACACCCACCGACATGATGTTCGTGGTGGCGAGCGCGTCAATGACTTCCCGCTGATCAGGGCCGAGCGCCAACCGACCGAGCAGTGCCGTCAATTCTGCAGAATCGACGTTTCCGTTCAGCTCATGAACGCCGTCCGATCCGATCTCACGCGCTCGGCCTTCAACCCTCGCCCTCCGGCTCAGATTGGCAGACACATCGTCGCGCAGAATCGTCACCGTGCGTCCGAGCTCGCGCAGGCTGTTGTGGTAAACGACAAGCGTCCAATAGGCATCTTTCGCACCGCCCTCGAGCCCGACTGCCACCGGTGCGTCGAGCATCTCTGTCGACAGCTGTCCGACTGCCCACGACGGCGTGTGTGCCTGGGGCATGATCCCCAGATAGCACCGGCCGGGCGCATCCGGGTCCGGCTCTGAGAAGTGGTTGTCATCGGCGTCGAGTCCACTGGGCGGAAAGGCCGCGATTCCCTTGCCCATGAGCTCACGGACCTGACGCTCTGACGCACGCGTCGTCGCGGTGGACGCCACGACCTTCGGAGCCGTCCCTCGCCAACTGAGGAGCCCACCGATGGCCGCCTCATAAACGCCCACGACCGTACCGAGCGGCCCAGACAGAAGATGGAGCTCATCTTGGATGACGAGGGATGGCTGGTCGACAGAGCTGTTCGTGGCGAACAGCTTCGCGCCCTGCGTGATCCACGCGAGACGGGCGAGTTTGTCGACCGTTGCCACCAGCATGGTCGGTGGATTGTCGTAGATACCCTCGTCAACGACCTGCACCGGCAACTCGTCGTGGAACGGGCACTCGTCATCTGGACAGAAGAACTCAAAACTCTGTGTGGTCGCGCGCACCCCGTATGCCCCCTCCTTCGAGGTGCGCCTTTCGGGCATGATCTGCGTCGCACACCAGGGGCAATTGAGCAGCTGGAAGGGGTTCTCCGGCCGGCCCTGCCCGAGCACTTCACGCATCCTGTCCCTCGCCTGCTTGTACGTTCCCGGCGTGGTCGTATTGCCCAACCACAGCCCGATGGAGAAGGCGGGCGCTTCGTCCAGCCGTTCGTCGTCTGAGCGCATGAGTTCCAACGCGCAGATCAACGTGGCGGCCCGCTGAAACTGCTGAGCCGTCAGCAGCCTCATCGTGTAGCGCGTGAGGACGGCCATCCCTCCTCCTCGATGGCCTCGGACGAGTCGACGGCGGATCATCTCGGTGGCGGCGAGACCCAGATATGCTTCGGTCTTTCCACCGCCGGTCGGGAACCAGATCAGGTCGACCAGTTCGCGGTCTGGATGCTCATCGTCGACCGTGGATGCGAGTGCGGCAAGGATGAACGCGAGCTGGAACGGCCGCCATTGCGGTTCGTCCGTGCCGAAGTCGGAGTCCAGTTCGTTGCCGTATCGCGTGGCCGCACCGACCTGGCCACCCTGCCGCAGCATCTGCCACCGCATCGCCACGTTCGCCATGCGGAATGCGGTGCGGACCTCCTCGTCGCGCTGTAGGACCTCGATCCCCTCTTCGATACGCTCTGCCGCGCGTTGTTGTCGCGTGATGATCGACGTCGCTATCTCGCGTTCGGCAGCGCTGAACCCCTCGAGCTGTGCCTCTTGAGTTTTGATCCAGTTCCGGTAGTCCTCTGCGACACGGCCCAAACCGGCGATCAGGTCGCCGCTGGACACGGTATCGTCTGCGAGCCACCTCATCCGGTATGTGTTGCCGTCCCCACCTTTTGCCCGAATCGCACCGACCTCGACCTCGGGCAGCACAGCGGTCGTCACGACTGTGGGCGCTTCCCTGGGACTCCACCTGACCGCCACGCCGTGACCGATCGCGTATATCGGCTTGGTGCGGTAGCGGAATGAGAGCTCGCGATCCTCATCCGAGGCATGCACGTCACTCTGTGGGTAAGGCTCGATGCCCGCGTCGTCGGTGCAAGACATGGATGCCTGGAACAGACACAGATCCGGATGCTTCTTCGCCTCGCCCGCGCTCACTTCTGCCGCATTGGACAATGAGAAGGTGGTCAGGCGACGCCCGTTGTGCCGCCGAGACCGCCATGACAAGCGTGCTCGGGTGTCGAGGATGAGTCGGCTGCCCGTGGCAGATACGTCAACGTGCGTCGTGTCTTCCAGCTGCGTGCGACGCCAGACGTGGGCAGTGCCCTGTTCGTCGGCCGCGTGATCGTAGACACCCGCCGAGACCGCGACTGTCACTGTGGCGCCGGCGTGCACGAATGAAGTGCCGAATGATTGAGGCGCCCAACCGAATGCGCCCGTGATGTTGACACCGAGGTCTTCATCGGCGTCATCATCGGCAGTGACATCCCCGTCTTCGAGAAGCCCCGCGTCATCGGCGAGGATTGCGGCGTCGTCCGCACCATCATCCGACTCTGTCTCGTCGTCTTGATCCGACAGCACGGATCCCGTCACCGCACCCTTCTCGACCGGATACAGGGTCCCCACGAGGTAGGCGTATACGGGGTTCTGGTCGAGCAGCTCTTCGCCGCCGAGCCGCGGCCCCAGCCATCTCGCCCGCAACTCCGCGATCACAGCATCACGCCCGGCGCGGGGATCTGTGATCCCGCCGCCGTTCGCCGACACTTCTTCAGCGTTCTGCACGTCGGTCATCACTTCCTCCACAGATAGTCGAACTCGTTGTATGCCAGCTTCTCGCCGAACTGGTCGAAGGTGTCTTCCACGTTGACGATCAGGCATCGATCGGTGCCGCCGTTCTTCGGGCCCCGTAGGCCACGGCCGACCATCTGCAGGTACCTGTTGGGGCTGAACGTCGGTCGGGCGATGTAGAGCGCGCGCACCATCGGCGCATCGAATCCCTGGGTGAGCAGGTCACAGTTGACCAGCACCTGTGCCTCGCCGCTTTTGAACCGCTGGATGACCGCCCGCCGCTGCTGCTTGCGCATGCCTCCGTCGACCGAATCCGCCCTCACGTCGGCAACTCTCAGTAGCGCTGCTGTCGTGTGCGCCGATGCGACGGATGCTGCGAACACCAGCACCGGCCAATCCGGGTGTTCCTGTAGAAGGTCGTGGATGTGGTCGACGACCGACTGCGTGCGCTTGATGTCCTGCCCGATGAAGCCGAGCATCCCCGGCGTCACTTCCTTCATCTTCAAGAATTCCGCGTCCTGATCTCCGACGCCGAGAGCGATCCCGTCGAGCAGGTCATAGTCCACCTCAGAGAGAACGTGCATGTCACGCAACTGGCCGATCGGGTCATCGGGATCGAGCGACTCGAGCCGACGCTCACCGAAGCGCTGGACGAACCTTCGGTTCACCTCTTCGTTACGCCCACGGAAGGGGGTCGCCGTCAGCCCCAGCAGCGGACGATCCGTTCGAGCTGCAGTGAGCCCGAGTGCACGGAGGATCGTCGTGTAGCTTGCGGCCAATGCCGTGTGGGCCTCGTCGATCACCACCATGCCCGCCTTCGCAAGCCAGCTGTACTGCGGCTCTTCGAGCCTGCTGCTGAGAGTGGCATCGATCGCGACGACGACTTGAAGGTCTTCATCTGATTCGTCAAGTTCATGGCTCGACCAGAAGCGGCTGATGTCCAGCACACGTTCATCGCCCTTCCAACGCCACACGTCACTGAAGGCTTCGATTGCCTGCTCGCAGAGCTCTTCGCTCTGTGCGATCCACAGCAGCGGTGAACTCACTTGGCCGGTCTTCATGAGGTCAACGATGGCCTCCACCGTGACGCGCGTCTTGCCCGCGCCCGTGGGCAGGTAAAGCAGTCCACGCTTCTTCGAAGGGTCATCCGCCGTCGCGAGTTCCGTGATCTTCGCTGCGAGGATTTGCTGGTAGTCGTGCAGAGGGTTCAGCACCAGCTTGCCTTGCACCTGTGTGACATGTGACGGGCGCGCCTCGCGCCTCCCGGCATAGGCGGTGTCGAACCCGAGCCGCTTCACGTCCCGCTGTGCGGCCGGGCTGCCATCCCACGTCGTCGGGACAGGAATACCCGCACGGGCGAGCTCGTGGCGGATCTCGCGCACAGCATCGTGCGCATACACCTGAAGGAACAGCTCCGCCACCTCGCGGTCTTCGAGTACACCCATCCGAGATTCGACGGCAGGCAACAGCCCATTCGGGAGTGTCCGCCGCAGCACGTCGGCACCGACCAGAATCAACAGCCGCTTCTCGTCATTCCGCGCGGTCTGAGCCTGCTGGATCAGCTCGCTGCGGTGCAAGTCTTCATCCGCGGCCAGAACCCGGCGAGCATCATCAAGCGTGAGCCCAAGATCAAGGGCCTTGGATGCCTCGAGCAGCGTGGTTTCGGAGTCGAAGACCGCATCCACCACGATGACCCCGTCGTGTTTGGCCGAGCGCAGCGACCGCTTGGAGATACCGTTTGCGCTCTGGAGCACTCGCTTCAATGAGGTCGCGCGCGCGATCCGTTGCTTTCTGAGTCCGACACCGACCGACTGTTGCAGGCTTGGGTAGAGGTCGAGGATCGGCACGGCGGGTTCCAGCCCGACGACCTCGAGAGACTGTTGCAGAGCATCAGCCGCGTGGATGAGTGCCCATCCCTCGACGAGCTTCCCGTAGTCACCGTCTGTCGGGATGTATGGGACGCCCGCTTCGTCGAGCGCTACCGTCTCCACCGGCTGCGCAGTGACGGCCACTTCTCCTCGCGGCGAGAGCATCACCATACCGCGGCTGAGGGCCGGGATGCGTGCCGGCAGTGCGAGGTCGGTGCGAGCTGCACACTCTCGGATGAGTTCGGCGAAAACGGACGGGGTCTCCACGCCATAACCGTCTCGTTCCAGGAAGGAGCTCAGCAGTTGCGGCGGCACGCCGGCAAGTTCGTTCGGCGCACCGATAGAAAGCCCGACCTCGGCCGGCACGACCGGCAGGTATGGACCGAACCGCTGCAGCTTGGCCCCGACCGCCTCTGGCACGTCTACCGCACCGCGGGTGCTCAGAACCCGTCCGAAGTGCCAAACAGACCACCAGGCGAAGCTGAGGATCGGCACGTCTGCATGCCGTGCCCCCACTGAGACCCGCACCATGTCCTCACGCCTACGCATGAGGACAAGCACACGCCGCGTCCAGTCGATCCGGTCTGATTCGGTGAGATCCTCATCCAGGATGTCGAGCGGCCCGACACCGGTGCCGCTCGGGATGACCACGCGGGCGCCCGTCACCCCCTTGTCGCGAAGCATCTTGCGTGCCGTCGATTCCATCGCCGAGGAATACATCGGCCACAAAGCATCGAATTCGACCGCGTAATCGTCAACAGGCCCTGTCACCGCGCCCGCCGCAATCGCCAGTGTCCTATTCGGAATGATGCTCGCGTCCAGGTGCCGTCCCTCCGCCGACCGGACGATCGCACCGTCGGCCACGACCCGGCCTGCACGTTCCCACCTTCCGGCGGTTGTCGGGACGAAGACATCGATGTGCCTCTGCCGAACAGTCTCGACTGCGAGCTTTCCGACCGCGGGGGTCGCCGCCGACACGACGTTCCAGAATCTCTTCCAATCTCGTTCCGTCCACGAATGTGACGCGGCGTGGGCCAGAGCAGTCGCCGTCTCATCGGCAGACACCGCCCGGAAGCCCAGTGATCGCAGCAGGTGCGCGACGCCCTTCTCACGGGCGAAGCTAGCGCGGACGACTTTCACCCCTTCGGGGGCGCTCGCCCCGTCGACGGGGACAAGCACCGAGGACGTCGCATCGACGCGCGCCCACCCACCTCCCTCCATGGGAACGATAGGGGCGCCGCCTACTGCAGCGCGCGTGTCGGCGTTGCCGGCCCGGAGTTCGGCCGCGACCTGGAGCGCAGCCACAATGCCGACGTCCCCGGACCGGGCCAGTTCTTCCAGCCAGGCAGCGACGGTCGTCTCGCGTGCGGACCGCTGCTCATCCGACCCACCGAGCAAAGTCCGAAGTCTGGCGCGCCGCGTTGCCGTCGTGAAACACTGCCAGTGCGGCATCGTCTCGCGGGCGACGTGATCCTGCCATTCTCTCGCCGCTGACGCCGTGATCGGCGTCTTCTGTAAATCGGGAACCCGTTCGAAGAATGACGGCACCCGCAATGCCCCGGTCGTGTCAGGGATCATCGTCCGCCTGGCCGCACGTGTCGGTATCTCGTCGGTCAGGAAGCGATCGGCATTGCTACGCGTCTCTTTGCCGCGGGCTGGGAATAAGTCCAGGTGTGCTGCTGGGTCGCCGGCGGTGGAGGCACGCGACACGACGTCGAGGAACAGGTCAGCGGCCACGCCGAGCATGGCGCGGTTCAGTTGTGACCCGCTGACCAGTGACGTGCGATCGTCGTTGACCTGCCACGGCGCATTGAACACGCCACCCGCGGTCGTCTCATCTCGCAACGGGAACCACGCCCAGAGACGACCTGTGCGCGTGCCGTTGTCGGGTCGGACTGCGTATGACACGGTCATTGAGCTTCGCCGAGATGTGTCGGGCAATGTGCTCGCCACCTCCTCCGACGGCTCGTAGGTGCGCTCCGCGTACAACCACCGCTGCGGGTCGCCCTCGGGTGGCGTGATCGTCACCTCGCCATCGTCGACATCGCCGTCACGCAGGAATTCACGCGATTCGGCCGCCGCGCCCACGGCCCGCTGCCACGTGATCCGCAACTTGTCGACCGGCTTGAAGAACAACAGCGTCTCGGGGAGGAAATTCTCGAGCTCATCCCGCAGGCGGCTTCCTTCGCGCGTAAGCGGCAGCTTCACGATCGTGGTCGCCCACTGCATCATCTCCGCCAGGTTCGGGTCTTCCGCTGCTGCCGTCAGCGGATCGGCGAGCTGTGGCACCCGTAGGAGCGGCACCCGCCCTCCTGCGGTGGGGATACCGGAGAAGAGTTCGGCTGTCCCGGGGGCGTTGAACTCGAACCCGACCGATCGACTGTAGATCTGAGGGTGTTCAGTGACGCCCAACACGGATTTGAACCCGAGGCCGAAGCGGCCGATCTGGTCCTCACGTTTGGGGCTGAGGAACGCATAGGTCACGGCGCGCACGCCGTCTTGCGTGAACGCGGCCCCTTCGTTGGCGCAATAGAGGGCGCCGTCGGCCAAGCGCAGTTCCACCGTTCCCGAGCCGCCGGTCGCCCCGAGCGCGTCCACGGCGTTCTGCAGCAACTCGCTGATCTGGCGCGTCCCATAGCCACCCGATTTGAAGCTGTCTTCCTGCCTCACGTGCTCGACCAACAAGTCGTGGTCCGTTTCATACGTTTGCAAGGCCTTCAACTGCCGCTCTTCGATATAAGCCTGCAGTGAAGGGTCCATGTGCTCCGGCCAGCCCATCGCTTCGTCTCCCGTCTGTTGATGGACTCCTCTGTCCACACCGGACCATCTGCCCAGCCGAGCGACGTTACAGCGGACCTCCGACACCGGCCGACGCGACGATGCGTGGGACACATTGAGCATAGGCAGAATATGAGACGAATCTCATCTTTTGTCCATGCGCCCACCAGGCAGCGGCCGCCCGCCGCCTCTGCATGGCATTGGGCCGGCTAGCATTGCGGTACGAGTCCGGACCCGCAGAGGGAGATCGAAGAGTGCTGAGGGCTGATGAAGACGTTGCGCTCGGCCCGTTGAACGTCGCTGCCGGTTCCATTGTCCGGGTGCGTGATGCGGACTGGCTCGTGACCAACGCTTCCCCCACGCGCGACGGGCTCCTCGTCGAAGTCACCGGACTGTCCGAACTCGTGCGCGATACGCGCGCGGCTTTCTATGAGCACCTTGACGACATCGTGCCGTATGACCCGCGGGCTACCACAGTGCGCGCTGACGACTCGCCCAAGTACCGCCGCGCGCGCCTGTGGTTGGAATCCATCCTGCGGCGCTCTCCGATCCCGCTTGGCGACGGGCGTCTCTCGGTCTCCACCCGCATGCTCAGCGACCCCCTCGACTACCAGCGTTCCGCCGTGCGCAAGGCACTGAGCGCAGACAATCTGCGTCCCCGCATCCTCTTGGCCGACACCGTGGGCCTGGGCAAGACCATCGAGATCGGCATGATCCTGTCCGAGCTGGTGCGGCGCGGACGCGGCGAGCGCATCCTCATCGTCACGCCCAAGCACGTGCTGGAGCAGATGCAGTTCGAAATGTGGACGCGTTTCGCCTTGCCCTTCGTCCGCCTGGACTCAGTGGGAATCCAGCGTGTGCGGCAAAAGTTGCCGGCCACCCGCAACCCGTTCAGCCTGTACAAAAGAGCGATCATCTCGATGGACACGCTGAAGCAAGAGCGGTACTTGAACCACCTGCGCAACCAACATTGGGATGCCGTGGTCATCGACGAATCGCACAACCTGTCAGGCACTTCCACCCAGAACAACGCGCTGGCGCGCGTGCTTGCGCCCAACACCGATGCATTGGTGCTGGCCTCGGCCACCCCTCACAACGGCAGCAAGGAGTCTTTCGCCGAACTGATCCGACTGCTCGAGCCGACGGCGGTGTCCCCTTCGGGCGACATCGACACACATGCGCTGGAACGCTTGGTCGTTCGCCGGCACCGCTATTCACCTGAAGTGGCGCGTGAGGTGGGCGACGACTGGGCCGAACGCATGCCGCTGCAGCATCTGCTGGTCGACGCCTCGCCAGAGGCGGATGCCGTCGCCCAATGCCGACATGATCGAGCGCCTGACCACACTCCTCGGAGGAAACTGACATGCCGATGATCCAGCTCGCCGCGCGGCGCCAGCCTGACCACGGGAACGACGTCAAGGCGCGGATTCAGACGTTCCTGCTCAAGCTCGGGGAGGACGATACCGCGCCCGGTCTGCACATCGAGCCGATCAACGGCTCTGCCGACCCCAGGGTGCGCACCGGCCGCGTCAACGACTACTGGCGTGCAATCCTCTTCCGCGTCGATCCTCCCGGTGGCGAAACGACCTACGTCTACGCCGGCACATGGCCCCACGACGTGGGCACCGAGAAGGCCAAGCGCCTGACCTTGCAGATCAATCCGGTCAACGGCATCCTCTCGTTCCGAGAGGCCGTCGCGGCCCGGGCACCGGACACGACGTCACCGAGGGAAGCGACTGTCGGAATACCCTCGCCGGCGGTTGCTGCCGAAGCAGCGCCCCTCTTGGACGCCCTCGGCTATCGACGCTCCGATCTCACCGACGAATTCGGGTTCGACCCCGACGTCGCCGAGCGCGCCTTCGCCATGCGCGACGAGGATGCTCTGCTTCGCTATGCAGAAGACCTCGACACGCCCTGGCAGCAGGAGGTGCTGCTGTCGATGGCAGCCCACGATGCCCTCCACTTGATCAAGCAACGACTGCAACTCGACCAGCCGGTCGACGTCGGACCCGACGCCGACGAAGACACCAAGATCATCGCAGCCCTCCGGCACCCCGCGTCGCAGATGCAGTTCACCTATGTCGCCGGCCAGGAAGACCTGCAGCGCATCATCGAAGGCGGCGACTTCGGCGCTTGGCGCGTCTACCTGCACCCCGATCAGCGCGCGCTTGCCGAGATGCAAACGTCCGGTGCGTTCCGAATCTCAGGAGGCGCCGGCACCGGCAAGACCGTCGTGCTGCTCCACCGAACCCGCCGCCTCGCCAAGACGAACCCAGAAGCACGTATCGTGTTGACGACCTTCACGCGGGCACTGGCCGAGAACCTGCGCAGAGACCTTGAACGTCTCGACGCCGACGTGCCGATCGCCGCGCATTTGGGTGAACGGGGCGTGCTCGTGCGCGGGGTCGACCAGCTCGCTGCAGAGGTGCGCGCTCGCGCAGGCGAGGCATACAGCGACTCCGCGCGCGAAACCGTCGGCTCGCCGCGCGAGACGACGGCGTCGCCCGCCGATGCCGACTGGGACACGGCCATCACCCAGGCGGGTGGCGGGTTGCCGATGTCGTTGCGCTCGGGTGAGTTCTTCACCGGTGAGTATGCCCAGATCATCCTGCCAGGCACGATCCTCGACGCTGCGGGGTACTTCGCCGCGCGCCGACCGGGCCGAGGCGTGGCGTTGGATCGAGGAAAGCGGGCGGCCGTGTGGGCGGTCGTCGAACAGATGCGCAAAGACCAACGCATCACCGGCACCCTCGGTTACGGCGAGATCGCGGCGATCTCGGCCCATTGGCTGACGCGGACGGCGACGACATTCGCCGACCACTTGCTCGTCGATGAGGGCCAGGACCTCGAGCCTGCGAAGTGGCTCTTCTTGCGCGCACTCGTCGCCGAAGGCCCCGACGACCTGTTCATCGCCGACGACTCGCACCAACGCATCTACGGTCGGCCAACGATCTTGAGCCATTACGGCATTCGCATACGGGGACGTTCGCGTCGTCTCACGCTCAACTACCGCACGACCTCCGAGACGCTCCGCTACGCGCTGGGTATTCTCGCCGGGGAGACCTATGAAGGCGCAGAGGGCGAAGAGGTGGCCACTCTCGGGTACCGCTCGGCACGCAGCGGACCCAAGCCGGTTACCCATGCCACGAAGTCCGACACCGAGCAGCTCGACCTCATCGCCCACGACATCAATCGGTGGATCGAGGAAGGCGTACGGCCTGAGACGATCGCTGTTCTCGCCGCATCGAACACCGCAGCGAAACGCGTGCAGCAGGGGCTCACGCAGCGAGGTCGATCGGTCGCCTTCGTCACAACGCCACGCACGGCAGGCGGTCAGCCAGTGGTCATGACGATGCACACAGCCAAAGGGATGGAGTTCTCGCGCGTCGTGCTGTTCGACATCTCAGACGGTGCCTTTCCGCCGTCCTGGGCGTACAAGCGCATCCCCGACGAAGACCGCGCCGACAAGGACCGTCAGTTCCGATCGCTGCTGTACGTTGCGGCAAGCCGCGCACGCGATGAACTGGTGGTCACTTGGAAGGGTGCACCAAGCGAGATGTTGCTCGGCTGACAGCCTCGCCGATTGCCGTGGCGACGGCATCCGGATCGCGCAGCACGTCATGCTCCCAGAATCGAAGAACCGTCCATCCGGCCTCGTAAAGGAGCGCGGTGGTCTCCAGATCGCGTTCATGGTTCCGAGCTCGCTTGTCAGCCCAGTAACCACGGTGGTTCACCGGGGCCTGATAATGCGCAGGACAGCCATGCCAAAAGCACCCGTCGATGAACACGGCGACGTGTGCGCGAGTGAAGACGATGTCGGCTGTACGACGTATGTTCGAGAGAGGGCGGATGGACACTCGATATCGGAGGCCCTGAGCATGCAGACGGCGCCGAATGGCGAGTTCGGGTGACGTATCACGGCCGCGGTTCGATTTCATCGATGCTCGCGTCGCATCGCTCGTCGCCCACGATTCCCCATGAGTGAGTCCGATCGACTCGCCGGCGTCCATCACGTCGCCTCCCACCGTCAACAGTAGATTGGTCCCGATGACCCTGCAGCCGCCTCTCGTCGAAAGCCGCCTCGGCGACGCCGAACCGGCGCTCACGACGCCCTTCGCGACACGGACGGTCGCGGTTCTCGACCTCTTCGCCGGGGCGGGCGGGCTCAGTGCAGGATTCCATGCAGCATCCAACCGTTACAAGATCGCGCGTGCCGTCGAACTCGACACCGCAGCCGCTGCCACATTCGCCGCTTCTTTCGGTCCGCGAACCGTGTACACGGGAGGCATCGAGAGGTGGCTGAAAGACGAGGACGTACCGAACGTCGACGTCATCGTCGGCGGTCCTCCATGCCAGGGTTTCTCAATGCTCGGCAAGCGTGATTCGGCGGACAAACGCAACTACCTGTGGCAGGAGTATGCCGCGACGATCCTGCGGGCCCAGCCGAAGTACTTCGTCGTCGAGAACGTCGCCGTTTTCGCCAAGTCTCAGCAATTCCGAGATTTCACTGCAGCGACGCAGCCAGACGGGCTGCTGCGCGACTATACGTTCGAATGGTCCGTGCTCAATGCCGCCGACTACGGCGCGTTCCAGGTGCGTAAGCGAGCAATTCTGATCGGGCGCCACCGTGACCTCCCTGCAATCGGCTTGCCCACGCCAACGCACGTCGGGCGGCACCGCAAGGTATCCGAGGCGTTCCTCAACATCCCGCGGTCGGTCAACGGAACCGAGCTGCCTTCCCATACGACGGAGTTCGGCGGCAAAGCGATGCCAGGGCCATTCCGCCCGTTCGAGCTGCACTTCGGACGACAGTACTCAGACCTGTCACGGAAGCGCTTTGAACAAATTCCAGTCGGCGGAAATCGGTTCGACCTCCCGGATGAGCTGTTGGCACCCTGCTGGCGCGGGCACACGAGCGGCTCGGGCGACGTGATGGGTCGACTGCACTGGGACAAGCCTTCAGTGACGATCCGCACAGAGTTCTTCAAACCGGAGAAAGGGCGCTACCTGCATCCGTTCGAAAACCGGGCGATCACGCACTATGAAGCCGCCGTGTTGCAAGGCTTCCCCGACACGCATCGTTTCATCGGCTCGAAGAGCGCGATCGCGCGACAGATCGGCAACGCGGTACCCATCCCGCTGGCGAAAGCGATCGGCGAGCACATCATCGCCCAGCTGTGAGCATCATCATCGACGCCTGGTCACACGACACGGAGCAACCCCGCTACGGGGGTGGACTGTCCATCTTGCTGTTCGACTGAGCGCAGGGGTCGGCACGCTCGCCATGACCATACCTCGCGTGGACTCGAGAGCGTCGATCATCCCGCGCCTCGGTGCCGATCCCCGCATAGAAGCGGCATCAAACCCGGGCCGGCTCACGGTTCAGGGGACCAGACGCGTTGGGGACAAATCCTCGCAAGCCTGTGCAAGATCCACCACGCGGCGTACGACCGGAACCTCATGGGGATCACGCCGGACTTCGAAGTGCGCATCAACTCGGCGCTGCTGCACGAGGTCGACGGACCGATGCTGCGGCACGGGCTGCAAGACATGCATGGTCGGCAGATCCACTTGCCGGAGCGGCGGAACGAGCGGCCCTCGCAGGACCGGCTCGCAGAGCGGTTTGTGGAGTTCGCTGCGCGGTGATGGGGGAGGCTTGTCGGTCGACAATCTACGTCTGGGGCCCGGACCCGCGGCTAGCGCTTGATCTTGCCGTCAGTTCAGCAGAACTCCAAACCCACCTAGCACGCTGCCCATGAATGCCGCCATCAGCAGGCCGATGGGGCTGAGCAGCAGACCCACTGCCCACAACAGTCGCCGCCGCCTGCGTTTCTGCCATGTCTGCCTCGTCTTTCGTCGCGCCGCCGGAATCCGCGGCCTCGGTGCGTTCTCACGGTATCGGTGGCGGCGTCCTGCTCGACGTTCAGATCGTCGAACTTCGGGCCCACCTGCTGGCGATGGCCCAGCCGCGACAGTGAGCCGGTGGGGAGTGACTGAATGTTAGACGCACACCCGTCTATTTGTTAGGTAGAAAGCTGTCTATCTGTTAGATGGACCGCATGGTCTACACGCGACGCCATCTTGACGCTCTGTTGGATGAAGTCTTCCCAGACCTGGCGGCCATTGCACTCGAAGGCGCGAAAGGTGTTGGCAAGAGCGAAACAGCTCGCAATCGGTCAGCCTCAGTACTCGCGCTCTCCACCGCGGCCGGGCGCAACGCTGTCGCAGGTAACCCGCAGGTGATCCTGGAACTTCCCCGCCCGGTTCTCATTGACGAGTGGCAACTCGAGCCTGGGGTTTGGGACGCTGTCCGTGATGCGGTGGATGTCGACTCGACGGGCGGCCAGTTCCTTCTTACGGGTTCAGCTGGAGTCCAGCCCGGAGTTCGCATCCACTCCGGCGCTGGACGAATAGTCAGCCTGTCCATGCGGCCCTTCACAATGTTCGAACGGGAGCGTGAACAGGCAACCGTCTCGCTGCATGCGCTCCTCCATGAAACCGTGAGAAAGCTCGAGGGTCACACGGACCTGACTGTCGGCGACTACACCGACGAGATCCTCCGCTCCGGCTTCCCGGGAATCCGAGAGCTTCCGTCCCACGCACGCAATCTCCAACTCGACAGCTACATCGCGCGCATCATTGAGAAGGACCTCCCGGAGAATGGCGCCCTCATCCGGCGCCCCGCGGTTCTGCGCGCATGGCTCTCCTCATATGCGGCCGCGACCGCAAGCTACACGACCATCCTCGACGCGGCCACTGCGGGGGAGAGCGAAAAGCCCGCGCGCCAGACCGTTGCCCAGTATCGCGATCATCTGACACGCATCTTCGTGCTCGATCCCGTCGAGGCCTGGATGCCGACCTTCTCCCCCCTCAAGCGACTGGGCGCCAGCCCGAAACATCACCTCGTCGATCCCGCACTTGCCGCGCGACTGGTCGGTATCGACCGACAGGGACTCCTCCAAGGCGATGGCGCGACGCCTTCGCCTTCGACAGGAAGCTGGCTCGGAGCACTCTTCGAGTCACTCGTGACTCAGTCGGTAAGGGTATACGCCGACATCATGGACGCGCACATCGGACATCTGCGCACAAAGGATGGTGCCCACGAGATCGATCTGATCGTCGAAAAAGCGGACCGGACGTGCGTCGCCATCGAGGTGAAACTCGCTGACACCGCCACAGATCGTGACGTTCGCCACCTGCACTGGCTGAAGGATCAGATCGGAGATCGACTCGTCGACATGATCGTCATCACGACGGGCCCGTACGCGTATCGACGTCGAGACGGCGTCGCCGTCGTGCCGTTCGCGCTACTCGGCCCCTAATCAGGCAAGGATCCGCGTCAAGCAGCCACAGAGGCATCTTCATCGGCCACAGAGGCATCTTCATCGGCCACGGTGGGTGACGCGTCGGCGTTGCCTTGCAGACGTCGTCTACCTACCGGGAACGGCGACGACGCCTCCGAGGCGAGAGCTGCAGGTACAGGCTGCCCGCGATGATGAGTAAAAGCAACACCAGCAACCACGGGTTTTAAGCAAAGACGGCCCAGACCATCCCGGCAGCTACGCCTACCCCGTCAAGAAATGCGCCGCCGTAGTCAACTGGTTCCATACCCGTTCAGCGTAGAGGCTCCTGTGCAAGCGGTCTCCTATAACTCAGGTCTGCTCTCTCTGAACGGCGCAATGAGAGTGACACGATGCCGAACCATCGCCGTCATTGCCGTTACGGATCCCGCCCTCGGTGTCCCCACAGAGCGATACATTCATCACCATGTACCCCTCATCGCCGTCCGGGTTCGTCACAATTGATTTCGAGACCACAGGACTGGTTCCCGAGCGCAACGACCGAGCGATTGAGGTAGCCGTCGTCCATTCGAGCCCTGACGGAACCATCACAGGGGAATGGGACACGCTCATCAACCCAGGCCGAGATCTCGGCCGTGAAGACATCCACCACATCACTGCCAGGGACATCCTGCACGCACCGACGTTCCCCGATATTGCGGGGGAACTCATCCAGTTGCTGTCAGGTCGCGTTCTTGTGGCACACAACGCGTCATTCGATGTGCGCTTTCTCGAGGCTGAACTCCGCCGCGTGGGATATTCCCTGTCCGCGCCGTTCACGACGGTCTGCACAATGCGACTTGCGCGTTCGTACCTCGGTGGCGGGTGCAGCCTCGCGGCCTGCTGCGCAGCATATGGGATCGACCTGGACGGCGCTCACCGCGCATCAGTCGATGCCCTGGCCACCGCGCAGTTGCTCGCCTCTTTCATCGCGGACTCCGACCCGGAGACCTGGACTGAGCTCATGGCCTCCGCCGTGCCGCTCGCGCCCTATGCCGGACCGCGGGCGACCTGGATGCCTCGCGAGCACGCAGAGCCGGCGGCACCAGGGTTCCTCGAGCGACTCATCGACCACGTGCCAGACGTCGCGACCACAGACGAGCAAGCCGAATACCTCGATCTCGTCGAACGGTGTTTGATCGATCGCTATCTGTCTGAGCACGAAAAGGATGCCTTGGTCCAGCTCGCAGACAGCCGTGGAATCTCGCGGCCGGCGGCATCCCGGCTCCACCATGACTATGTCGAAGCGCTGGCGGGTGTCGCTTGGGCGGATGGTGTGGTCACCGACGCCGAGCGCGACGACCTCCGGGTCGTGGCCACGTTGCTGGACGTGCCGCAAGACGTCGTGTCGGCAGCGCTCTCGCAACCACGAACCTCGGCCTCGGCCTCGCCGGTATCCGCCCATGACTTCACCCTGCGTCCGGGCGACGAAGTGGTCCTGACAGGCGAGATGAGGCGACCGCGTTCAGACTGGGAGGGCGACCTTCGCCTGCACGGCCTGGTTCCAAAGGCGGCTGTCACCAAGGGCGTACGGATCGTTGTGGCAGCCGACCCCGACTCCCTCTCAGGGAAGGCGCGCAAGGCGCGAGACTACGGCATCCCGATCGCCGGCGAAGACTGGCTTGAAGGTGCTCTCACCGCGATGGGCGAACCCGCTCCCGCCAGGCCCGCCGCCGTACCGGTACCGACATCCGCCCCGGCACAGACCACCACTCGGCCCGACGAGCCCGCCACCAATGCGGCGATTCAGCGTGCGGTCCAGATCACGGTCTCAGCGTGCGCGCGGCTGCTCGATCGAGTACTGCCGCCAGATGAGGGTGAGGCGACCTGGGCGCAGCTGGCGCGGCCTGACGCAGAGTCCTACCCAGCCACCGCAGCCACAGTCCTCGCAGCATGCGCGAGCGACGAACTCACGCATGCGATTTACGCTGACCCCGAGGCCGCCGAGATGGGCAGATCATCTGTACAGCGATTGCTCAACGCCTACCACGCTGCCGATGGTGGGACTCTCAGTCCCGACCAAGCGCATCATGCCGTCACGTCGGCGCAGCTCCTGCTCGGTGCGCTCGGCCTCGACGACGTCTCGACCACGCTCGAGCGCTTGCACCATGCGCTGCCGACAGACTCATGGGTGACCGATACGCACACAGGCGACGGGCCGATCCAGATCACGATCCTCGCGACTCCGACGGTGAGCTACGCCTCGGCCAACAGTCGCGTGCCGCTCCTGCACGGCATCTCAGTGTCGAACGCGCTCGATGGCGAACTCTCCGCACTGCTGACGGTCGAGGCATCCACCCCCACCGGCCCCATCGCACAACCCGTCTCCCAGCCGTTGACGCTGCACAGCGGTGACAACCAGATCGACGTCGGCCGACTGGGGTTTCAGCTGGACCCAGATGCCATGTACGCCATCGACGAGCGGCGGCGCGGCACGATGACTGTGACGGTCACGCCTGACCAACGAGACCCGATCGTGCTCTCCACCCCGCTGGCGGTGCTTGCTCCACGTCAGTGGTGGTCCCGAGGATGGGACGCCGCGGTCGAGCTGCTGGCCGCCTTCGTCATGCCCAACGACCCGAGCTTGGCGCCGGTGGTGTCACGTGCTGCAGAGATACTCGGGCAGCGAACGAGCTCGACCGCCCTGGACGGTTACCAGACCGGCGACCGCGAGCGCATCGATCACATGGTGCACGCTGTCTTCTCGGCGCTCCGCGAGTGCAAGATCGCCTACGCGCTCCCTCCTGCCAGTTGGGCAGACGACGGCCAGAAGGTCCGCACCCCTCACGACGTGATCGTCGGCAGGCTCGGCACGTGCCTGGACACGACCGTGACTCTCGCAGCTGCGCTCGAGGCCATCGGCATCCGATCGTTCCCCGTCCTGGTGGAAGGCCACGCCTTCCTCGGGTACTGGCGGGACGAGAAGAGCTTCGAGAGCGCGGCAGAGATGGATGTCAACCGGGTACGGGCTGCGATCAGCACCGGCGAAGTGGCATTCGTCGAGACAACGCTCGTCTGCGAGCAGCCCGATGGTGCCGAGCCCGACTGGACCCGCGTGCAGAACACACCCATCGTCCAGCAATTCGACGCCCACCCGGAATCCGGCTATTTTCAAGGCGCTACAGACGTCTACATGGCCCGGAGATCAGGGATCATCCCCCTCCCGAGCATCACGACCGATACCGCAGGGAACCGGCAAGTCGTGCTCTACCAGGCAGCCGCGCCGACATCCCCCCAAGTCGAGCAGGTTGTGTCGGCGCATCAACCCCGTGTGATCGGCAATGCTCCTCGCCGGGTCACGCAGTGGAAGAACGCACTGCTCGATCTGAGCCTGCGCAACCGGCTTATCAATCTGGGCAAAGGCACGTACGACGTGCGGATGGCCGTCCCTGGCGAGTCGCTCGCCCGACTCGAAGACCTTGTCAACGGCGGCAAGCCCCTCACGCTCAGCCCTGCCGACGATCTGAGCGGCATCCACCGCGTCGGAGGTGTCGCAATTGCGGCCCGCCTCGACGCCGACGAGTTGGCAGCCGCGCTCGAGAAGAGCATCCTCTTCACCGATCTCACAAGCGATCGCTACCTGTCGCGGCTGCGCGCGCTCGCCTACCGTGCGCGGACGATCGTGCAAGAAACCGGCGCGAACAATCTCTACCTCTCGTTCGGCACCCTTGTGTGGGACATCGACGGACGCGAGGTGCACTCGCCTTTGGTGCTCGTGCCTGTCCGTCTTGAAGCGACCGGACGTGGCAAGGCATACCGCATCGTGCTCGACGACGCCGAGGAGTCGACGCCGAACTTCTGCCTGCTCGAGAAGATCCGCCAAGTGCACGGCGTGAGCATCCCCTCCCTCGAGACGCCCACGGCCGACGCATCCGGCATCGACCTGAACGCCGCGTTCACCGCTGCGCGAGACGCCATGACAAAGGTCGACCCGCGATACCGGGTGGACCCGGAGGTTCGCCTGTCGATTCTGCAATTCGGCAAGTTCCGCCTCTGGAAGGACCTGGACGAGAACTGGGCGGCATTCGCGCACAACCCATTGGTGAACCATCTCATCGAAACCCCGACCGAGGAGTTCATCGATCCCGCTCCCGCTCCCGACGGGGTGGACCTCGACGCACTCAACGCGCAGTGCCCGATGCCGACAGACGGCTCGCAGCTGCAGGCTGTCGCGGATGCCGTGGCGGGACGCACGTTCGTGCTCGAGGGTCCTCCCGGCACGGGCAAATCCCAGACCATCACGAACATGCTCGCCCGGCTCATCGCAGACGGCAAGCGGGTCTTGTTCGTGGCGGAGAAGGGCGAGGCGATCAAGGTCGTGCAGAAGCGCCTCGACAGCGTCGGCGTAGGCGCGTTCTGCCTCAACGTCCACGACAAGTCGATGCGACCGGCCGCGGTGCGTGCACAACTGCTGACCGCCCTCGATCGTACGGTCAGCGTCGATCAAGACGCAGTACAGGTCGCTCGGCGCGGTCTGGTCGGATCGCGCCGCACCCTGAGCCGGTACGCACAGAACCTGCACGCGCAGAATGGCGCCGGGCTCTCGCTCTACGGAGCTCACCTGCGAGAACTCGTCTCCGATCCTGATCTGCCGGCGATGCCGGTTTCACCCGACCTCCCCGCGCGGATTGCGACCGACCAGCTGAAGCACGCCGAGGCAGCCCTCGACGACCTGCCCGAAGCCGTGGGCAACCTCGTCTTGACGCCGCATTCGCCGTGGCGCTGGATCGACGGGGCGACGCCATCGATCCGCATCGAGGCGCTGATCGGTGCATCCACCGAGATCGATGAGGCGATCACGCGACTCGATGGAAATGGGCTTGCCGCCGCAGCCCGGATGGCAGCGGAGTGGGACGTCGTTGCCGGCATCTTCTCAGCGCCCGCCATCGGCTCAGCGGCCGTCAATCAGGCACGCACGTCGTCGTGGCAGCAGACGGTCGAGTCGTACGTCCAGGCCGCGCGTGCACTGCAGGCCGGGGCGCCTTTGAACCTCGTGACGCCGGCGGTGCTCGGCATCGACCTCACGGGCGTGAACGCAGCGATGCAAACTGCTGAGGCGTCGAGCTTCTTCGGACGCAAGAAGCGGAAGACCGCCGCGTTCGCTCCACTCCTCGGTGTCTTGGTTCCGGGCGCGCAGATCAAAGTCGCCGACTACGGAGCGTTCACAGGTGGACTGGCCACACTGGCCGGGCGCGTGGAAGAGTTCCGAACAGCCGCGAACGCGCTGCCGGGCGTTGCGCTCTCGATGGACTGGAACCCTCTCACGCCAGACGGCATCGCGCAGCTGCAGAATCAGCTCGCGTGGCCGGGATGGCTCGCCACCGCATCGACGGGAGAAACGCCGATGCCGATGGCAGCCCGCGCCTACATCGACCGTGCGGCACCGCCGAACGCCACCATGGCCGAGGCGGCGCGCAGCATCGCGCATGGACTACGTTCGGCAGTCGACGCCGGTGCAACGGAAACTTCCCTCGACGCCTGGCTGGGCGGCGACGGTCTGGTCAGCCGGTGGACGCAGGCGCGCACCGCACGCGGGACAGCGACCATCGAAAGTTCACTGCGGCACTGGCATCGCATCCTCGCCTGTCTTGACCCGCTTCACGACTTGGGAGTTCTTGAGGGACGCCGGCAAGTGCTCGACGGCCTGATCGCCCCAGACATCGCCGGATACGCCTTCGATCAAGGTGTCGCCGAGGCATCCGTCCCCGAGCGCCGCACGACGACCGGTCTCGCCGACTTCGACGCGACATCGCACGAGAGCTCGGTGGGTCGATTCCGTCGCACGCTCCGTGACATGCGACAACTCCTGACCTCTGTGGTCCCCAGCGAGGTGCTTGCCCGACGCACTTTCACCGCTGGCTCCGCATCGGGTCAGATCGGTGCGCTGCGCCGCGAACTCGAGCGACAGCGGGGCGGACTGACCGTCCGTGCTCTGATGGCCAAGTACTCCCAGGTCATCACACACATCACACCGTGCATGATGATGAGCCCCGACTCGGTCGCGCGCTTCCTCCCGCCACAGGCTGGCCTGTTCGATGTGATCGTCTTCGACGAGGCATCTCAAGTGCGCGTCGCCGATGCGATCGGAGCGATGGGAAGAGCGCAGTCCGTGATCGTCGTCGGTGACAGCGAGCAGATGCCGCCGACGTCCTTCGCCGAGTCTTCGGCGATCGTTGCCGACGACGAATCCGACGACGAAACAGAAGAAGTCGTCGTCGACCAGGAATCGATCCTGACCGAGTGCACACAGGCTCGGGTCCACCGTCGCATGCTCACGTGGCATTACCGCAGTCAAGACGAGGCACTGATCGCTTTCAGCAACGACGCGTACTACAACGGCGCGTTGGCATCGTTCCCGACCCCGACGTTCGGCACGAGCGACGATGGTCCCGGTGGCCACGGCATCAGCCTGCGTCGTGTGCAAGACGGTGCATACACCCGCGCCGGGTCTGCGGGGTCGAGCAAGCTCGCCCAGACGAACATCCCCGAAGCCCAGGAAGTCGTCGACGAGGTCGTGCGGCGGTTCACTGCGTCGATGGATGCCTCACCTTCGCTGGGCATCGTGACCTTCAACATGAACCAACGCAAGCTGATCGACACGATGCTGCGCGACCAGGGCGACCAGCGGATACTCGACTCATTGGAGAGCGACGACGGAATCTTCGTCAAGAATCTCGAGAACGTACAAGGCGACGAACGCGACACGATCTTCTTCTCCGTCGGCCGCGCCCCTGACGCCCGCGGTATCGTTCCGCTGAACTTCGGGCCGCTGAATCTGCAGGGAGGCCACAGAAGGCTGAACGTCGCGATCACCCGAGCGCGTCGCCAAGTCGTGATGTTCTGCAGCTTCGAGCCGTCCCAACTGCGGGTCGAACAGACCAATTCGCGAGGGGTGAAGGACCTCGGCAGGTATCTCATCGAGGCGCAGCGCGGTAGCCATGCCGCCGCGGACAACCCGTTGCGCGCGGCCGTGAACGACCGGCACCGTGACCGGATCGCCACGCAGCTTGAAGCGCGGGGCTTCGTCGTCAGACGCGACGTGGGCCTTTCAACGTTCCGGGTCGACCTGTCGGTCGCCCTGGCCGATTCACCCGAGCACCCCGTTGCGGCCGTGCTGCTCGATGGGCTGGGGTGGGCCGACCGGCTCACCGTGGCCGACCGAGACGCGCTGCCGGGAGACGTATTGACCGGGCTCATGCATTGGCCGGTCGTCGCCCGACTCTGGCTGCCGGAGTGGCTCGCCGACCCCGAACGAGCCGTCGATCGACTCGCAGAGCGAATCCAGAAGACGGACGTCGGTGAGCGCGAACAGGTTGAACCGAGCGAGATCGATCAGGACCGGTCGGGGGATACTCGGCCGGCGACCGCAGATGATGATCGCGCGCCCAACGTCGCGCTACATGCTCCGATAACACGTGAGACGCTGATCGCAGCAGCGCCATCAGCAACTTCGGCACCTGTGCTGACCAGCGATGAAGATATGTCCGTGCCCATGTACGGAGCCGCAGCCACTGCGATGCCGGCAGTGAACACCCGCCGCCACCCATTCGCTGCCTGGCCCGAGCAACTCGTGGGGTCGATCGACGACCTTGATGCCCTTCCGGCTCGATCGGCCGCGGGTCGGGTCATCCGCGTCATCCAGTCCGTGGTCGACGCCGAAGGACCAGTCGATTTCGGCCGCCTGACCAAAGTCGTCGCGTCGGCATTCGGACTCACAAAGGTGGCGACCAAGCGCGCCGATGCGATCGAACGCCTCATCCCGCGTGAGCTGCGCCCAGACCCGAACGAACGCTTCGCGTGGCCGACCGGCTCATCGGCGGCGACGTACGAAACATATCGAGTACCCTCGCCAGCCTCACATTATGTCCGTGCCGTCGATGTCATCCATTGGCGCGAACTGGTCAACGCGATGCAGGACATCGCCACGGCGAGCATGGGGATCGAGCAGGAATCGCTCATGCGAGAGACTCTCTCGGCCTTCGGCTGGAAGCGATTGACCGAAGGTACCGCAACGACGTTGAACACTGCGGTTGAGCGCGGCATCGCCGCTGGGCTGCTCACGCGCCGGGACGCGGGGCTCATCGACGTGCCGCGCGTCTAGCGGCGGGCGGCGGCATCCCTCTCACCGCGCGTGGCGTCTCGATGCGCCTGGCCCTAGACGGAGTAGACCATCGGTATAGACTGGTGGTCTACTCCGGTGGAGGAGGGATCGCCCCGTGAAGGTCTTGATCGTCGGAGCCGGAATCGCCGGCCCGACACTGGCGTTCTGGCTCCACAAAGCGGGACACGAGGTCGCGCTCATCGAACACGCTCCCGAACTGCGCACGGGCGGCTATTTGATCGACTTCTGGGGCGCGGGCTTCGACGTCGCGGAGCGCATGGGGATCGTGCCGGAGCTGCGCGCGCGGGGATACGTCTTCACCGAAGCGCGAGCAGTCGACCGGAACGGGCGCAAGATCGCCTCGTTCGATCCGAGCGCGGTCATGGAATCCAACGAGCGGTATGTCAGCATCCCCCGCACCGATCTCGCCTCCGTGATCTATGACACCCTCGACGGCCAGGTGGAACTGATTTTGGCTGACACGGTGCGCGAGCTCGACGACGATGGCGCACGCGTCAGGGTGACGTTCGAGAGCCGCAGCACTCGCGATTTCGATCTCGTCATCGGCGCCGACGGCTTGCACTCCCGGGTGCGAAAGCTGGCCTTCGGGCCGGATGAGCAGTACGAGAAGTATCTCGGCATGGTCGTCGCCGCATTCGATGCCGAGGGGTACCCGATCCGCGATGAGCTGATCGCGATGATGTACGCCGACGTCGGCTTTCAGGCGATCCGGCTCTCGTTCCGCGGCGACGCCACCCTGTTCCTCTTCTCGCTCCGCCACGACGGGGAAGTGCCGACCGAGCGTGCGGGGCAGGAGGCACTGCTGCGGGCGAAACTCGCCGGCAAGGGCTGGGAGGTGCCGGACATGCTCGACCTCATGACGCGGGCGAAGAATTTCTACTTCGACTCGGTCAGCCAGATTCAGATGCCCTCCTGGTCATCGGGTCGGATCGCGCTGGTGGGGGATTCCGGCGCGTGCCCGTCGTTCCTGGCCGGCCAAGGCTCGGCCCTGGCCATGGTCGAGGCGTACGTCCTTGCCGCGGAACTGGCCAGAACCGACGACCACAGGCAGGCCTTCGCCCGCTACGAGGAGCGGCTGGCTCCGCTGATCTGCTCCAAGCAGCAGGCCGCCCAAGGGCTCGGCCTGGCGTTCGCGCCCAAGAACTCGTTCCAGCTCTTCGTGAGGAACGCCGTCATGAAGATGATGGGTCTGCCCAAGGTCGCCGATATCGCGCTCGGCAGGAGCTTCCACGACCGGGTCGAACTGCCGCCATTCCCCGAACAGACGCCGGCACACTGAAGGAATGGTCCGACCCCGCTTCGCCAAACTGCCCGCGCGCCAGCAGCAGGCACTCGTGCAGGCCGCCCTGGACGAATTCTCGACGCATGGGTTTCACGACGCCTCGCTCAATCGCGTCATCGAGGCTGCCGGGATCTCGAAGGGATCGTTGTACTACTACTTCGACGGCAAGGAGGATCTCTTCGCCTACGTCGCACAGACCGGTCTCGGCGAGCTGATCGGTCAGGTGGGCCCGCTCCCCGATCTGGGCACGGGGGATGCCGACGCCTTCTGGTCGGTCCTCGAGGACTATTACCTGCGGCTGTCGAGGGCGCTTCTGGCTTACCCGCAGCTTGCGGCGCTTCTTCGCGGATGGTCGGCTGCGTCGAAGAACCCCGAGTTTCAGCAGGCGACCGGCGACATGGAGCAGGCATCCCTGCCCTGGATCTCGCAGGCGCTCGAGGTGGGGCACCGGGTCGGGGCGATCCGAGACGATGTACCGGACTCCCTTCTCATAGCCGCAGTGCTCGGTATGGGCGAGGCGATGGACTTCTGGCTCATGGCTCAGCAGCCCGACGACGACGCCCTGCCTGGCGTGATCGCCACGCTCATCGGGATGATCCGGCGAGCAGTCGCGCCCTGACCGACATCCGTGCTCTCTTCACACCGGTCGAGTCACAGCCCCCACCACAGCAGAAGGAACCACCGGATCGAACGCGGCGAGCGCCAGCTGGAGCATCGAGTAATAGCCGATGAGCCAGATGCACTCGGCGATTCCCGCAGCACCCAGCGACGTGACCGCCTCGGCGTACAACGTGTCGGAGAGGCGCCCGTCGGCGAGCAGCTCACACACCACCCGGTGGACCACCGCTTCTTGCGCGTCGAGGTCCGCGGGTATCTCCCGCTGCTGCAGGGCACGCAGTTGCGCGTGGGAAAGACCCGCCTCCCGCGCGGCGTCGACGTGCGCGAACCATTCGAAGTCCGACCCATGGTGCACCGCGACCGTCAAGATCGCGAGTTCTCGGGCGCGGGCGGAGAACGCGCCGGCGAACCGCAGTGCGGCACCGACCGCCTGCACGGTTTCCCCTATGGTCGGAGCGATCGTCATGAGAGCGAAGGGGCCGAGCAGGCGCCCGTCGGCGTCGGTGACGGGCACGAGCGACGCCTGCTGCTTTCGCGGTCCATCCGTGATCGAGCAGTACAGCTCCCGCTGGCGCTCGGTCAGCTCATCGGGCAGCGGCGCGAGGTAGCGACTCATACCGGTGCTCCCGCCCCGACACGCAGGAGCGTGGCAAGCTCCGCAAGAGCGCTCTCGACCGCAGCGGTCCCGCTGCCCGACGCGAACACGTAGCCGTCGGGGCGCACCAGCACCCACGTGGCATCGGCATCCGCCAGCCATGGCGCCAGCCGAGGCGACGGTTCGACGTAGTCGCCGCGAGGCCCGATGACCACAGAATGGATGCCGACCACGGCGATCGTCGCCACGGCATCCGTCGACAGACCTGCGGCATCGGCCACATCGGTTGACAGCAGGTGGAAGCCCGCGCCGATCACGTCGTCGAGCAGGCGCGAAACCCCGCCGACGGTCACCCATGGCTGGACGGCGAGAGTGCCGGCGAGCGGTCCCGGCACGACGATCGCCTCTACCGGTGGGCGGAACGGCGGCGGCGTCTCGCTCTGCGTCAGAAGCGCCCGATCGCGCTCTGCCGCCCTGGCCGGATCCGTCTCGCAGACCATCTGCCCCACGCGCACCGACTCCGAGATGTACTTCGTGACATGCGGGCGCCGGCTGCGGGTGTATTCATCGAGGAACCCCATCGACGCCGCCCCGCGCAGCACAAGGTCGAGAATCCAACTCAGTGTGGCGGCGTCGCGCATGCCGCTGACCATGCCCTGCCCCATGAATGGCGGCATCAGGTGGGCCGCGTCGCCGGCGAGCATCACCCGCCCGTCACGGAACGTCTCAGCGACGAGCGAACGGAACGTATAGAGGGCGGATCGACGCAGCACCGCGGTCTCGGGATCCACCCACCGGCTGAGCTGGTCCCACACCTGTGCCGGCTGCACGGCCTCGTCGGGGTCCATGTCGTCGAGCACCATGAACTCCCAGCGGTAATGGCGGCCGCCGAGCCAGGCCATGTGCCGCGGCTGCGTCGGGTCGAGCACCTGGCCGGTGTCGGGGACGTCGAGGCGCTCAAGCCCCTCCCGCAGCTCGACGTCGTTGACGACCCAGGTCGCTTCGAACCCGAGATCTTCGCGCGGGATGCCGAGAGCCTCGCGAACGAGACTGTTCGCGCCATCCGTCCCCACCGCGAACGCCGCCGTGATCGTCGCACCCGAGTCCAGCGTCAGCGCCACCCCGTCGTCGTCGTGAACGAGACCCGTCACAGCGACGCCCTGGTGCACGGTGACCGACGGCATCGCCTTGGCCGCCGCATCGAAGATGCCCTCGATGTCGGGCTGGTACATGTGATACGAGGGCTCCCAGCCGGTCGGCGTCTGCCAGCCGCGCGGCAGATCCGAGAGCACGCTCATGTCTCCGCGCAGCAGCAGATACTCCTTGGCCGGCACCATGGCGGCATCGATGCGGTCGGCGATGCCCATCGCCTGCAGTATTCGCATTGCCTCGTAGTCGAGGTGGCACGCGCGTGGCAGCGGGTAGAGCTCGGCCTGGCGGTCGAACGCCACCACACGCCAGCCGCGACGCCCGAGCAGGGTCGCCAGCGTCTGGCCCACTGGGCCGTAGCCCACGATGGCGACATCGAAGTCGGTGGTCACGGCATCCCCTCAGCGGAACAGGATCGGATCGGGACTCGCCACGATCGTGGAACGCAGCGATCCCAGCCCCTCGATCGCGGCGACGACTTCGTCGCCCGGCTTCAGGAACGGGAACTTGTCGGCGCCGTGCGTCTGGCTGAGCTCGTTGATGCAGCCGGTGCCGCACGTGCCCGAGCCGATCACGTCTCCCGGGCGCACCTCGGTTCCCCGGCTCGCATACGACACCATCTCGCCGAAAGAGAAGTACACATCCGACCAGCGGGCACGCGAATACTCGACGCCGTTCACCGAGCAGGTCATCGCCAGATCGAACCCCGTCGCGGTGCGGTAGGGCTCGAGCTCGTCTTTCGTGACGAACCACGGGCCGAGCGAGGTCGTGGTGTCTTTGCCCTTCACCGGGCCCATCGACAGGGTCATCTCGCGACGCTGCACGTCCCGTCCGCTCCAGTCGTTGAGGATCGCGTACCCGGCGACGGCCTCTTCTCCCTCTTCGGCGGTCAGGTCGGCACCGCCGGCGCCGAGCACGGCGGCGACCTCGAGCTCGAAGTCGAACGCGGCCGAGCCCGGCGTCATCCGCACATCGCCGTCACCGCGGAAGGCGTAGGGGTTGGAGAAGTAGAACACCGGTATCTCGTACCAGAGCGGGTCCATCTCCAGGCCCCGCCAGCGGCGACCCGTGCGCACGTGCTGCTCGAACGCATAGAAGTCGCGGAACGTCGGCGGCGTGGCGACAGGCGACAGGTGCGTCACCGACGCGGCCTCGACCGCGGCGCCGTTCTCGAGCGCCGCCGCCCCCTCTTCCTTCAGCGCGTCGACACCCAGGTCGAGCAGAGGCAGCAGATCGGAGCGGCCATCGACGACGCGGTAGACGTCGCCGTCGAGCACTCCGAGCTGCGGCCGGCCACCGGCCACTGTGAAACGTGCGAACTTCATGTCTTCTCCTCAGAGGTCGATGCGATCAGTGCTTGGCCACGGGGGCGAGGCCGTGGTCGCGGAAGCCTTCGGGCAGAAAGCCGCTCTGCGTGCTCCACTCGTTCCACCAGACCTTGCCGTCGGGCCACTCGACCGGCGGGCGGTCGTCATCGTAGATGTGCTCCATGTCGGTGTAGAGCTCGACGACATTGCCTGAATGCTCGAGGTAGTACGCGGCGAGGTTCTGGCCTGCACCGTGACGCACCGGCGCCCACAGCAACTCACGACCATGAGCGTGCAGCCGGTCCCCGAGCTTGGCGAGGTCGACGAAGCTCTGCGTCTCCCACGCGTGGTGATGCAGCGTGCCCCGGCCGCCGACCAGGGCGATGCCGTGGTGCTCGGTGCTGCAGCGCAGGAAGTAGCCGATAGAGCCGCCGGTGCCGATCACATCCGACACCCGGAAGTCGAGAACCTCGGTGAGGAACGCCACCATCCGACGGTGGTCCTGCGGATGGAAGTTGAAATGTCCGTAGCGCTTCGGCCCGAAGCCCACCGGCTGCGCCGGCCCGGTCCCTGGACGCACGACGACCTCGAACGCGAACCCCTCCGGCCCCAGGAAGGTGAAGGCGTCTTCGATGCCCGGCTGGCTCGGGGTCGTGGAGAGCACCGGCAGGCCTTCGTGCTCGATGCGACGCCGCACCTCGTGCAGACCATCGAGCGTCGGCGCCACCAGTCCGAGCCGTTCCAAGCCGTCCTCTTCTGCGGCCACGTAGGTGAGCTCAGCCCGGTCGCCGACAGCGGCGAGGTGCACGCTGCGGCCGTCTCGCCCCACCTCGGTGAGCCCGAGGATGCCCACGGCATCACGAACCGAGGTCTCGATGTCGGACGTGCGGATCGTGACCGACCCCATGTCGGAGATGACACCCCACGCCATCAGCGCTCCTCGTCATTCTGCGGGCCGAGGTCGATGCCCGTGCGGTCGCGCAGGCAGATGATCGCGGTGACAGAGATCGCGATCATCACCAGCAGGTAGATGGAGACCGACCACGTCGATCCGGTCGCTTGGACGAGCGCGGTCGCAATGGTCGGAGCGAAGGCCCCGCCCACGATCGCGCTGATCGCATAGGCGATCGAGACGCCCGAGAATCTCACCGAGCTCGGAAAGGCTTCGGCGAAGACCGTCGACAGCGGGGCGTTGGCGAGGCCGAGCCCGACGGTGAGGAACACGAGGCCGAGGAAAAGGAGTCCGATGTTGCCGGTGTTCACGAGCGGGAACGCGACGATCACCGCCACGAACAGCAGGACCCATGCGAGCAGGAACGTGCGCTTGCGTCCGATGCGGTCCGTGAGCCAGCCGCCGACGAGGGTGAAGATCAGCCAGGTGACAGCCGATGCGGTGACGGCGCTGAGCACCTGCCCGGTGGGCAGGCCGACCGGGCCGGCGGGGTCGGTCGCGTACCGCTGAATGTAGCCGCCTGTCGTCATGTAACCGGCCGCGTGGCTGCCGACGGGCACCAAGCCGGTGAGGACCAGCACGCGCCAGTGCTTGCGGAACAGCTGCGCGATCGGCGCCTTGGCGCGAGCCTTGACGGCGACCATTGCCTCGAAGACCGGGGTCTCTTCGACACGGCGGCGGATGTAGACGCCCACGCCGATGAGCAGAACCGAGAAGAGGAATGGCACACGCCAGCCCCACTGGAGGAACGCGTCACCCGGCGCGATCGCGGTCATCAACGCGAGCGATCCCGACGAGAGCAGAAGCCCGATCGGCACACCGATCTGCGGGCTGGCCCCGAAGATGCCGCGGCGAGCGCGCGGTGCGTGCTCTACGGCCAGCAGCGCGGCGCCGCCCCATTCTCCGCCGGCCGAGATGCCCTGGAGCACTCGGAGCAGGACGAGGAGGATCGGCGCGAGCATGCCGATCTGTCCGTAGGTCGGGAGCAGTCCGATGAGCGTCGTGGAGACACCCATCAGGATCAGCGTCAGCATCAGGACGAGCTTGCGGCCGTAGCGGTCGCCCAAGTGCCCGGCGAGGAAGGCGCCCAAGGGCCGGAAGAGGAAGCTGATGCCGACGGTGAAGAACGCCAGGATCGTGCCGAATCCTTCACCCGCGGGAGCGAAGAACAGCGACGCGAAGATGAGGCCCGCAGCCGTTGCGTAGAGAAAGAAGTCGTACCACTCGATGGCGGTGCCCACGATTGCGGCCAGGACGACCCGTCGCAGGCCGGCGGGACTGGAAGTGGTGGTGCGTGATTGCTGGGAGATTTCGGTCACTGCGAGGACTCCTTCGTCGTCGCGCGGTGATGCGCAGTTCTGTGTCGGATGACGGGTGGATCAATGTTCTGTCCTGCAGATCATTACCTGATGAACGGAACATCAGACGTCACTCTACGCAGAAATGCGATGCGCGCGCAAGAGGATTTGTGTTACTGTCCAGAACGTAATCTGCTGTGCAGAACATTGGGGTTCCGCACAGGATCTCGAACGGAGGCAAAGGTGTCAGACGTGACGACGATGTCGATAGACGCCAAGACGTGCATCGACGACCTGTTCTGGGGAGTGCCGACCGAGGCGATCACGGAGACAGACGCCGAACTCGAGCAGATCGTCGACGGCGCAGAACTGCCGGTGCTGCTGACCGCCATCGCCGCCGCGACCGGCGACCTCGCGTGGCTCGGCGCCGGCCTCGAACCTCCGCTCCCGCCGGCCGATCTCACCCCGCACCCGCACGGCGGCATGACCGACGACCAGCAGCGGCGCGCCCGTGTGCTCGCGCTCAAGGGCCTCGCAGCGTTGCGCGACGAGCGCATCACGACGGTCGACATCCTCCCCCGTGAACAGGTGGACGCCTTGCTGGGCTACTTGACCGGCGGGCGCGAGCAGTGGCATCCGCATCTGACCCACGAACTGATCCTCGCCCCCGACAAGGGGGGTGCGCCCGACTGGCGATTCGAGGATCTCGCTGACGGGCGCGACTACGAGGTGCTCATCGTGGGCGCGGGTGTCGGCGGCATCGCCGCAGCGCACCGCTTCACTCAAGCCGGTGTGCCGATCACCGTCGTGGAAAGCTCGGCGCAGCTCGGCGGCACCTGGTCGAAGAACCACTACCCGGGCGTGCGCCTGGACACCCCGACGTTCGGTTACTCGTACTCCTTCGCACAGCGCGGCGACTGGCCGCACCAGTTCGCGCAGGGCCACGAGATCCTCGAGTACCTCACAGAGGTCGCCGAGCGCGCGGGAGTCGTCGAGCGGATCGAGTTCTCCACCACGCTGGTGAGCGCCCATTGGGATGAGGCCGAGGGGTTCTGGCGCGCGGTGACGCGCGGTGCGGACGGCCACACCCAGGAGCGGTACTTCTCTGCGATCGTCAGCGCCGTCGGGCAGCTCGACCGTCCGCACATCCCCGAGTTCGACGGGCTCGATCAGTACCGCGGCATCGCGATGCACACCCAGGAGTGGCGGGATGACGTCGACTGGCGCGGTGCGAGGGTCGCGGTCATCGGCACCGGCGCGAGCGCCTACCAGATCGTGCCGGCGGCGATGACCGACGGCGTCGGTGAGCTGGTGCTCTTTCAGCGCAGCGCGCCGTGGATGCTGCCCGCCCCGAACTACCACGAGGGTGTCAGCGAGACGTTCGCATGGCTGCAGCGGAAGGTGCCGCACTATGCGCAGTGGTATCGGCTCTGGGTCATCCTGCTCGGCATCGACGGCCGTACGCACACGGTGACCGCGGAGGATGACTGGGACGGCGCGCCGCTCAGCGTCTCAGCGCGGAATCAGGCGGTGCGCGACGTGCTCATCGGTCGCCTCGCGGCGCAGCTCGACGGACGACCCGACCTGCTCGCCCACGCGATCCCGAACTACCCTCCGGGGGCCAAGCGCATGCTGCGCGACAACGGCGTCTGGGCCGAAGCCCTGCGCTCGGATCGCACCACGCTGGTCACGAGCGGGATCGAACGCTTCACACCGAATGGCATCGTGGATGGCGAGGGCATCGAACACGACGTCGACATCGTCGTCTTCGCGACGGGTTTCACACCGTCCGACTATCTTGACGGCATCGAGGTCGTGGGGCGCAACGGCGTCGAACTCCACGACTTCTGGGGCGGCGATGCCCGCGCTCACGCCTGCGTGACCGTGCCCGGCTTTCCGAGCCTGTTCCTGGTCTACGGGCCCAATATCGGCGGGGTGGCCGCCGGCAGCCTGCACTTCATGCTCGAGCGCGCTGCGGAGTATGCCGTGAAGTCCGTGCGTCGCGTGCTCGAGGAGGGTGCTGCGGCGATCGATGTGCGCCCCGACGCACTGGACCGATTCGCTGCCTGGGTCGATGCGGGCAACGAGCGGATGGCGTGGGGGCAGCCATACGTGCGCAGCTGGTATAAGAACAGCCACGGCCGTGTCTCCCAGATCTGGCCGTACACGAACGCGGACTACTGGGATGTGACCCAGACCGTGCGCGATGAGGACCACGTCTTCCTCTGAACCACGCGCAGAGGCGGATACGGTGGGTTGGTCGGGATGGAAGGAGGGATGCGGGATGAGCACTGTCGAAGCGCCCGCGCCTGCGGCGGAATACGGCTACGCGATCGAATCGGTCGAGAACGCCGCGAAGACGCTGCTGATGCTGCGCGACCATGCCACGATCCGAGCGATCGATGTGGCCACGCAGCTCGGCGTCGCTCGGTCGACAGCGCACCGCATGGTGTCCACGCTCGCCATCGCGGGCCTGCTCCAACGAGGTCCCAACGGCAAGTCGTACATCGCCGGCCCAGCGCTGATCGAACTCGGGCTCGCAGTCACGGACGCGGCGACCGGTGTGCGTCCGTTGATCCAGCCGATCTTGACGCAACTCGCCTTGGAGACCGGCGAGACGGCACACTTCCTGGTGCGGGAAGCAGATCAGGTGCTCTTCGAAGCGGTGGCGGAGGGCACCTATATCGTCCGCTCCGCCTCGCGCGTGGGGTCTCGCCTTCCTGCACACACGACCTCGGCGGGCAAGTGCCTTCTGGCATCGTTGCCGCCCGACGAACTCCGCGCTCTCTACCCGGAGGATCTGCCGCTCACAGGCGGCACCGATGACGCCATCCATGCGCGCGCTGTACTGCTGGACGAACTCGCCGCCGTCGCCCAACGCGGATGGGCCACGAACGCGGGCGAAAGCGAGCCGAGCCTGTATGCGGTGAGCGTTCCCGTGCCGGGGCGCAATGGCACGCTGATCGGTGCGATCACGATCTCGGGGCCGGCCGATCGGCTGCAACCCCGCACCGAGGAGACGGTCGCGCAGCTGCAGGCGGCGGTCGCCCGCTTGCAGGTGCAGCTCGCCGGCGCCCGCGGCTGACGCGCACCGACCTCACATCACTCGGCGGCCGCTCACCAACGCACCTCGCCGTCTCAGAGGTCACGCAGCGCGACCTCGAGACCGAGCGCCTGGAGCAGGTCGAAGAGCCTGGCTGCTTCTGTCGTAGACGATGGATGCCGCCTCCTGCCCACACGAGGATCAGCGCAAGTTGTCCACTGATCGCGCAGCGGACCGCGCGTGACCTGCGCATGGTGCGCACCTTGCAGGGGAACCTCGTCACGATGAAGGGCGCGCAATCGTTGGCCGATGATCCGATCGCGCTGTGGGATCGATTGGCCGCGAAGTTGTCGGATGCCGCGGGCCACCATGGCGAGGTCGTCGGCGCACTGTTCCTCATGGGCGTCGCCGACGGCTCGCTGGCCGAAGACGGCGAAGACGGCGGCCTTTGCCGCATCGCCCGCGTGCACGACGCACTCGATGCGACCGACCGGGCAGTCTCACGACTGCGAGATCGGTGGCGGCAGCGCGACTGGAACGAAGATGGGATGCCGACACCGCTCGATGAACCCCCTCTTCCTGTGTCTGCGGACAGCATCCGGGCGCAGGTGGAGAAGCTAGTCGAGGGACTTGAGACACTGGGACTGAGGTCGCTCGCGCCCGACACCTGGCTGCTCACACCGATGGTGCGCGCGTTTGCGAAGGCGGCACTCCACTCGCAGATGACGGCCAACCTGTCCACCTCTCACCGGTCGTGGGGTGCTACGGCGGGCTGTACTGAGGCGCATTGGCGAGGTCGGCTGCCGATCTCGGTCGATCATCGCTCTGTGCCGGCCGGCTGACGATGTCAGTCGGCCGGCACAGAGCGCCGCTGTCAGTCCTCGTAGACGATGGCCTGGTCCTTCACCCGCAGGCGCTCGCCCACGATCCCGCCAACCGCGGTGATCAGCGAAATGACGACCAGGATCACGACGGCGGGCCACGATGCGGTGGTGCCACTGGCGTTGATCAACCAGGTGGCGAGGAAGGGCAGGAATCCGGAGAGCGCCCCCGCGATGTTGTAGCCGAGCGAGACGCCGGAGTAGCGCTGCTCGGCCGGGAAGAGCTCAGTCAGCAACGCGCCGGTTACTGCGTAGGTAATGGTCAAGAGCCCGATACCCACCGTGACGGCGAGCGTGATCGCCACCGGTGAGTTCGTGTCGATCAGTGCGAACAGCGGCCAGGCGGCCACGGCCGTGGCAATTCCGCCCCAGAAGGTGACGCGCCCGGGGCCGATCTTCTCGGCAACTCGGCCGAACACCAGGATCACGGCGATCTGCACCACGGCCGCGATCAGTGTCGCATTGACGACGATCTGCCTGTCGCCACCGAGGGTGTTGGTCACATAGCTGACCACGAACGTGTTCATCACGTAGAAGCCGCCGACACCGAGGAACGCCGCCGCGACCGCAACGATCAGCCGACGCCACGACTTCGTGAACACATCCAGCGCAGGAACCTTCGCGCGCTTGTCCAGCCGCACAAGTTCCTTGAACACCGGCGACTCCTCGACCTTGAGCCGAATCCAGAGCGCTACCAGCAGCATCGGGAACGCGGCGAGGAACGCCAGCCGCCATCCCCACGCGTCGAAGACCTCCGGCGGGAGCAGCAGCACCAGCGCGAACACACCCGATGACAGGAGCGTTCCTGCGGGCGAACCGACCTGGACGAGCGCGGCATAACGAGCCCGCCGCTTCGCCGGCGCGTGCTCGATCGCGATCGTGGTCGCGCCGCCCCACTCACCGCCGACCGCGAGGCCTTGGAAGAGTCGCAACAGCACCAGCAGCGTGGGCGCGAGGATGCCGACATCCACATAAGTGGGCAGAACACCAATCAGACCGGTCGCAGTGCCGATGAAGATGATCGTCATGATGAGCGTCGGCCGGCGTCCGACCCGGTCGCCGATGATTCCGAACAGGAATGCCCCGATGGGCCGTGCGGCGAAACCGACGCCGAACGTCGCCAACGCGGCCAGCACCGCAGCCGTCGGATTCAGCGCCGAGAAGAACAGCCTGTTGAAGACGATCGCCGCTGCCGTCCCGAACAGGAAGTAGTCGTACCACTCAAGAGCGGTCCCCACGAATGCCGCGGCGGCAATGTGCCGCAATTCCTTGGGTGTGATGTGGACGACCGTGCCGGTCTCGGTCGTCACCTCGCCGATCGCGCCGTCGCGTTCACCGGGCATGGGGGGCTCCTTCGTCCGAATACTGCGCAACGAGGCTGTCGCGCCGGATCAATCGTCACGCAACATTCGCCCACTCTCAATGGCGATTAAACGCGCCATTCGACATCCAGAATCGACAATTGCACAACTCGCACGACAGCGACGTCAGTCGGGGATCGTCTGCAGTGCCACCAGCGCCAGCGCCGCTTGCTCCGGCACAGTGACATCGAGTCCCGTGAGCCGTGTGAACGTGCTCAGCCGGTTCACCACGGTGTTCCGATGGCAGAACACCGCTTCTGCAGTCTCTTTGATCGACCCGGTCTGCATATACGAACGCACTGTTGTCACCAGCCGTTCCCGTTCATACGCTCCGGTGCCGTCGAGACCCGCGAGGGCGGAGGGGATGAACGACGGCAAGACCGTCATGATGTGGTCCGCGACGACGGCGGGCCACGCCGATGCGAACGGGGTGAGCACCTCGAGTGGGCCGAGAGCGTGCAAGGCGTCACGCAGCGTCCGCGCAACAAGAGGTACCTGCGCGAGTCCGTCCAGCTCCTTCACGAGCAGACCGCCGACAGGTTGGATCGACGCGACGTCGAACGGTGGTGCATCGTGACGCCAGAAGACGCATAGCGCCCCGTCATATGTGTATGTGCATGCTGCACCTGAGGCGATGGCACGTTCGATTCGCTCGAGCGCGCCTCCCGACTTCTGCTCATCGAATACGGCCAGGTCGAGTCGTTGCGCTGCGTCGATCCCCGTCGCCGATGCCGCACGCTCCACAACGGATGCGGTCGGAGGGATGCTGCTGAACAACCGTGACAGATCACGCTCCGTCGCACGGCGGGAATCACGCTCCAACGCCGCCTGCTCGCGCAGGAACGAGGTCTGCACCTCGAGCACATACCGGTCGAGCACTTCGAAGATGACCTCGAATCGGTCCGCGACCAGCACCGTGTACTTGTCGCCGGCGAACTCCCGCAGCCATCGCCAGATCACCAGAAGGTCCAGTCGCACGGCCTCGGTCAGCGTGTCGAGCGGGACGCCCTGACGCGCGCGGCGCTCGCCCAGTGAATGTACGAGATCCGTCGCTGTCTGGCCCGAACCCCGGTCGTCGAGCCGGTGCACGAGCATTCGCAGTGTCTGCTCCGCGGTGGCACGCAGATCCTCATCCGAGACGGCGCCCACAGGGTAGAGGCCGCGTGCAGCGAACTCCGTGAGGTAGTCCTCGGCCACCCGAGGAATCGCCTCGTCGAGCCGGTCGATCAGGCGGGTCCAGTCGGCGGCATCCGTGCCCATGGCAACATCCTCTTCGACCCTCAGATTGGATAATTTCACAATCACGCCGCCCCATCGTGCGGCGAAAGTCCATTGTACGTGTGAACCAGCACAGATGTAATGAATGTGTGGTGCTGACGAGGGCGCCACAAGAAGCCGGGCGGTTCCATGCACATCGATCTGATCATCTCCCACGCTCGCATCCGTACCGGGTGGTCGCAGCGGCCGACCGCGAGCGCCGTCGGTGTGTGGCAGGGGCTGATCGTGGGCTTCGACGAACAGCTCCATGGGATGACCGCCGAGATCGAGGTGGATGCGCGTGGCGCCTTCATGATGGCCGGCTTCAACGACGCCCATGCGCACAGCGTCTGGTACGGGCAGACTCTGTCTGAAACAGACCTGACGGGTGCAGCTGACCGATCGCAGGTGTACGAGAAGATCGCGCAGGAATCCGGGGATGACTCCGATGATTCGGATGGCTCCGCCTGGCTCATCGCGGCCGGCTTCGACCCTCTGGCCCTCGAGGCCCCGCTCGAGTTGGACGCTCTCGACCGTGCGGCGCGCGGCCGGCCGCTGCTGATCAAGCACGCCTCCGGCCACGCCTACACCGTGAACGGCGTCGCATTGGAGGCTGTCGGCATCGGGCGCTACCCGCACGCACGCGTCGACGGCGGTGTCATCGCCACCGACGAGGAGGGGCGCGCGACCGGGCTGCTCGAAGAGAACGCGATGCGGCCCGTGCAAGACGTACTGCAGCCAGACCCCCTGCTCGAGATATCGCGGGCGCTCGACCGCGCGACCACCGCGTATGCGCGTCAGGGTCTGACGTCGGTGACGGATGCCGGGGTCGGCGGGGGCTGGATCGGCCACAGCCCTCGTGAGTTCGCCGCCTATCAGGACGCTCGGGAACGCAGGACACTCTCCACACGAACCCAGGCGATGATCGCCTCGGACGTGTTCCACCCGATCCGCGGGCACCGCACCGAGGAAGCGTTCGCTGGACTCGATGCCGGCATTCGCTGCGGCCTCGGCGATGACCGACTGCAGATCGGACCCATGAAACTGTTCGTCGACGGATCGCTGCTCGGCGGCACGGCGGCCGTGACTGAGCCGTATTGCGGGCACGACTCGGGCCACGGCTACCTTCAGGGCGACCCCGATGCCATGGCCGCGACAATCACCGGGGCGGTGCACGCCGGCTGGGCGATCGCCACGCACGCGATCGGCGACCGCGGCCTCGATCTCGCGCTCGACATGCTGGAGCGCGCCACGGCGGAATCACATCGCACACCACCGATGCCGCACCGAATCGAGCACGGGGGCGTCGTTCGGCCCGACCAGCTGCCTCGCATCAAGAGTCTCGGGGCGGCGCTGGTCCCACAGCCGATGTTCATCGCGGCGTACGGCGACGGCATGGCCGAGAAGCTCGGAGACAGACGCACTCTCTTGTCCTACCCCGCGGCGTCCGTCCTGCGCGCCGGAATCACCCTCCCCGGCAGCAGCGACCGCCCGGTCGCCGAGGGTGCGCCGCTTCGCGTCATCCAGTCGTTCGTCGAACGCACGACGCAGACCGGTCGGGATTACGGACCCGACGAACGCATCACAGTCGATCAGGCGCTCTCCGCGTACACGACCGGTTCGGCGCGCGCGACCGGGTGGGCTGCGTGCAAGGGCCACCTTGCCCCTGGGATGCTCGCGGACTTCGTCGTGCTCTCCGCCGACCCACGTCACGTGCCGACCGACGCCATCGGCCGGATCGGCGTGCTGAGCACCTGGGTCGGCGGCGAATGCACGTTCACGGCCGAGCAGCCGATGACCGGATGAGGCCGGCCGCATGCCCGTGCGCAACTACGAGAGGACGACCATGAACATTGACGCTCATTCCGCAGGATCAGAGCTGACGGCCGATGAGGCCGGGGCGAGATTCCTCCGGGACTTCGCCGCGCTGTCGATGATCGGCAGGAGCGCGGGCGGCGGGGTGGACCGCGAGGCCGGGACCATCGCTGACCACGAGTCCCGCGCCTGGTGGGCGGGATGGCTCGAAGCCAACGGGTTCGACGTACGCATGGATCGGATCGGGAATGTCTTCGGTCTGCGCACTTTCGTGCCCGGCGCACCCTATGTGCTGCTCGGCTCGCACCTCGACTCGCAGCCGCTCGCGGGGCGATTCGACGGCGCATACGGTGTGCTGGCGGCAGGGCATGCGGCCCGCACTGTGGCCGGTCGGGTTGCGATGGGTGACATCACCCCGGCCGTGAACGTCGCGGTCGTGGACTGGTTCAACGAGGAAGGCAGCCGGTTCTCGCCGAGCATGATGGGCAGCTCGGTTGCGACCGGAAAACTAGCACTCGAGGAGGCGCTCGCCATCACCGACGCCACAGGCACCACGGTCGCCGACGCACTGAAGCCGGACGCCACGTTCGAGACCCCGCTCGAGGTTGCGAACTACGCGGAGATCCACATCGAGCAGGGGCGCATCCTCGAAGACTCCGGCAAGACGATCGGGCTCGTCGACGGCACCTGGGCAGCCAGCAAATACCTCGTGCGCGTGCACGGCGACCAGGCGCACACCGGCGCGACCATCATGGCCGACCGGCACGACGCCCTCTACGGCGCGGCACTGACGGTCGTCGCCGCTCGCGAATTGACCGACCGGGTCACCGCCGGAAAGCTGCATACCGCGGTATCGACGATGCAGGTGCTCCCCAACTCACCGGTCACGATCGCCCGGTTTGCGGAGTTCAACCTCGACCTGCGATCTGACGACGAGGACGTGCTGGAAGAGGCTAACCGTCTCCTGCAAGAGGAGTTCGCACGAATCGAGAAGACGGCGCGGGTGACGATCGAGCGGACCCTCACCCACGAGTGGGGCCTGCGCTCGTACACGCCCGCGGGCGTGGCGCTGGCCACCACCGCCGCCGACGCGGCCGGGCTGCCGGCATCCCGCATCCTTACGGTCGCAGGCCATGACTCAACGAACATGAAGGATGTCGTCCCCACCATCATGCTGTTCATCCCCAGCATCGAGGGCATCTCGCATAACGAGAAGGAAGACAGCACCGACGCTGACGCAATGGCCGGCGTGACGATGCTCGCCGAGGTCGCGAGGCGACTCGTGCAGGGCGAGCTCTGGAACGGTGAACGCTACGTCCTGCCGACGACTGAGGGGTGAGCAAGAGCCCTCGGCCGTGGCCGAGCTCAGGTGTGATCCGCCACTCAGCCGTCGTTCTGCTGCAGGCGCGCCTCGGCGATGGTCGGCTCGAACAGCTCGACCGGGTTGCCCGAGGGGTCTTCGGCCAGGATCTGCCGCCCACCCACCCCGGTGACGATGTCATTGCGAAAGTGCACTCCAGCCGCCTGCAGTTCGTGCACGAGCGCGTCGAGGTCGTCGACCTCGAGCGCGAACCGATTCCAGCCGCCGGGCTGCGGCACCGTGCCGTCGGGCATCGCCTGCCCGCCGCCGCCCTGCGCGCTCGGCGCACTCAGGGTCAGACGCAGGTCACCGCGGGTGAGCATCGCGAACGACGGGGCCGGATGCATCACCTCGGTGAACCCGAGCCGACCCACATAGAACGCGATGGCCGCACTGACGTCATCAACGATGTACCGCACACTCACTGTCGCCATGAGCAACCTCCTCCGCGCTCGCGCGGGTGCCGTTCTCGCTCAGAGTACGCCGGACTGATACCAGGTCTTCGTCGGTATACTCAAAGTATGACCACGACGATCAAGGTCAGCGATGAACTCCGTGACCGGCTGAAGGCACAGGCATCCCGTGCCGGACTCACGCTCGGCGCCCACTTGGCGGTCCTGGCCGATCTTGCGGACCGGGCAGATCGGCTCGCAGCAGCCAAGCGAGCGATGGCTGCCGCTCCCGCAGACACCGTCGACGACTACCGTGCAGAGACCCGCCAATGGGAGTCAGCAGAGCTGACCGACGCCACACATGCCTGACCTCCGACTGGCGCCCGGGACGGTCGCGTGGGCGAGCCTGGATCCGATCCGCGGACGCGAGCAAGGCGGTCATCGTCCAGTGCTCGTGATCTCATCTGCCGGTCACCTCGACGCAGCGACGACACTCGCCATCGTGCTCCCGATCACCACGGTCGACCGCGGCTGGCCCAACCACGTCGCAGTGACGGGGCCGTCCGGCCTCGACCGCGCATCGTGGATCATGACGGAGCAACCGCGAACCCTCAGCCGCGATCGCCTCACGGGCACGGCGGGGCACATCGACGCCGGATGTCTCAGCCTGGTGCGCACCTGGCTCGGTGATTTCCTCGACCTGTGACCGACGCGCGGGCGACCGGGCGGCTCGTGGCCCCGGTATCACCGGGGCCGCGGCATCCTCTTCTCTGTATCCGGTGCGATGGCACCCGACGGGTGCCGGGACCCGGAGACGTGAAGGGCGCATCATGGCTCTCAACAAGTACCTCATCGCAATCCTGGCGCGGCTCAACCCGCAGATCTGGGAGATCGTCGACGGCGGACCGGGTGGCTACCTGCACGGGGCAGGCAGCCACCGTGGCGGCCTGGTGTCACTGAACCCGCAGCCGCTGCCGCCGGTCGACGGCATCTCGCTCGGCCTGCGATACGGGGCGGGCGTCGGCGTCGAACTCGTGCGCACCGCGAGCACAGCGCACGTGCTGAACGTGGCGTTCGAGCCCGGCGACGACATCTGCCCGCCGCCGCGCAAGCACCCGCCGATTCCATGGCCGTTTCCGCCCGAGCCGTATCCGTGGCGCGAGGCCGACTTCGAGCAGAACTACGCCGCCGGGCTCGCGTTCGCCCTCGAGGCCACCGCCGAGGCGTGGGCCTCGCTCAAGGGCGCTTCGGTGCTCGAGCGCGTGCACGACGTGGCGCTGAAGACCGCGATGGCAGGCGAGGAGCGCACCGGGGCGTGATCAGGCAGTCGGGGGATGCCGGCGGTTTGGCGGCATCCCCCGTCAGCGTGTTCAACACCAGGAGCGGCGCCGTGGATCACGGTTTCGTCACCGGGGAGAATTATTGAATGACAATTCAACGGCCGTGAGGTAGCGTTCGATCCATCAGTTCTCGAAGCGAACGATCGCCTGGCTCCCGCCCGCGTCAGGCTGATGCGAAGGAGCACCCGCATGAGCACGCCCACACGCGTGAAGCACCTCACCAAACGCGCTCTGATCGCGCTGACGATCGGCGTGACGGCATCGATGGCCCTCGCGGCCTGCACGCCGGCGCCGACCGCGACGCAGGCCACGATCGACTCCTCGAACGTGGCGCTCGAGAACACCGGCGCTGAAGTCGACCAGGTCACCGTGGCATTACCCGGCTCGCTGTCGAACCTCTACCCCGGCATCGAAGACGGCATCCTGAACTACAACGTCATCGCGTCGGTGCAAGAGGGCCTGGTCGGCCGTGACGCGTCGGGCAAGATGGTCGGGGCTCTCGCCACCAGCTGGACGACGCCGGATGCCACGACCTACGTGTTCGAGCTGCGCAAAGACGCGAAGTTCCAGAACGGCGACCCGGTCACGGCTGACGACGTCGCGTTCAGCATCAAAGAAGCGGCCGACGCCAAGGCATCCCCCGGCACGTATTACTACCTGCAGAACATGGCCTCCGTCGCGGTGACCGGCCCCGAAGAGGTGACGGTAAAGACCAAGCACGCCGATGCCGGGTTCCTCGTGAACATGTCGATCGCCGGAGCCATCGCCGTCACGCAGAAGAAGTTCTGGCAGGCACACAACGGCAAGATCGGCACGAGCCAGTCACTGATCATGGGCACCGGCCCCTACAAGGTGACCGAGTTCGTGCCCGACTCGCACGTCACGCTCGAACGCGTCGACACGTGGTGGGGCGGTGTGCCGAAGGTCAAGAAGATCGTGTTCCAGTTCATCCCCGACCAGAACACCCGGCTCGCCGCAGCGCAGAAGGGCGACGTCGACATCGCGCTGAACGTGCCGATCCCCCAGCTCAAGCAGTGGCAGGGCATCTCGAACTCCCGCATCGAGGCGGTCAACGACCTCTCGTACGTGGGCATGATCTTCGATCAGAAGGTCAAGCCGTTCGACGACATCAACGTGCGCAAGGCGATCTCGTACAGCATCGACCGCAACGCGATCGTGAAGAACCTGCTGCGCGGGCTCGGACAGCCCGCGTCGGCGATCATGACGCCCGAGTCGCTCGAGCCGGCCTACAGCGCCGACGCGGCCAAGAAGCTGCTGGGCACGCTTCCGCAGTATGACTTCGACATGGCCAAGGCCAAGGCCGCCCTGGCGGCGTCGTCGGTGCCGAACGGCTTCACCACCGAGCTGACCTATCCGAACACGGGCCCGCAGATCGGGCTTGCCGCCCAGGCCATCGCCGAGAGCCTGAAGACGATCGGCGTCACCGTCAAGGTGAGCGAGGTGCCCATCGAGCAGTGGCTGGCCACGATCGGCGACGGCAAGCACGGTCTGGGGTTCATGTGGTATTTCTCCACGACCGGTGACCCGTCCGAGATCAACAGCTACCTCGTCGGGCCTGACAACCCGAACAACTTCACCGACCCGACCGCCGCCGACATCATCACGAAGTCCTCGGCGCAGACAGACCCGAAGACGCGCATCGACGACCTGATGCAGCTTGAGAAGCTCAGCGCCGACAACGCCGTGAACGCGCCGATCTGGTGGGGCAAGTCGGTGACGTACTTCAGCAACAAGATCGGGATCGACGCGTACAGCCCGTACACATTCGTGACCATGTGGGGATCGCAGCTGTTCGCGGCCAAGGTGAAATGACCGGCCGGCAGTCGCTTCGGCTCGCGCAGACGATCGCTCTGCGCCTGCTCGGGGTTGCCGTCATCCTCGCGATCATCTCGTTCCTGACGTTCGCGCTGATGTACCTGGCCCCGGGCGACCTGGTGAAGAACCTGTTGGGCAACCGGCCCAGCACGCCCGAGGCGATCGCGGCGATCCGCGCGCAGTACCACCTCGACGACCCGTTCATGGTTCAGTACTGGGACTGGCTCAGAGGCGTGCTGCACGGCGACCTGGGCGAGTCCATCAGGATGCAGCAGCCCGTCTCGCAGGTGCTGGCCGACCGCAGCAGCGTCACGATCATCCTCATCGTGCTGTCGTTCGTGATCGCCGTGGTCACCTCGATCCCGCTCGGCATCCTCAGCGCGACCCGGCGCGGCAGCGCTCTGGACCGCTTCGCAAGCGCCGTCACCCTCACCGGCCTGTCGGCGCCGAGCTTCGCGCTGGCGATCGTCGGCATCTACCTGTTCGCGATGCTGCTGCCGATCTTTCCCGCCTACGGCGCCGGCAGCGGGTTCGGCGACCAGCTCTACCATCTGCTGCTGCCGTCGATCGTGCTGGCCGCCGGCATCGGGGCGATCCTCATGAGGATGACGCGGGCCGCCGTCATCCGCGAACTCGACGGTGACGCGATCACCTTCGCGCGTGCCCGCGGCCTGCCGCAGAGCCTCGTGCAGCAGATTGCCCTGCGCGGGGCGCTGATCCCGATCGTGACCAGTGCCGGTCTGATCCTCACGTTCATCATCGGCGGGACGATCATCGTCGAGACGGTCTTCGCCCTGCCCGGCATCGGCCAGCTGCTCGAGGAGTCAGTGCTGTTCAAAGACCTGCCGACCGTGCAGGCGCTCACCCTGCTGGTCGCTGCGGCGATCGGCATCGTCACAGTGATCGTCGATCTCAGCTATCTGCTGTTCGATCCGCGGGTGCGGGCAAGGGAGCTGAGCCGGTGACCCTCGAGAACGGCGCGCCCCCGCTGGAGGCCGATCCGCCCGCCACTCCCACCGAACGCATCGCGTCGGTGGGGCGGGCGCGCGTCCGCGCGCTCAAGCACCGCAGCTGGACGGTGGTCGTCTCGGCGGTGTTCCTCGTGCTGGTGGCCGCAACGGCGATCGCCTCGCCGTTCCTGCAGACGGCGGCCACCGCCCAGCACATCATGGACGCGATGCTGCCGCCGGGAACGATCGGGCACCCGCTGGGCACCGACGCACTGGGTCGCGACGTGCTGCTGTTCACACTGGCAGGCACGGGATCTGCGACCGTCGGCCCCGTCATCATTGCTGCGGGCTCGATGGCGCTCGCCATCATCTTCGGCACCATCGCCGGCTATCTGCGCGGCACCGCCGACTGGATGATCGGCCGCATCGTCGACATTCTGCTGGCGCTGCCGGTCATGCTCGTCGCGCTCGTGGTGGCCGGTGTGTTCGGCGCCGGGTACTGGGTCACCGTCGCGATGCTGATCTTCTTGTTCTGCCCGTCCGACATCCGCATCGTGCGCGCCGGCGTGACCGAGCAGGCCCCTCGGCCCTACGTCGAAGCGGCGCAGATGCTCTCGCTGCCGCGCGCCACGATCATGTACCGGCACATCGTGCCGAACGTCTGGCCGCTGATCGTGACGAACTTCCTGCTCAACGTCGCGATCGCCCTGGTCACACTGTCGTCGCTGTCGTTCCTGGGCATCGGCGTCGCGCCGGGCACGCCCGACTGGGGGCGTCAGATCTCGGACGGCCAGAACATCATGAGCGAGAACCCGGCGATGCTGGTCGTGCCGGCCCTGCTGATCGTGCTGGTCGCGATGGCCGTCAACGTGATGGGCGACTGGCTCGATGACCGGCTGCGTGAGCGGGGGATGCAGTGACCCAGACCGACGTGACGGCCCCCGGCTTCACCGTGTCGGGTCTGTCGGTGCACGGCCCCGACGGGGTCATCGTCGAGCCCCTCGACCTGACCGTGCCCCCCGGTCGCATGCTGGCGATCATCGGCGAATCCGGGTCGGGCAAGTCGATGACCGCTCGTGCGATCACCGGCCTGCTGCCGCGCGGAGTGACCGCCGAGGGACAGGCTGTCGTCGGCGACTTCTCGTACTCTCTCGCCCAGCGCAGCGAGAGCGCCTGGTCGCGGGTGCGCGGCAGGCGTGCCGCCCTGCTGCTGCAAGACCCGTTCACGAGCCTGAGCCCTCTGTACCGGTGCGGCGACCAGATCCGCTGGACGATCCAGGCGCAGGCCCAGGCAGCCGGCAGCGCGCGACCGAACGGCCGCGCCCTGCGCGACGAGGTCGCACGGCGCCTGGACGAAGTGCATCTGCTCGCGCGGGTCGCGGCGCAATATCCGTTCGAGCTGTCGGGCGGCATGCGGCAGCGGGTCGCGATCGCCGCGGCCCTTGCCGCCTCACCCGAGCTGCTGATCGCCGACGAGCCCACGACCGCCCTGGATGCCAGCACCCAGGGCGAGGTGCTCGACCTGCTGCGCGAACTGCAGCTCGCACACAAGATGAGCCTCATCCTGATCAGCCACGATCTGGGAGTGGTCGGCGGCCGGGCCGACGACGTGCTCGTGATGCGCCGCGGCGAGATCGTCGAGCGCGGGTCGGCCGAGCAGGTGCTGAACCACCCCGCCCACGAGTACACGCGCGCACTGATCGACGCGAACCCCGCCCTGGCGGACCCGATCCCCCCGCTCGCGACGCCCGACGCGGTGCTGCTGGCGGCCGCGGGGATCTCCAAGAGCTTCGGCTCGACCGCGGCCGTGGTCGACGCCAGCGTTGACGTCGCACCCGGCGAAGTGGTCGCGATCGTGGGCGAGTCCGGCTCGGGCAAGTCGACGCTGGCCCGCTGCATCGCGGGACTTGAAACGCCCGATCACGGCAGCGTCGAACTCGCCGGGCAGACGCTGTCGGCGTCGCGCCGGGGCCGATCGCCGGGGCAGATCCAGATCGTCTTCCAAGACCCGTACTCGACGCTGAACCCCGCCTTCACCGTGGATGCATCGCTCACCGAGGCGGTGCGGGCCGGCGGCACGAGCCAGGGCAAGGATGTCGCGGCCCGCGTGGGCGAGCTGCTGAGTCTGGTGGGGCTCGACCCGGGGCTGCGCACCCGCCGCCCGGCGCAGCTGTCGGGCGGGCAGCGCCAACGGGTGGCGATCGCCCGCGCCCTGGCCCCGAACCCGCAGGTGCTCATCTGCGACGAGAGCGTGTCGGCGCTGGATGTCTCGGTGCAGGCGCAGATCCTCGCACTGCTCGATCACCTGCGCGACACCCTGAACCTCGCGATGCTGTTCATCACGCACGATCTCGGCGTCGTGGCACGCATCGCCAACCGCGTCGTGGTGCTGCGCGACGGGCGCATCGTCGAACGCGGCACCACCGAGCACGTGCTGACCGCGCCCGATCACCCGTACACGCAGATGCTGCTGGCCGCCGCGCAGCGCGACAGCATGAGTCGGCCCGATGCCGACGGCAGCGGCGACACTGAGCGTGGCGGCGACGGTGAGCGCGGCGGCGACGGCCACCGCACCAAGACAGGAGAACCGGCATGACCATCGAGCACACTCCCGGCGCCCGGCTGCCCGAGGGGCTGTCGGCGTCTGCGGCCGGCGCCGCGCGCTGGGCCTCGGTGCGCGAGTTCTGGATGCCGGTGACCACCGTGGTCCGCGATGATGACGGCGTCGTCATCGGCGCGGCGCTGACGATGGCCCGCCCGGGCACCGCGTACCGCAAGATCGTCGACGTCGTCGCCGAGACCGCCGATGCTTTCGCCGAGGTCGTGCGCGCCGTGGTCTCGCTGGCCGCCGGCGACACCCGGCCGGAGGGAATCGACATCCACCCCGCCGTCGTCGTGCACGTCGAAGAGCACGAGAGCTTGGATGACGCGCGCACGCACGCTCTGCACGACCTGGGGTTCGAACGCCAGGCCGGCCCTGTGCCCTCGGTGCCCAGCACCCTGATCGACACGCCGGCTGGGGTGCGGGTCTGGTCGCGGTGGGCGACGAGGGCGCCGGGCCGCGTCATCCCGTATTACGGCCAGACCACCGAAGTGACGTGCGGCGCGGTCACAGCCCTGGGCGCGATGCACGCGAGCGGGCACGGCGCGTTCGCTGCCGACCGTGACGACAATCATTCGATCGAGCTGGCGTTCTGGCGCCAGGCGACGAACCTGCCCGCGTGCGAGCCGGTGGGGCTGGCCGTGGCGACCCGCGAAGCGCTGCGGGATGCCGCGACCTCGCCACGGGTCGTCATCAGCACCGACCAGCCCGTGCTGCTGGAGGAGTACCGCGACCGGCCCGGCGAGCGCGCCCTGCGCGAAGATCTGCAGGCCGAGGGCCGTCGGCGCGCGCAGCTGCTCGGCGTGCCGGTCGAGCACCGGTGGGCAACGGTGGACGAGATCGCCGAACGGGTCGCCGCCGGCACGCCTGTCGGCATCCTGATCGATCTGACCGCGCTGATCGACGACCCATCGCCGCACTGGATCTTGGCGTACGACGTGATCGACGGCAACATCATCGTCTCGGACCCCTGGGTCGACGCGGAGAACGCCGAGACCTGGGCTGACACTTTCGCGCTGCCGCTGCCGCCGGCGACCCTGGATCTGGTCGCCCGCTGGGGCGAGCCGGCCTACCGCGGGGTCGTCGTGTTCGCGCCGCGGGAGGCCGGTGCGGCCCAGGCATGACGACCAGACTCCCCCACCTCGCACCGGAAGGAGCCCCATGGGCGACGACGCCGTGACGCGTGCACGACGATTGCAGCTGCTCGACGCCGGCGCGCAAGTGATCGCCGAACGCGGCTTCGCGAACACGCGGCTGGCCGATGTGGCCAAGGTGGCAGGGGTGAGCGCTCCCCTGATCGTGCATTACTTCGGCACGCGCGAGCAGCTGCTCAGCGATGCCCTCGAATACACCGAAGACCGGTTCTACGAGGTCGTCACCGAACGGCTGGCGCCGCTGTCGCGCGCGGCCGACCGCCTCACCGAGCTGATCGTCGTCAACTGCTCACCAGAACCCGCGGTGAACCTGCCGCAAGGCTGGGCCCTGTGGTTCGAGATCTGGAACCGCGCGGTGCACGACCCTGCCGCAGCCGCCAAGCGAGCCGCCCTCGATGCGCGGTGGAATGACCTGGTCTCGGGGCTCGTCCGGCAGGGACAGGCCGACGGCGACTTCCGCCCGGACGTCGACCCCGACCGCGCCGCCCGCATGCTCACCGCGCTGATGGACGGGCTGTCCATCTCGCTGCAGCTCGAAGATCCCGCCCTCACCCCCGCCGACGCCCTGAGTCTGGCGACCGAGCTGCGTGATCGACTGCTCGTGGAGAACCTTCGCACTTGACATCCGTTGAATGACGGTTCAATGTGTGGATATGACGTTCACTCCCTCGGTCGCCGCTGACTGGCCCCGCGTGCACACAGACCTTCCCGGCCCGCGCAGCCGCAGCATCCTGGACCGGAAAGACGCCGTGCTGCAGGGGCCCCTGCGCGACGCCGAGAACGTGCCGTTCGTGCTCGGCCGAAAGTACGGGCACCTGCTCGAAGACGTCGACGGCAACGTGTTCGCCGATCACGTGTCGGCGTGGGGCGCCGCCCCCTACGGTGCGCAGCCGCCGCTGGTTCGGGATGCTGTGACCCGCACGTGGGACCGCTACGGCATGGAGATCTCGCAGTATCTCGCCAGCGAACCGGTGGTCGCTCTCGCCGAACGACTCGTCGCTCTCGCCCCCGGCGCCATCACGCGCGCTGCCCCGACCGTCACCGGCACCGAGGCCGTGGAGGGTGCCGTCAAGCTCGCGCGGGAGGCGACCGGGCGGCCGATCATCCTGGGCTTTCTCGGCCAGTACCACGGGGAGTCCACGTACCTGACCGCGTCGGTGTCGACCGACATGCCGGGCAACACGAGCGGCATCGCGCAGTACGTGCCGGGTGTCGTGCTCATTCCGTACCCGCAGTCCTTCCGTGCGCCGTTCCACGAGGGACCCGGCCCGTACGACGACACCCTGTGCCTGGACTACCTGCGCGACTGGGTGCTGCGCTACCAGGTCGAGCCGAGCCAGATCGCCGGCGTGCTGATCGAGCCGGTCGCCGGCGAGGCCGGCATCCTCACCCCGTCGCAGGCGTTCTGGGATCGACTGACCAGCATGTGTCGCCAGTACGGCTGGAAGCTGCTGCTCGACGAGGTGCAGACCGGTCTCGGCCGCTGCGGGACGGTGTTCGCCGCCGAGCGCTGGGGGCTGGAACCCGACCTGCTGCTGGTGGGCAAAGGCGTCACCGGCGGCGGTCAGGCGGTGGCCGGCGTGCTGGGCACCGACGAGATGATGGCCGAGTCGACCACCCACCTGGGCGGGACCTACGCATGGGAGCCGGCGGCCTGCGCCGGAGCCATCGCGGGCCTCGACCTGCTGGCCGACGGCACGGTGCTGGCCAACACGCGCGAGCTCGAGGCCATCGCCCTGGAGCACTTCACGCCCCTGGTCGACGAGATCGACCAGCTCGGCGACGCGCGGGCCATCGGCGCGTGGGCGTGCCTGGAGTTCGTGACCGAGCGTGGCAGCGTCGAACCGGCGCCCGAGTTCCAGCACGCGGTGAACCTCGCCGCGATGAGACGCGGGGTCTTCGCCATCAGCGAGGCGTCCAAGCCGCTGTATCGCCTGCAGCCGGCGCTGACCATGGAGCCCGAGCTGTTCCGCTGGTCGTGCGAACAGATCGCCGCGGCGGTGCGCGAGGTCGCACGAGGCTGACGCGTCGTGCTTCAGCGCGGCGGTCCGTGCGGTGTCGAACGGTGCCAGGCTGGAGGCATCCATCACCTTTCGGAGGCTCCGATGACATCTGACGACGCACGTGAGACGGCGGCGACACCCGCAGACATTCCGCGGCTGTTCGTGCAGTTCGTGCAGGCCGGCGACTACGAGGGACTCGCCTCGCTCTACGAGCCCGACGCCGTGCTCGCGCTGCCGCCGGGCGAGCAGACGCGGGGCAACGCCGCCATCGCCGAGGTGTTCCGCCAGGTGTTCACCGAGCGCACGCCGGGCGGTGAAGGCTCTGCTCTGCAGCCCGTGCTGCTGGCCGACGACCTGGCGGTGACGTCGACGCGCATGGCCGACGGCCGCGTGACCGCCGAGGTCGCACGGCGTCAGCCCGACGGCTCGTGGCGGTGGGTGATCGACAACCCGAGCATGTGATTCGGGATGCCGCGGCCCGCGCGGTGCGCTTCAGGCGCGGCGCGCGTCTGCCGCGCGGCCCGCTTCGGTCGAGCGCTCAGCGCACCTGGACGATGATCTTTCCGCTCGGGCGGTGCGGGGCGTTCAGGGCCGAGGCCGCGTCATCGAGCGTGGTGCGCAGGCCGATGTGCGAGCGCACCCGGCCGTCGCGCAGGCGGGCGGCGATCTCGACCAGCTGCGCCCGGTCGGGCACGACGATGAAGCCGACGGCCCGTCCGCCGGCGGGGCGGCCCTGCGGCATCCCGGCGACCGTCACGAACGTGCCGCCCGGTCGCACCAGGTCCACCGACCGACGCCCGATCTCGCCGCCGAACACGTCGAAGACCAGGTCGACGGGGCCGACGTCGGCGAGGGCGCCGTCGAGGTCGACGAACTCGTTCGCACCGAACGCGAGGGCGGCCTCTCGGTGCGCGGCGCGCCCGGTGCCGATCACATGGGCTCCGGCGTCGCGCGCGAGCTGCACGCCCATGGATCCCACCGCGCCGGCCGCGCCGTGCACGAGCACGCTCTGCCCGGCCTCCAGGTGCCCATGGTCGAAGAGGGCCTGCCAGGCGGTCAGCCCCGACATCACCACGCTCGCCCCGGTGGTGAAGTCGATGTCACCGAGCAGCGGGGCGAGGTTGCGCGCCTCGACGACCGTGTACTCGGCGAGCGTGCCGTCACGGGTCCAGTCGGTCAGGCCGAACACCCGCTGTCCGACCGACAGGCCGGTGGTGCCATAGCTGAGGGCCGTCACGACGCCGGCCACCTCGTGGCCCGGAATCGTCGGCGTGCGATCATGCCCGGCTCGGTCGACCCAGGTCGAGGCCCACTCCAGTTCGTTGCCGGTGAACCCCGATGCGTGCACCTCCACGACCACGTCGCCGAAGTTCCAGCTCTCGTCGGCCGCCAGAGCCGCGGCATCCGGCTGCGCCACCTCGGTCAGTGCCAACCCCGGCAGTCCCGCGGCCGGGTCGGTCGCCACTATCGCCTTCATCGCCTGCTCCTCACGTCGAATCCTGCTCGAGCGCGGCAACGGCTGAGCGCGCCGGAACGAGTACGGGAAGATTCTACTCAGTATTGGACGAGATCGTCCAATACAGTTCAGGGAGTCGTCGAGGCCAGACTGTCGATGTGGGCGAGGGCCATGTCGATCGAGACGCCCATGGGCGTGGCATCCCGCGCCGTCTGCGCAAGCATGTACCCACCCTGCACCGCCCCGAGCAGCCCGGTGGCGAGCTGGTCGATGGGGGCGTCGACCGGCAGCGCGCCGCTGTCTTGGATGCGGCGCAAGGCACCGGCGAGCTGATCGCGCCATTCGGTGAACAGCTGCTCCAGCATTGTGCGGGCCACGTCGTCGTGGTCGGCGACCTCGTTCGACAGCGACCCCAGTGCGCACCCGTACGCACCGTGGCGCAGCGCATTGCTCTGCACTATCGCGTCGCGCCAGCGGCGCAGCCCCGCGATCGTCGACACGCGCCCGAGGGCGTCGCGCTCGCGCCCGATGACGCGCTCGCCCGTCGCCTCGATCACGGCGCGCACGAGCATCTCTTTGCCCGAGAAGTGGTGGTACAGCTGCGATTTGCTCACGCCGCTGGCCGCGACGACCTCGTCGAGGGTCGTGGCCGCCACCCCGCGCACCTGCATGAGCTCGGTGGCGGCGGCGATGATGCGGGCACGGGTCTTCGCGCCGCGCGCGGTGATGCGGCGTGCGGGGGAAGGCTCGAGAGACGTTGCCACGACACCAAGCCTATTCCGCCCTGTTATGGACCGGCTGGTCCATCATCCTGCGTGTCGACGCGCAGCCAGCGCACACCGGGCATGCTCAGCAGGCGGTGACGCGCGCGCTCGACGACGACCAGCAGCACGCTATCGCACAGGCGGCAGCGCACGACGTAGCCCATCGGCTCGCCATAGACCATGGCCTGGGCGATCATCGCGACGTCGCCGCATCCGTCGCACTGTGCGCGTGTTGAGGTCGCATCGAATGCGAACAGCCCGGATACCGGGCCGGCCAGCACGTTTCCATCGAGCGGGCGCATCATGTGCCTCCGAATCGTTCGGTGCGGATCGAGTCCGCCGTCTGTCCGAGATCTATGAGCGTGCGGGCGACGGCTTCGACGAAGCCCGTCGGCCCGCATACGTAGACGAGGGGATGCTGCGACCCGGCGATGACCTCGCGTTCCAGGTCGCGCGGCGACAGCCGCCCGACGGGTCCGGTCCATCCGGGGGGCGCAACACGGGTGTAGTGCCACCTCGTCGGAGCCGTCGCACGCAACTGCTCCAGCTCGTCGCGGTACAGGGCGCTCTCGGGCGTGCGCACCGATGCCAGCAGTCGCATGGGGGCGGTGCTGTCGGCCGCCGCGTGCGCGCGGGCGATGGCGACCAGCGGCACGATGCCCGAGCCGCCGGCGATCAGCTGCACCGGGCGCTGTTCGCCGGGTCGCCAGACGAACCAGCCGCCCAGCGGGCCGCGCAGCTCGACCTCGTCGCCGGGCTCGAGCTCGTCGACGAGAAAGGGCGAGACCTCGCCATCGGGCAGGCGCTCCACGGCAAGCTCGATCTCACGATCGGTTCCGGCGCGGGCGAGCGAGTAGGACCGCACCGCCTGGTAGCCGTCAGGCGCGGTCAGGCGCACGTCCACGTGCTGGCCCGCCGCGGCGCCCGGCCAATCGGGCACGGCGAAGGTGACGCTTCGGGCCGATGCGCTCAGCGCACGGTCGCGCACCAGCGTGCCCCGACGCCATCGGCGGGTGGCCTCGCTCACGCGTAGCGCTCTTCCCGCCAGGGGTCGCCATGGTTGTGGTAGCCGTACTGCTCCCAGAATCCGGGGTTGTCCTCGCTCTGCATGACCAGCCCGCGGATCCACTTCGCGCTCTTCCAGAAATAGAGGTGCGGCACGAGCAGTCGGGCCGGGCCACCGTGCTCGGGCTCGAGGTCGTCGCCGTCGTACTCGTACGCGATCCACGCGCGGCCGTCGAGGATCTCCTCCAGCGGCAGATTCGTCGTGTACCCGCCGTACGAGTGCGCCATGACGAAGTCGAGGTCGGTCTCGACATCGGCGAACAGCGTGTCCAGCGACACACCGCGCCAGGGAGTGTCGAACTTCGACCAGCTCGTGACGCAGTGGATGTCGGGAGTGATGTCTTCGGCGGGCAGCGCACGGAACTGGTCCCAGGTCCAGCGGCGCGACGGACCCGTCTCGGTGTGGATGAAGAACTCCCACTCGGCTGTGTCGATCTCGGGGGTGGGACCCGCTGACAGCACGGGGAACGACTGCGTCTCGTACTGTCCTGGGGGAAGGCTGGGGTTGCTCTCGCGGTGACGCCCGCCGAAAACGGCCATGACTTTTCTCCTGCCGATCGAATGGATTCTGTGCGCGGCGGTGTGCTGCGGCATCCCTTTCCTACCCCATAACGGACTATGGCGTCCATAGTACGTCTCGCATGATCATTGGTGATCTCTGCGGTCATGGCCAGTCAGATAGCGACTAAGTGGACGAAGCCGTCCACTCAATGTCACAGTGAACACCCAGCTGAGCGGGACCGAAATCGACCCTTGCCGCGTTGTATCCGGTGATGCCGCGAGCCTGCGGCGTCAGAAAAGGAGACGACATCGTGACAGACACAGGCGCAGTGACCCGCATGCCCGGTACGGAGACGGCGGTTCTGGCCGGGGGGTGTTTCTGGGGGATGGAGGATCTGGTGCGCCGTCAGCCCGGGGTGCTGCACACGCGGGTCGGGTACACGGGTGGGGTGAATGACCATGCGACGTACCGCAATCATCCCGGTCATGCCGAGTCGTTGGAGATCGTGTTCGACCCGGCGAAGACCACCTATCGGGATCTGCTGGCGTTCTTCTTCCAGATCCATGACCCGTCGACTCTGAACCGGCAGGGCAACGACATCGGCTCCAGCTACCGGTCGGCGATCTTCCCGCTGAGCCCACAGCAGGAGCAGATCGCCCGGGACACGATCGCTGATGTGGACGCGTCGGGTCTGTGGCCGGGCAAGGCGGTCACCACGATCGAGCCGGCCGGTCCGTTCTGGGAGGCCGAGCCCGAGCACCAGGACTACCTGGAGCGCTACCCGAACGGGTACACCTGCCACTTCCCCCGCGCAGGATGGGTCCTGCCCCGCCGCGAGAGCGCATCCGCGTCAACCACGGCATGAGCGCCGCGCCGGGCGCGCGGGTCCTCGACTCACGCGCCCGGCTGCGGGCGGCGCAATGATCGCCGCAACGATATTCCAGCCGCCGGCGCGTGAGGTCCGATATCCTCAGTATGAGAGTCCTCTCACAACAGGGGTAACCCGTCCTCTTACCGTACAGAGCGCCCATGCCTGCAACCGCCGAGTATCGTCGCCCGGTCGTCATCGCGATCTTCGCTGCGATGTGCGTACCGTTGCTGATCGTCATCGGCATCATCGTCTTGGCGCCGCAGCCCCGCGCCGCCGAAGGCACGATCGTGCGGGTCATCGACGGTGACACCGTTGAGATCTCGATCGCCAACGCGGTCCAGCCCGTGCGACTGCTGGGCATCAGCGCGCCCGAAGACAACCGTGCGCACGGCCAGGTGCAGTGCCTCGGCCCCGAAGCCACGGCGGCACTGACCGGGCTGCTGCCCACGGGGGCCCGCGTCTCGCTCACCTACGGCCCCCAGCGCCACGACTCGGACGGCCACCTGCTGGCCGGTGTGACCACCACCGCCGGGGTATCGGCATCCGACTCGATGGCCGCCCGCGGACTGGCCCTGGACGCGACCGCCGGCGACGACGCGACGGCCCTGCGCCGGGTGAAGGATGCCGTTGCCCAGGCGCGCCGAGACAAGGTGGGCTTCTTCGACTCCGCCATCCCGTGCACGCCCGAAGCGGCGATCGCCCGGCTCGACCAGCAGCTCGACAGGCTTGCCGTTCCCACCCGGGGTGAGGCATCCCAGACTCTCGCCGCGACCGCGGCTGCCGCGGCGGACGCGACCTCGGCGGCCGCCACCGCACAGCAGCAGCTGGCCGATCTTTCGTGGCTGCCCCACGACGTCGCGGCCGAGTGGCAGGCGCGCCTGCAGGCGGCGGCGAACCGCGCAACGAGCATCGCGAAGCAAGCCGCCAGCCTCGAGGGTGACACGAAGGGCGCCGCGGCCACAGATCCGTCAGCAGACCCGACGGCGACGGCCCCCACGGTGCCGAGTCCCGCCGCCACAGATCGTGCTGTGACAGGCCCGCCCGCGGCAGATCCGTCTGGGACGAACCCGGCCGTGCCGAACCCTGCCGCCAGGGACCCCGCCGTCAGGGACCCCGCCGTCAGGGACCCCGCCGTGAGGCACCCTGCCGTGACGCACCCGCAGGCGACGAACCCGGCCGCGAAACGTGCCAAAGACGCGCAGAAGCAGGCCGCTGAGCAGAAAAACGCCGAGCAGAAAATCGCCGAGCAGAGGGCCGCCGCTGCGAAGAGGGCCGCCGTCGCGGGCCAGCGCGGCAGATCGCACACCCAGCGCTGAAGGTCTCGACCGACGTGTTCGGGCGTGACGACATCCCAGACACAGGCCACGGGCACGACCTGGTCGCGCACGTGGCCCCGGCCGGCTGGCCGGGGCCACGTGCGATGAGGAGGGCGTCACTCGGCCCGCCAGATGATGTGCGCCATCCGGGCGCGGACGCCACGCGTCTGGGTCGTGCGGCGTCGGCGGTCGTACAGTGCGGGCGGAGACGAACGTCACCTCGTCCGATCCTTCATTCCCCCGAGAGCGGGGGCGACCGATTCCGTGGCGGCGCGTCGTCCTCAACGCCTCGGTCTCCGACGGGCGCCTCGCTCCGACTCGATCGTGGGCCGGTCGCGCGACCCGTGGGCGACTCGTTCGCAGCGGCTGACCGCCGATCGGCCGGCGGTGCAAGCCAGGAACCCGCGACGATCGCGTCGAACTCGGCGGCGAGCAGTTCCTCGTCACTGAGCACCAGATCGAGGAACCGCTCGTCCGTGTCGGCCGCCACCGCCTCGTCGAATGCCGGTGCGTTCGACATGATCACTCCCGAGGAGCGGTCAGGCGCCGATGGCCTGGCGACCCTCGTTCGTGCTCGCGATGGAGATCTTGCGGGGCTTCGCCTCTTCGGCGACCGGAATCTGCAGGGCGAGCACGCCTGCGTCGTAGCTGGCGCTGATCTGGTTGGTGTCCAGATTGTCGCCGAGGACCAGCTGCCGGCTGAAGACGCCCCGCGGCCGCTCGGCTGCGATGAGCTCGGCGTCGCTCGCGCGAATCGGCCGCTCCGCTTTGACGGTGACCACATTGCGCTCGACATCGAGGTCGATCGACTTCGGATCGACACCCGGCAGGTCGAACTCGACGTGGAAGGTGTCCCCGTCTCGCCACGCATCCATCGGCATCACCGAAGGACGCGCAGGGGTGCCATCGGCACCGAAGATCTGTTGCGTCAATCGGTCCAGCTCTCGGAATGGGTCAGTGCGCATCAGCATCGTCATCACCTCCATGATCTCGTTCTCTGATGCTCTCGACACGGATCCCGACAGGATCTATGTCATGCGCTACAGATTTGTTATAGCATCAGGAACAGAATGGTGCAAGAGCGGAAGATTCGAAAGATGACTGGCGCCCGGGGCGTCTACGGAATCTCAGTCGCTGCCGAACTGGCCGGCATGGGCGTGCAGAACCTGCGCGCCTACGAGGCGCGCGGGTTGCTCGCGCCCGAACGAACGGATGGCGGCACGCGTCGTTACAGCGCCGACGATGTGGACCGCCTGCGCCGGATCGGCGACTTGCTGGACGCGGGCCTCAACCTCGCAGGAATCGCAATGGTTCTGCCGCTGCAAGACGAGAACGACCGGCTGCGCGCCGAGGCGAGCGACCACACGGTCGCGGCGCGTCACTCCCCGGCCCGCACGGCCTCCAGCAACTCGACGAGCGTGCCGGGGTCGCCGACGTTGCCGGGCACGACCACATAGAGCACCGGCTGCCCCTCGGGAGTGACGACGTCCCACACGGAGACCCCCGGGAGGACCTGGCCGCGCACGAGCGCGCGCTCGGCACCGAGGCCCACGCGGGCGACATCAGCCGACGTGATACCGCCCTTCGACACGACCACACCGACCTGGTCGCGCAGCGCGGCAACCGCGTCGGTGAGCACCGCCATGACTCGCTCGCCGTGCGCGAGCGTGTTGTGCTCGGGGCGGCGTACGCGCTCCGATGCGAACGCGGCGAAGCCGTGCTCGAGCCGAGCCTGCACGGCGGCCACGATGCGGGCGGCCTCGGCGTCCGGATCAGCGAACGCCGCGTCGGTGCCGATCGTCTCGATCGCGCCCCACCGCTGTGTGACGGGCGCGAGCTGGCGGGTCGCCCCGTCGGTGTGCGATCCGCAGACCAGCAGCGTGGGTATCGGGGCGTCGAGCAACGGCACCGGCAGCAGTCCTGCACTCTCAACCTTTGCGATGGCCGCCGCCAGCGGGGACGCCGATCGCACGACGAGCCGACGGCCTCGGGCCCAGGCATCCTGCACCGCGTGCGCGATGCGCCGGATGTCGTCATCGGTGACGGCGTCGGGCAGAACGACCGTTCCGGGCTGCGCCGCAGCGAGGGCTTCGGGCAGTGCGCCCGCTCGCACCACATCGAGTGGCACTGCTGCCGGCGGGCGCCGGGAGCGCTGCCGCACATAGTCGGGCAGGTATCCCGTGTCGAATGCAAACACCGGGTCCGCGGCGTATTCGCTCTCGTGCGCGGGGATGTCGGCGCCATCCAGGCGCACGTAGTGCATGCCGTCGCGGGTGGTGCGCCCACCCTGCGGGAACGCCGGCACGAACAGCACGATGTCGTCGGCGCCGGCGAACACCTCGGTCTCGGCGAACACGTGGCCACGCAGCGTGGAGTCTCCACGCAGCACGACGTGCACCGGCTCGCCGAGGGCGATGGATGCCGCATCCCGGTCGCGCTTGATGCTCTCGAGCAGTGCGACAGCGGCGGGCTCGTCGACGGCGCGCGTGTTCGTCAGCAGGTAGACCGCGTCGCGCGCGCGCAGCGCGTCGGTCAGCGTCGCGGCATCCCACCGCAGCAGCACCAGCGCGTCCGACGCCGACTGCGTGCCGGTCGGGTCGTCGTCGAGGATCAGGCACTTCATTCCGACTCACTCTCGATTGGTAGCTGCTCGCGCAGCGCTCCGCGGCTCATGCCGAGCTTCTCGTCGAGTTCGCGCTCGGGCGGCAGCCTGCGGATTGGCTGGGCCGTTTCAGGGTAGTCGGCCTCGGCGTGCGCATCATGCCTCGCCTCAGCGGGCGTCAGCGTGCTGGCCCAGTGATCGCGCAGCAGCGCAGCACACATATATGGTCGAGATCTGTATTGAACCTGCCGTTCACACAGCCCGGATCGCACGGCTCGGTCACACGATCTGGATGATCGCCTGCGCAACGGCGAGGATGCCGCTGAGCAACAGCATCCCGAGCACGACCCAGCGGAACGCGCTCTGGTGCAGCCGGCGGAACGTGCGGTCACCCACCCACCAGCCCGCCCAGAGGGCCGGGATCGCCGAGACCGCGAGTGCCGCGGTGGTCACGTCGAGCCGTGCGACGATGACGAATCCGGCGATGGCCAAGAGGTCCTGGATCGCGAACGCGGCCTGCAAAGACGCGCGGAACTGTCTCGGCGGGATCCCTCGCGACTGGAAGATCGCGACCACCGGCGGGCCGTTCATGCCGGTCGAGCTCAGCAGCGTTCCGCTGATCAATCCCGCCCCGACGATCGAGCCGGTGCTGGTCAGGTGCCATGCCGTGCGGCGCGCCAGCAGCATGGTCGCGCCGATCACGACGACGCCGATGAACAGAGTCAGCCAGCGAGGGTCGAGCAGCACGAGCACGGCAAGTCCGATCGGGATGCCGAGCACGGCCGCCGCCGACAGCGTCAGCACCGGTCGCCACTGCACGTACCTGCGCTCGGCGACCGTGCTGCCGATCGTGAGCAGGAATCCGAGGACGGTTGCCACGACGACCGAGGATGGGGCACCGAGCACCGGGATCATCAGCGGGATGCCGAGCATCGCGAATCCGAACCCCGAGACGGACTGTGCGTACGCCGAGGCGGCGGCGATGATCCAGACGGCGGCGCCCGCCCACAGCACGTCGGTCACAGCAGGTGACCTGCACGGAGTTTGTGCACGCGGGTCCTCTCGCGATCATCGCCTCGACACCGGTGCGCCCGGGCGATGTCGAGGTGGTGCCGCGCCGCGGGCTCGACCCATTCTCTCCGGTTCGCCGCCTCGCCGACGCTGTCCTGCCCGCGACGCGGCACACCGACGCAGCAGGCCGACGCGGCACACCGCGCACTGAGCTCACTGCGACGCGGGACTCAGCCGATCTTCTCCCACGGGCCGCTCTTCTGGCCGGGGACCTGGTTGCGGTTGTACCACTGCGCTTCGTATGTCACGCCCTCGTAGAGCACGATGTCACCGGCGTGGAACACGCGCGACGCCGTCCAGATCGCCGTGCCGTCGGGCGCCGTCGCCATCTCCTGCCACGGGCCGTTCACCGACCCGGGCTCCTGGTTGCGCGTGTAAGAGAGAGCCTGGTAGATCTTGCCCTCGAACGCGACGCTGTCTCCGGCGTCGAACACCCGCGACGGGGTCCACACGGCGGTGCCGTCGGGCGTCTCGAGGATCTGCTGCCACGGCCCGGTGACCGCGCCCGGCCGGTCTCCGGTCGTGCGCCACAGCGAACGCCACGTCGAGCCGTCGTAATAGACCTCGACGCCGGCGTTGTAGGTCGCGGTCGCGCTCCAGGCTGCCGGCGACGGCAGCGTGAGCCCGACGACTTCGGGGTTGTGGTCGGAAGCCGCGAACGGATCGGTGCCGGTGAACAGCTGACGCACGTTGTAGTTGTAGCGGCTGTAGTTGTAGGCGACCGACTCCTGAGCGTTGATCTGCCAGACGTCGGCGCCGGTGACCATCGCCAGGGCGGCGGGGCTGGCCAGCACGTGGTCGAGCGACCCCGACAGCCCGTTGTACGAGTACGACGCCTGACCCGCGGCGAACCGACCGGCCAGATCGGTGTAGCCCTCGGCGTACATCGCCAGCATCGGGTCCTCGTGGGTGTACGCGTTGAAGTCGCCGAGCAGGAAGATCTTGTCCGTGCCGACGGCCTGCGCGATCTGAGCGGCGAACGCCATCATGTCCTTCGCCTCGTGCACGCGCGTGCAGTTGAACGCGCCCTGGTCTTCGGCGGGATCGGTGCTCTCGCTGTCGCCGCCGTTCACACAGTCGCTGAACAGCGCGTCGCCCGATCCCTTCGACTTGAAGTGGTTCGCCACGACCAGGAAGGCGTACTTCGCGCTGGTGCCCACCTTCGTGAACGCCTGCGCGAGGGGTTCGCGCCCGATCGAGAACGACTGGCCCGGGCCCGACTTGTCGGTGAGCACATGGCTGGCGCCCACCGGCGAGACCAGGGCCGGCTTGTAGATGAAGGCCGTGCGGATCACGTCCTGCTGCGCGAGCGTCGGCAGGGCCGCGGCATCCGGAGACGGCACGTAGGCCCACTCATCGGAGCCCGCAGCGGCATTCAGCGCCTTCACGAGCCCGGCCAGTGCCGCGTCACGGTCCTGACCGAACTTCACCGAGTTGCCGATCTCTTCGAGCGAGACGATGCCGGAATCCAGCCGGTTGATGCCCGTGACGATCTTGGACTGCTGGCGCGCGAAGCTCTCGGCGGTCGCCGCCCCGCGCGGTCCGTCGCCGTCCGCACCCGAGCAGCGGTCGTCGGTGATGTGGGCACCGGCGCGGTCGTCGTACCAGGTGCACGTGCCCAGGCCCTCGTTGACGTACTGCTCACCGGTCATCGCGAAGTAGTTCTCCACGTTGAAGGTCGCCAGGCGCACATCGCCACCGACCGCGGCAGGATGCTGTTCGCCGGCGCGTGTGTCTGCGAACGTGGCCACATCCGCGCCCGCGTCGGTCACCTGGTGCGTGGGCTGGAAGTTCCATCCGCTATAGCGGTACTCGAAGATCACCGGCGCCATGAACGTCACGGCAGCACCGATGCGCGGGTGGTTCTCTGTCGTGAGCCACGGCAACGGGTCGTCGGTGTGCGAGCTGAAGACCGCATAGTTCCAGCTCGAGCCGTCGTCGAGGGTGACCATGCGCCGGTCATTGTCGGCGACCGCGGCTTCGGCCGCATCGCTGCCGGCGGCCCCGACATCGGTCGGCTGCACGAGCGGGGTGGTGCCGGCGGCCAGCAGGAACGAACCGTAGTAGTTGGTGTCGTAGTTGTCGCTCACGGTGAAGTCGCCCTGCGGCGCGAGCAGTTCGCCCTCATGGGCCTCTTTCGCAGCCTCGTCGGCCAGCTGATCCCACGAGATCGCGGTGGGGATGACCGCGGGCAGGGCGGTGGCGAGCTTTGTCACGGTCGGCGCCGTGATCTCGGTCGTGCCCTCGTATTCCTGCACCTCGCCGGTCACGCTGACACTCTCGCCGACCTGCACCTGGCCCGCAGAACGTGAGCCGTACACGAAGACCGCGTCCGAGGCATCCGGCGTCTTGTCGGCTGCGGGGTCACCACCCGAGCCGCCGGTTTGGATGTAGAAGCCGTTGAACCCGCCCGTGGGGTAAGCGGCGGTGACCACACCTGTCGTCGTCACCGTCTGGCCGACCTGCGGAGAGGTGCCGGTGCTCGTGCCCTGGATCTCGGCGATCGTCAGCGTGCGCGCGGGTCCCGCGATCTCGAGCGTGAACGACGCGGATCCCTTCGCTCCCGCCTCGTCGGTGGCGGTGACCGTCGTCTGGAAGGTGCCGGACTCCGTCGGGGTTCCGCTGATCACGTCGCTGTGGAGCGAAACGCCGCCGGGCAGGCCTGTCGCCGTCCACGTGTACGGGCCGTCGCCGCCGGAAGCGGCGAGCGTGATCGAGTCGATCGCCGTGCCGACAGTGCCGCTGTGCGCGCCCGGATTCGTGACCGTGACCGTGGCGGGCGCACTGCCGCCCGAGTTCTGCGGTGTGGGCGCGTCGGCGGTGAAGTCAGTGGCGTTCTGGTCGGTGTCGACGCCGTTCGTGCGGGAGTCGGAGGTCGCGTTCGTCAACGTCGGGGCCGGCCCCGTGCCCTCGTGGTCGTTGGCCGTCGAGCCGAAACCGACGAAGTCGACGACGCCCGCGGCGGTCGCGCACACGGCACCGCAGGTCAGGGCGGTGTCGGTGGAGACCAGTGCGACCTTGCCGGCGGAGCCCGACATGCTGATCGTCCCGGTGGCGTCGGGGGTCGGCAGCGACGTCGTTCCGCCCGCGCCCGCACTCTCTTGGACGAGGTAGTGGCCGCCTGCGGCGATGCTGCCGGCCAGGCTCGTCTTGTTCGTCCACGACGTGCCGCCCGATGACGCATACTGCACGCTCCAGCCGTCGAGGCTGACGGCCGACGCCGTGGGGTTGTACAGCTCGATGAAGTCGTTCTTGTACGTGGAGCCCGAGTTGCCGCCGCCGCCGTAGACCTCGTTGATGACCACGTGCGTGCCGCCTGCCGGGTCCGACGCCGGCACGGTGCCCGATGCGGACGCGGCGCCTGACGCGATCGGCACGGCAGCGGCCGGGGCAGCCAGCGCCAGGGCGGTCACTGCGGCTGTGGCAAGAGAGACGGCGACGGTGGCGAATCTGTTCATTGCAGGGCTTCCTCGTGGGAGTCGGAATGATGCGCGATGCCCACGACATGGGGTGGCCGAGACATCTGGTTCCCCACCCTGGCACGACCCTCCGACGCGCGCCACCCTCTTCTCACGCTCGTTCGAGGGTGGTCATCGTCTGTTCACCATCGCGGAGTCCACCGTGGCGCGGGGCCGGCGAAGATCGGCGCCAGAGGCCCGGAACGGGGTGACCATGAAGGTATGGCAGGCGAAGAAGCAGGCATACGACTGGCGGGCAGTGCACGCCCTGCCCCGTCCGGGGCACGTCTTCTCGGGCCGGTCCCGAACGACGAGCACGTCACCGCGACGCTCGTCCTGCGCAGACGCGCCGAGCCGGACGTCGCAAACGGTGGGCCCCCGCTGAGCGCCGAGCAGCTCGCACAGCGGTTCGGCGCCGACCCCGACGACGTGCAGGCAGTGCTCGCGGTGCTGGCTGCGGCATCCATCGACGTCGTCGACGTGGATGCTGCGACCCGCCGCATCCGGATCGCGGGGCCCACCACGGCGATGAATTCCGTTTTCGGCATACGTCTGCAGCGCTGCGATGACGGCGGCGTGTCGTACCGGCATTTCGACGAAGATCTCACCGTTCCGCCGGAGCTCGCCGGCATCGTCATCGCCGTGCTCGGACTCGACGACCGGCCGCAGGCCCGCGCCCACAGCCGCCGCGTCGAGGCGGCGCCAGTCAGCTACACGCCTCCGCAGGTGGGCGACGCCTACAGCTTTCCGCCGGGGACCGACGGGGCGGGACAACGGCTGGCGATCATCGAACTCGGCGGGGGATATGCGACCGCCGACCTGACCGCGTATTTCTCGGGTCTGGGCGTGGCGCTTCCGTCTGTGTCGGCCGTCGGCGTCGATGGCGCCGCAAATGCACCCGGGCAGGATCCCGACAGCGACGGCGAGGTCATGCTCGATATCGAGGTGGCCGGCTCGCTGGCCCCGCGCGCCGAGATCGTCGTGTACTTCGCGCCGAACACCGACGCGGGGTTTCTCGATGCGATCGCCGAGGCGTCGAAGGCGGCCGTGGCTCCGACCGCGATGAGCATCAGCTGGGGGCAGAGCGAGGACCAGTGGACGCCGCAGGCGCGCACTGCGATGGACCAGGCAATCGCCGACGCCGTGCTGCGCGGGGCGACGGTGACCGCCTCGGCCGGCGACAACGGCAGCGGCGACCGCGGTTCGGACGGCGCGCCGCACGTCGACTTTCCAGCATCCAGCCCGCACGCCCTCGGATGCGGCGGCACCAGCCTGCCGACGACGGGCAGCGAGACGGTGTGGAACGACGGGGACAACGGCGGAGCCACGGGCGGCGGCGTGAGCGACGCGTTCGCGGTGCCGTCGTGGCAGGCGTCGGTCGGCGTGCCTGCGCGTGCGGGTGCCGGCGGACGACCCGGGCGCGGCGTGCCGGACGTTTCCGGCGATGCCGACCCGCAGACCGGGTATCAGGTGCGTGTCGACGGGCAGAACACCGTGTACGGCGGTACGAGTGCCGTTGCGCCACTGTGGGCGGCGCTGATCTGCCGCCTCGCGCAGAGCACCGGCCGGCCCTTCGGCCTGTTGCAGCCCGCGCTCTATGCCGGGCTGGGATCAGGGGCCGTGCCCGCCGGGTTTCGCGACATCACCGCAGGGTCGAACGGCGCCTACTCCGCCGCCGTGGGGTGGGATGCCTGCACCGGCCTGGGCGTGCCCGTGGGCACCGACCTGCTCGCGGTGCTGAGTCGCTGAGGAGCGCGGCTGTGGGCGGTCTGGTCGGCGCGCTACCGCCGCGCTCTCGCCGAATTCGCCGGCGCCTGACACGCACCAATGTCGGAACTATCTTCGATAGTAGAGGCATGGAAAATTCACTCACTCTCGAAGCAGAGAAGATCGTCCGCAACCTCGCCACGACCCTTACCGCGCCGCTCGACGCCGAGTGCCTGCCGTGCTACCTCGACCGCGTGCTGCGCGACGTGCCGTGCGACAACACTCTGCGCCTCACGCAGCGGTATCGGGATGCTGTTGCCCCGCGTGCGACCGGATTGGAGCGCCGCATGCGCGAAGGCGGTGGATATTGCGATTGCGAAGTGCTCTGGAACGTCTACTGGGCGTTCTCCGACACCGTCGAGCCGTGTCAGGGCGTACGACACGGGTCGACGAAACCCTGCGGGCTATGGCACCGACACCACCGTGGCGAGCTGTGGTGAGACGGCGAGCTGTGGTGAGACGGCGAACCGGAGTGTCATCGCGACCCAGAACGACGTGGCGAGCCGAATTGCGTGCCGGGTCGTGGCGGCGGCCGCACCCCGGACCGAGCGAGCCCTCGACGCCGACCGCCGCGCGCGTTAGTGTCGCAATTCACCGGCACGCGGTGTCGTGCCACGAAAGGCGGTGCGCATGGATGCGACCGAATCGCTCGACAGTGAGTCGCGGCCGGCGCGCGGCATCGTGCGCGTCGACCTCAACATCTCGCTCGACGGGTTCGCCACCACGACCGATCAGACACCCGAGAACCCGTTCGGCGAGGACTGGGGCCGGCTGGTCGACGCGTACACGGCGACACGCACGTTCCGCGCCCGCGTGCTCGGCGACACCACCGGCGGCGGCACCACCGGCGTCGACGAGAAGTACGCCCAGGAGTACTTCGTCGACGTGGGCGCCGAGATCATGGGTGCGGGGATGTTCGGGCTGCACGACCATGCGAACGACCCCGACTGGCGCGGGTGGTGGGGCGACGAGCCGCCGTTCCGGGTGCCGGTGTTCGTGCTCACCCACACGCCGCGCCCCTCGATCGAGATGGCCGGCGGCACCGTCTTCCATTTCATCGACGCTGCTCCGTCCGACGCCCTCGCGCGGGCGCAGGATGTCGCGGCCGGCCGCGACGTCCGCATCGGCGGAGGCGCGAGCACCGCGCGCGCGTTCCTGGCCGCGGGCTTGGTCGACCGGCTGCATGTCGCGATCGCGCCGATCCTGCTGGGCCGCGGCATCCGCCTCTGGGACGACCTGCGCGGCCTCGAAGCGAACAGCACCGTCACCACCGAGACGGCCGAGAGCGGCACCGTGCACGTCACGTTCGACCGCGCAGCCGCTGCCTCGCGCTGACGGCCCGCCTGGCCTCTCCTCAGAGGCCGGTCGCGCCGCGTACCCGGTGGCCGACCGCGATGCTCTCGCCCGAGATCGTGCCGGTGCGGGGTGAGAGCAGCAGGGCGATCAGGTCGGCGATCTGCGCGGGGCTGCACTGTCCCGACCGGCCGAGCGCGATCTCGGTCGAGGGCTCGTCGACGACGATGCCGGGGCTGACGGCGTTGACCGTCACGCCGCTGCCGGCGACAGAGTCCGCGAGGTTCTTCGCCACGATCACCAGCGCCGCGTTGCGCACCGAACCGGTGATGTTGCCGGTCTGGAAGGCGTTCTGGCCGCTGACGCCGACGATGCGACCGAATCCTGCGCCGGTCATCGCCGGCAGCACGGAGTTCGCGACCCGCAGGAACGACATCGCCTTCGCGTCGAACGCGGCCAGCGCCTGCGCGGGCTCGGAGTTGCGGCTCGGGTCCAGGGTGCGCGCGCTGGGCGCGGCCGCAACCACCAGGCCGTCGATGCGGCCGTGCTCGGCGAGCAGCCGCTCGATGGCGGCCTGCACGGATGCGTCATCCGTGGCATCCATCACCAGGCCGTCGTGTCGGGATGCCGCCACCACCGTCGCGCCTTCGGCGCGCATCCGCTCGACGACGGCGGAGCCGATCAGCCCGGTGCCGCCCACGACGAGGATGACGCGATCTTGCAGTTCGAGGTCCATGCGCCCGACGATAGCGGCCTTCGTGCTCCAGTGCCCGAGTGCCCGAGTGCTCGCACGCTCGCGCCCTCACCCTGGGTGCACAACCGCGGGGCTTTTCGGTGACGCGCCGGGGCGGAATACCGCAGCGCGGCATGTCACGGACGATCCCCGCAGCTGTGCACGGCGGCGTGGGCCGGACGCCGGACAGGCGGCGGGCGGCGGGGCTCGGACCGTCGCGCGTACGATCGAAACACCGCATCCCCACCCGGAAGGCCGCCTCGTGCCCGCAACCTCCGCCGCCCTCGCCCACGCCGAAGACCTGGCCGATTTCGTCGCCGCGTCCCCGTCGAGCTTCCATGCCGCCGCCGAGGTCGCACGCCGGCTCGAGGCATCCGGATTCACCCGCCTCGACGAATCCGACGCGTGGCCCGCCCAGCCCGGCGGCCGCTTCTTCGTCGTGCGCGACGGAGCCGCGATCGGGTGGGTCGTGCCTGCGGGGGCCACCGCCGCGACCGGCGTGCACATCTTCGGGGCGCACACCGACTCCCCGGCGTTCAAGCTCAAGCCGCAGCCGACGACCGGACGCCACGGGTGGCTGCAGGCGGGCGTGGAGATCTACGGCGGACCGCTGCTGAACTCGTGGCTCGACCGCGAACTGACCCTGGCGGGGCGGCTCGTGCTCGCCGACGGCGGTCAGGTGCTGGCATCCACCGGCCCCCTGCTGCGGCTGCCGCAGCTGGCGATCCATCTCGACCGTGCCGTCAACGATGGCCTGGCCCTCGACAAGCAGTCGCAGACCCAGCCGGTGTGGGGGCTCGGCGAGGCGGAGTCGGCCGACATCCTCGGAGAGCTCGCGGCGAGCGCCGGGGTGGATGCCGCCCGCATCCGCGGCTACGACGTCGTGACCGCCGACACCGCCCGCGGGCAGGTGTTCGGCAAGGATGCCGCGTTCTTCGCGGCCGGACGGCTCGACGACCTCGCGTCGGTGCACGCCGGTGTCACCGCCCTGGCCGGGCTCGACGAGCCGGGAACGCGCGTTGCGATGCTCGCCGCGTTCGACCATGAAGAGGTGGGGTCGGCGACCCGGTCGGGGGCGGCGGGACCGTTCCTGTCGGAAGTGATCGAGCGCGTGCAGCTCGCCCTGGGCGCCGATCGCGAGCAGCAGCTGCGTGCGCTGGCGTCGTCGTGGTGCGTCTCCAGCGACGTCGGCCACTCGGTGCACCCGAACTACGCCGAGCGGCACGACCCGGTGGTCAAGCCGCTGCTGGGGTCCGGGCCCATCCTGAAGATCAACGCGAACCAGCGCTATGCGACCGATGCCACGGGAGCTGCCGCGTGGCATTCCTGGTGCGACGCGGCCGGCGTGACCGGCCAGGAGTTCGTGTCGAACAACTCCGTGCCGTGCGGCTCGACGATCGGGCCGATCACGGCGACGCGGCTGGGCATCCGGACCGTGGATGTCGGCATCCCGATCCTCTCGATGCACTCCGCCCGCGAGCTCGCCGGCGTCTCGGACCTGCACGCTCTGACCCGCGTGGCCGCCTCCTTCTTCCGCGCCTGACATCCAGAGGAGCAACCCGCCGTTCGTCCCGGCCCCGGGCAGGCAGGGGTGCGTACCATGGCGGGACAGACCTCGGGAGGAATGATGGTCGAAGTACGGGTCGCGGGCGTCGCCCTCGATTCCGGCGGGCAGCACGTGATCCTGCTGCAGCCGGTCGACACGCCGCCGGGCAAGAGCAAACTTCTGCCGATCTGGATCGGCCCGCTGGAGGCGACCTCGATCATGGTCGCGATCGAGGGCGGCAACACCCCGAGGCCCCTCACGCACGATCTCATCCGCACCCTGCTCGAAGCCCTCGACGTTCAGGTCGAGCAGGTCGAGGTCACCCGCATCGAAGACAGCACGTTCTACGCCGAGATCACCGTGCGCAGCGGCGCGGACTCAGGCGCCGGCATCCACCGCATCGACGCCCGGCCCTCTGACGCGATAGCGATCGCCTCGCGCACCGGGGCGCCCATGTTCGTCGCCGACGAGGTGCTCGCCGAGGCCGGAGTCGAAGACGTGATCAGTGATGCCGAGGCCGAAGCCGACGTGCAGGAATTCTCGAAATTCCTCGATGAGGTCGACCCCGACGACTTCCGCGAGTAGCGTCGGCATCGCAACGCACAGTCACGGGATGTATCAGTCTGGGATCCCGCTGCTCTGTGCGAGTGTGCGGCACCGCTGGGGAGTGGATGCCGCAGCCTGAAACAATTGGGGATAGATCATATGGCTGTCATCATCGACGATGCTCGTTCGCGCCTGCGGGACGTACTCGGAGACCGTCTTTTCACACCGACCGACCCGGGATACGACACCGCGCGGCTCCCGTGGAACAGGGCCGTCGACCAACGGCCGTTCGCCGTCGCCCTGCCGCGCAGCGACGACGAGGTCGCCGCGATCGTGCGGGTGGCCGCGGCATCCGGTCTGCGGATCGCGCCGCAGTCGACCGGCCACGGGGCCGGAGCCCGCGTGGACCGGGACCTGTCGAGCACGATCCTGGTATCGCTTGAGAACCTGCGTGGGGCCACGGTCGACCCCGAGGCGCGCACCGCGACCGTGCGCGGCGGCAGCATCTGGAACGATGTCGTCGAAGCCGCAGCGCCGCACGGGCTCGCGACGCTGCACGGCAGCTCGGGCGACGTGTCGGTGGCCGGGTACACGCTGGGCGGAGGCATCTCGTTCTACGGGCGCCGCCACGGGCTCGCGGTCAATGCGGTGCGGTCGGTGCGCGTCGTGACCGCGCAGGGCACGATCGTCACAGCCAGCGCCGACGAGAACTCCGACCTGTTCTGGGCGGTGCGCGGTGCCTCGGGCGGTGTCGGCGTGGTCGTCTCGCTCGAGATCGACCTGCTGCCCTACCCCGACGTGTTCGCGGGCATGATGCTGTGGGATGCCGCGCGGGCAGCCGAAGTCGCGCACGCCTGGCGCGAATGGACCGTGAACGCGCCAGAGTCGGCGACCACATCGATGCGGATCATGCACTTTCCGCCGATCCCCGAGCTGCCGCCGTTCCTCTCGGGACGCTCGGTGATCGTGATCGACGGGGCCGTGCTCGAGACGGATGCCGATGCCGCTGACCTGCTGGCACCGCTGCGTGCGCTGCAGCCCGAGATCGATACGTTCGCGCGCATCCCGGCAGCGCGTCTGGTCGAGATGCACATGGATCCTCCCGAGCCCTCGCCCGCGGTCACTGATCACGCCATGCTCGACACGCTGGATGCCGCAGCCGTCGACGCGTTCATCGCCGCGGCGAACGAGCACCGCCCCATGATGAGCGAGATCCGTCACGTCGGCGGTTCGTTCAGCCGCCCGGCCGTCGACGGCGGGGCGCTGACCGCGCTCGAGGGCGGGTATGTGCTCACAGCGATCGCGATGGTGCCGGCGCCCGCGATGATGGATGCCGCAGCCCACGCGGTCAGCGCTGTGGTGGCCGCTCTGTCTGCATGGCACGGCACCGGGATCGCCCTGACGTTCATCGAGGACGACCGCGACCTGGCCCCCGCGTTCGGCGCGGGAGCTGCCCGCCTGTCGGCGCTGCGGCACGAACTCGACCCCGACCGGGTGTTCGCCCCCGCCCACGGCATCGCCTGACCGCCCGGCCGCGCGTTGCCGACGCTCGCGCCGAGCCGACCCGCCCGCCCGACCTTGCGCGCCGTGCCCGGCGCGCGCGCCGTTCGCGCCGGCCGGCGCCGGTGAGTTGACACAAGTGGCCGCTATCCGCCCAAGGATTCCGGCCGTTTGTGTCAACTCACGGAGCGAGGACGGGGAAGACGGGCGAGGGGGAGGACACGGGGAGGACAGAGAGGGAGGAGGCTGTGACGGACGGATGATCGACGATTCGAGGTGTCCGGGTATTGTGTGCTCGTGGCATCGCAGCGGCGCACCCCCGGGTCCCAGGCTTCATTGCGTGAAGCCAACCGGACCCGAATCGTCGGCGCCATCAAGAAGCACGGCAGCCTCACGCAGGTCGAGCTGGCCGGAGTCACCGGGCTGTCACCGGCATCCGTGTCCAACATCGTGCGCGAACTCGTCGGCGCCGACGTGCTGCGCACCGCACCCAGCACGCGCAGCGGCCGGCGCGCCACGCTCGTCTCGTTCGCGCGCACCGCGGGGCTGGTCGCCGGCATCCATGTGAACACCCGGCACCTGCGGGTGATCGTCGCCGATGCGAACCTCACCGTCCTGGGCGAGAAGCACATGCCCCTGGCCCGCGACCACCGCGCCGACAACGAACTGGACCGCGCCACTCTTCTGCTGGCCGACATGCTCGGCGACCTCGAGACCGGCTTCGACGATCTGCGCGGCGTGGGTGTGGCGATCTCCGCCCCGCTGGAGACCATGCAGGGGAGGGTGGCGGGCCGCGGCATCCTGCGCGGGTGGACCGGGGTGAACATCGCCGAGGTCATGCAGCGGCGCCTGCGCCGACCGGTGTATCTCGACAACGCGTCGAACCTCGCCGCCCTCGCCGAGGCGCGCCTGGGCGCGGCCCGCGGACGCCAGAACGTCATCTTCATCGATGTCGACGACGGCATCGGGTCGGGGCTGATCCTCGGCGGAGCGGTGCTGCGCGGCCACCACGGCACCGCCGGCGAGCTGGGACACACGGTGATCCTCGAAGACGGACCGCTGTGCCGCTGCGGCAACCGAGGATGCCTCGAGGCCATCGCCGGCGGACCTGCCATTCTGGAGCGGCTCGAGCCGCTGGGCGGACCGATGAAGCTCGGCGACATCGTGGTGCGCGCGATGGCCAACGACCCGCAGTGCATCAGGGCGCTCTCTGACGCCGGCAAGCACATCGGTCTGGCCGTCGGCAATCTGTGCAACCTGCTCGACCCCGAGCGGATCGTCGTCGGCGGCGCCCTGGCTCGTGCCGGCGAGCTGCTGCTGGGACCGATCCGCATAGCGATGGAGAACGCCGTGATCGTCGGCAGCGCACAGGCGCCCGACGTCGTGCAGGGGCAACTCGGTCCCAGCGCCGCCGGCATCGGTGCAGCGGCGTACGCTCTGGACGAGACCAACCTGCGCACGGGTGAGATCTGACCCATCCCGCAACACTGTGTCCAAACCGTTGCGTTCAAGTCTTGACGCCAAGGGGCACAACCTGGGATGCTCAAAACGTCGCCACAGTGGCCGGCACAGCAACGGAGGTTCATTCGATGAAGATCACCACCATGAGGACGGTCGCCGTCTCGGCAGCCCTCCTCCTGTCTCTGGGGATGCTCTCGGCGTGTTCGAACGCCGCGCAGAACCCAGGCAGCAACAGCACTGACAACAGCGCCAACGCCCAGAACGCCAAGATCGGGCTTCTGCTGCCCGACAACGTGACCGAGCGGTACGCGAGCGCTGACAAGCCGTACTTCGAGGAGAAGGTCAAGGACCTCTGCGGCGGCTGCGAGGTGCTCTACGCGAACGCCGACGGCGACGCCGCAAAGCAGCAGCAGCAGGCGGAGTCGATGATGACGCAGGGCGTGAACGTCCTCGTGCTCGACCCCTTCGACGGCAAGGCCGCGGCCGCGATCGTGAACCAGGCCAAATCCAAGAACATCCCGGTGCTCTCGTACGACCGCCTGATCGACAGCGCCGACGTGTCCTACTACGTCTCCTTCGACAACCAGAAGGTCGGTGAGCTGCAGGCCACCGCCCTGGTCGACCGCATGAAGGAGCTCGGCCTGCCCGGCGACGCCGGCATCATCATGGTCAACGGCTCGCCGACCGACCCGAACGCCGCGCAGTTCAAGAAGGGCGCGCACAGCGTCATCGACAAGTCCGGCCTGAAGATCCTCGCCGAGTACGACACACCCGGATGGGAGCCGCCGAAGGCTCAGGACTGGGTCTCCGGCCAGGTGACCAAGTTCGGCAACCAGATCAAGGGCGTGTACGACGCGAACGACGACACCGCCGGTGGCGCGATCGCAGCGCTCAAGGCCGGCGGCATCAAGCCGCTTCCCCCGGTCACGGGTCAGGATGCCGCACTCTCGGGCATCCAGCGCATCATCTCCGGTGACCAGTACATGACGGTCTACAAGGCCTTCAAGCCCGAGGCCTACCAGGCCGCCGAGCTGGCCGTCGCGCTGGCCAAGGGTGAGAGCCCGAAGGCACCCCAGACCGCCGACACCGCCAGCGGCGTCGCGATCCCGTCGTTCCTGCTGACCCCGGTCGCTGTGACCGTCGCCAACATCAAGGACACTGTCATCAAGGACGGCCTGTACACGGTCGACCAGATCTGCACCACCGCGTACGCCGCGGCGTGCAAGACGGCAGGGCTCGAGTAATACGCCCGGTGCGGGCCGGCCGGACGCATGTCCAGCCGGCCCGCATCCACGAATTCACAAGGAGGCGCCGTGGCGTCAGCAATCACCACCGACGAGCAGCGCGCACCCGAGCGCGAACCGATCCTGTCGATCAGCGGCATCTCGAAGGGGTTCGGCGCCGTGCGCGCGCTGACCGACATCGAGATGGACGTCTACGCGGGTGAGGTCGTCGCCCTGGTCGGCGACAACGGCGCCGGAAAGTCCACACTCGTCAAGATCCTCGCCGGCGTGCACCCGCCGGACTCCGGAACGATCATGTTCAACGGCTCCGACGTGTCGATCGCCTCGCCCACCGCCTCGCGCGAGCTGGGCATCGCGACCGTGTTCCAGGACCTCGCTCTGTGCGACAACCTGGACGTCGTGGCCAATCTGTTCCTCGGCCATGAGCTGGGCTCGGGCACTCTGGACGAAGAGCTGATGGAACAGCAGGCGTGGTCGCTGCTGCGCCAGCTGTCGGCCAAGATCCCGTCGGTGCGCATCGCCGTCGCCTCCCTGTCGGGTGGCCAGCGCCAGACCGTCGCGATCGCCCGGTCGCTGATCGGCGAACCGCAGATCGTGATCCTCGACGAGCCGACCGCGGCGCTGGGCGTCGCCCAGACCGCCGAAGTGCTCAACCTCATCGAGCGACTGCGCGAGCAGGGCTTGGGCGTCATCCTCATCAGCCACAACATGGCCGACGTGCAGGCTGTCGCCGATCGCATCGTCGTGCTGCGGCTGGGTCGCAACAACGGCGTTTTCCGCACCTCGGCCGTCAGCTACGAAGAGATCGTGGCGGCGATCACCGGGGCGACCGACAACCCGGTCAGTCTGCGCGAGAGCACGCACGAGCGGGATGCCGCAGCCGCGGCCGCGACCTCGGACCCCGATTCCCCGCCTGCCGCCGACGATGTCGTCGGCCCGAACGAGAAAGAGCCGAGCGCATGACGAACCAGGCATCGCGGACGAGAGACAACTCGTCGCCCACGACCGTCGCGGCCGATCTGCAGGACGAGCGACTGCTGCGCCGCGAAGGACTGCGCGGTACCCTTGCCGCCTTCGGCACACGGGTGCGCACCGGAGACGTCGGCTCGCTGCCGGTCTTCCTCGGGCTGATCGTCATCTGGATCGTCTTCCAGATCTTGAACCCCCGGTTCCTCTCGGCGACCAACCTGGTGGACCTCACCCTGCAGTGCGCGGCGTTGGGCACCATCGCCCTGGGCGTCGTGGTCGTGCTGCTGGTTGCCCAGATCGACCTCTCGATCGGTTCACTGGCCGGATTGGCCTCTGCCTTGCTGGGCGTCACGTTCGTCAGCTGGGGCTGGCCGATCTGGGCGTCGATCCTGCTGGCGCTGGTCATCGGTGCTGTGATCGGGTACGTCTACGGCTTCCTGTTCACGAGGTTCGGCGTGCCGACCTTCGTGGTCACCCTGGCCGGCCTCATGGGATTCCTCGGCCTGCAGCTGTGGGTGCTCGGACCCACCGGAACGATCAACCTGCCCTACACCTCCTGGATCGTGCAGTTCGCGACCACGTGGTTCCTGCCGCCGTGGCTGGCCTATGCGCTGGCCGGGCTGGTCGTGATCGGCATCGTCGTCAACGACGTCTCGAAGGCACGCCGTCGCGCCAAGGCGGGCCTGTCGACGGGACCCGCATCGCTCATCGTGATCAAGGCCGTCGTCATCGCGATCGTCGCGGCCGGCGCCATCGCGTGGCTGGCCACGAACCGCGGTGTCGCGGTGTCGTTCCTGCTGTTCATCGTGCTGGTCGCGGTGATGGCGTCGCTGCTGACCCGCACCCGATGGGGACGCTGGATCTACGCGGTCGGCGGCAACGAAGAGGCCGCGCGCCGCGCGGGCATCAACGTGAAGGTGATCTACATCTCGGCGCTCATGGTCGGCACCGTGCTGGCGAGCCTCGGCGGACTCATGCTCGCCGCGCGCCTGACGGCGGCCAGCATCTCGACCGGTGGCGGCACGGTCAACCTCGTCGCGATCGCTGCGGCGGTCATCGGCGGCACCAGCCTGTTCGGTGGTCGCGGATCGGCGTGGTCGGCGCTGCTGGGCATCTTCGTGATCCAGTCGATCTTCAACGGTCTGACGCTGCTGAGCCTCGACTCGGACGTGCAGTTCATGGTCACCGGTGCGGTGCTGCTGTTGGCCGTGATCATCGACTCGCTGTCGCGGCGCTCTCGCGCCAGTCACGGGCAGGCATAGCCGGCCCGGCGCAAGCCGTACGGATCGAGCCCGGCCGGTTCACTCCGGTCGGGCTCGATCTCTGTCTGCGACGCTCGGCCGATCGGCGCTCGGCCCGTCGACGCCCGGCTGCTCAGCGATCGGCCGCGCGGGGGGACGGCGCGGGATTCGGACGCGGCGACGGCGACGGCTTCGCCGGCTCGCACACCAGAGGCGCGGGCCGGCGCGCGTCATACTCGCGCGCACGCACCGAAGTCGCACCCTGTAATTCGCCCAGGCGCTCACGCAGAGCCCCCGTCCGGGGGTCGGATGAGGCATCCAGCGCCCGCGCCAAGCCGACATAGGTCGGCAGATGGTGCGCGGCGAACGTGAGGTCGCCGAGCGTCGGCTTCGGGTCGCCGACGGCTCCGACCACGAGACTGCCCGGAGCCCCGACGCGGGACGGTGAACCCCCGGCTGCCAGGGACTGGACAAGATCGTCGGTGTTGCGCAGCTGCACGCTGAGGGTGTCCGGTCCCACCGCCGCCTCGGTCGGTGACCCCGCGGTCACCAGCAGCCGGGCATCGTATCCGCCCTGCATGGCCAGCAGGTCGGCCATCATCCCGCCCTGCGAGTGGCCGAACAGGTAGACCTGGTCCCCGGGGGCGGCGCCGGCGTCGGCCAGCGCGGCCTGCACCGCCTCGTAGGCTGCGGCATCCTGCCCGAAGTACAACTGCAGATCGGAGGCCAGATCCCACGGATCGTCACCGTCACCACCCGGCCAGAAGTCGCGGGTCCCCGCGAGATACACCGCATAGCGGGTCGTGCCGTCGGGCATCGTGTACGTCTCGATGCGGATGCGCGCATCGCCACCGCCATCGCCATCGTCGTCGGGGATGCGTCCGATCGCGGCGGCCAGATCGGTGGGTGCTGCCACATCGACGGCGTCGACCGTGCGGATCAGGTCGACCGGCGGCGGCGCACCCCGCAGCCGGTCACCGGGCTCGATCGTGCCCCCGCCGATCGTCCGCAGAAGCTGCTGCAGCAGCTGCCCCGCGCCCACGAGCCCCGCCGTCGCGACCAGCAGATCCGGAACCGCCAGCGGAGCCAGCAGCCGTGCGACACCCACCGGCAGCAATGCGCCCGCGTTCGAGAAGGACGTGACTCCCATCCCGACCTGCCGATGCCACCCGGCCATCGCCGTATCGGCGGCATGCGCCGCATCGGGATGCCGCGCCTCGAGCTGCGTGAGCTGCCGGCTCAGTCGCATTCGCTCGCCGGCGGCGGATGCCACAGCCACACGCACACGCTGGTCGACGATCTCGTACGTGGCGGCCAGCGACCGCAGATCGGCGGCGATCTCGGCGAGGTCGTCGGCCTGGGTCCACGCGCGCCATGACGACTGCCGCACCGAGGAGGCGAGGGAGGGAGCGTTCATGTCTGCCACCGCCAGTGCGCCCAGCCTGCGCGACTGCTCGGCCAGGTCGTCTGCCGCACGCCGCACCCTGTCTTCGAGGTCGGCATATCGGGCGGCGGCGGCGTCCAGGGCATCGGTGTCGACGGCGACCAGTCCCCCGCTGCGGATGTCGATGTCATCCGGCCTGCTCACCCGTTCACCCGCCGACCCGTTCACCCGTTCACCCGCCCGCCGCCTGCATCCAGGCGGTGTCGCGCAGGCGGCGCACCTCGTACTCCTCGTCGGCCAGGCGGGTGATGATCGCGGCGGTCGCGGCATCCCACGTCTGCGTCTTCTGCCGATACGCGCGCACCGCGTCCGCCTGCCAGGCGGTGTCATCGCGCACTGCCTGCACCTGAAGCCGGGTCTGCTCGAGCGCCTGGCGCACCTCGAACAGCGCGCGGGCAGCGGCGTCCAGCACCTGCACGACGTTCTGTGCGGCCATGCCTCCGAAAGCCGTGTCCCCGAAAGCACTGCCCCCGAAAGCACTGACGTCGGCGGCGCCTGGAACCGTGGTCATCCCTCCACGATGTCCGAGCCGCACCGCCCGGCGAGTGCTGCCGGGCACATCCGTGGACAGATCGGGTAGCGCGATGGACTGTGCAGGAACCGTCGGCACCGCCAGAATGGACGCATGACCGACATACCACCGCCGTTCCGGGTGGTGTTCGTGTGCACGGGGAACATCTGCCGTTCCCCGATGGCCGAAGTCCTGTTCCGTTCGCTCGCCGATTCGGTGGGGCTGGCAGACCGGGTGGTCTCCACGAGCGCCGGCACCGGCGACTGGCACGTCGGCGAGCGCGCCGACCGGCGCACGATCGCCTCGCTGGCCCACCACGGGTTCGACGGGCGCGCACACCGGGCCCGCCAGTTCGGCTATCACGACTTCGACCAGAACGACCTGGTGGTTGCCCTGGACACCGGCCACGAACGCGTGCTGCACGAGTGGGCGCGCAGCGACGAGGACGAGGCGAAGATCGCGCTGCTGCTCTCGTTCGATCCCCAGTCAGGCGGCGCACGCGATGTGCCCGACCCGTACTACGCCGACGCTCAGATGTTCGATGAGGTGCTCGGTATGATCGAGAGCGCATGCCGGGCGCTCTTCCGGCAGCTCGAACCCGCGATCCGCGCCACCGGCTGAGCCTGTGCGAGCCGGGTCGGCGACGAAACGGAAGCCCGTGACCGCTCTCTCTCCCCAACCCCTGAGCCCCCTCGACGGCCGCTACCGCGACGCGGTGGCACCGCTGGGCGAGTTCCTGTCCGAGGCGGGTCTGAACCGCGCCCGCGTCGAGGTCGAAGTCGAGTGGCTGATCGCCCTGACCGACCGCTCGCTGTTCGGGGCCACGCCGCTGACCGAGACCGAGAGGGACGACCTGCGCGGACTGTACCGCGACTTCGGACAGGACGAGATCGACTGGCTCGCCGCGAAAGAGGCCGTCACCCGTCACGACGTCAAGGCTGTCGAATACCTCGTGCGCGACCGGCTCGCCCACCTGGGCCTGGAGCGCATCGCCGAGCTCACCCACTTCGCCTGCACGAGCGAAGACATCAACTCCGCGTCATACGCGATCACCGTGCAGCGCGCGGTGCTCGGGGTGTGGATGCCGAAGCTGCGCGAGGTCGTCACGAAGCTGCGGGCACTGGCCGAGCAGCACGCCGACGCTGCGATGCTGGCCCGCACGCACGGGCAGCCGGCGACTCCCACCACGATGGGCAAGGAGCTCGCGGTGTTCGCGTGGCGCCTCGAGCGCGTGGCCGGCCAGATCGAGGGCGGCCAGTTCCTGGCGAAGTTCTCGGGCGCGACCGGCACGTGGTCGGCGCACCTGGCCGCCGAGCCGTCGGTGGACTGGCAGGCGCTCTCGCGCGAGTTCATCGAGGGCCTGGGCATCGGCTTCAATCCGCTGACCACCCAGATCGAGTCCCACGACTGGCAGATCGAGCTCTACGATCGCGCGCGTCATGCCGGCGGCATCCTGCACAATCTGGCGACGGATGCCTGGACCTATATCTCGCTCGGATATTTCGCGCAGATCCCCGTCGCGGGCGCGACCGGATCGTCGACCATGCCGCACAAGATCAACCCGATCCGGTTCGAGAACGCCGAGGCCAACCTCGAGATCTCGGCGGGCCTGTTCGCGACCCTGTCGCAGACGCTGGTCACCTCGCGCATGCAGCGCGACCTGACCGACTCGACCACGCAGCGCAACATCGGCGTCGCGTTCGGGCACTCGCTGCTGGCGCTGGAGAACCTGCTGCGCGGCCTGGACTCGATCTCGCTGTCGCGGGACGTGCTGCTGGCCGACCTCGACGCCAACTGGGAGGTGCTGGCCGAGGCGATCCAGACGGTCGTGCGCGGCGAGATCGCTGCCGGCCACTCGTCGATCTCGGACCCGTACGCACTGCTGAAGGACCTGACCCGCGGTCACCGCGTCGGGCCGGTCGAGCTGTCCGAATTCGTGCAGGGGCTGGACATCTCCGATGCCGCCAAGCACCGCCTGCTGATGCTGACGCCCGAGACCTACACAGGCGTGGCCGCACAGCTCGCCCAGGGCTGAGCGCGGGACCGCTACCGCGGACGGACGGTCAGCGCCTGATCGACCGTGCCGATCGGCCCGAGGCCATCGTGCAGCACCGTGTGGGTCAGGCCCATGCCCGACGGGCCGAAGCTGACCGTGGTGTCGGCGCCGATCCACGTGTCTTCCGGCGAGACGAACGCCGGCTCGCGGAACAGGTGCACTGTCAGGTCGATATTGGGGAACACCGCCTGCTCGGGCATCACGCGCACCGTCACCCCGTTGAGGATGTCGACGGTTCCCAACGTGCGGGCGGTGGGCGAGACATCCTCTCCCTCGACGAGATCGACCATGGGCCGCAGCCACGACCATGCCCGACCGGGACGCTCCTGACGACGACGCGTCTGGACCGTCGTGACGAATCGGCCCGGCCAGACCTCACCCGCGTTCCATTCCGGCAGCGTCTGGCGGGGCGGCATCGGCGGCAGATCCGATCCGGCGAGCGCCGTGGTGTCGGCGCGCTGCATCCACCACGCCCGCGCGATCACCGCCGGCCGCTCGTCGTGGCTGAGCACCGCCTCGACCAGCTCGACCGTGCGCCCGGGCCGCAGCACGCGCACCGCGGTGTCCATGACGTCGATCGGCATCACGCCGAGGATGTCGTACGACACCCGTGCCAGCTGCATGCCGTCGTCGCGGCGGGCGCGATGCTCCCGCTCGATGAGGTGCGCGATCAGGCCCAGCGCCGGAGCGATGTGCTGCTCGGCGGGGTTCCATGCGCCCTCGACGCCGGAGGTGGCTCGAAACCGGGTCGGACTCAGTCGCAGGAAGTATGCGGGCACGTTCGGCATCGTATGCCCGCACACGGTGGCTCACAGGGCAGCAGGCCGACCCGGCGAATCCATGCCTGGTGCATGTCGATTCGCCGGGTCCTCGCGTCGCGGTGGGCTGTGGCGTCAGCTGCGCAGCGCGCGAGCGCGCGGCAGCCGCACCGTCGCGGTGTTCAGGTCCTGCTCCTTGATCAGCGAGATGCCGCGGGTCTCGGGGATGGTCCAGACCGTGACCACGCCGACCAGGCCGACCACGAGCAGGAACCAACCGGGTACGAGCGCATTCCCCGTGATGCCGATCAGCCAGGTCAGCAGGTACGGCGCGGTGCCGGCGAACAGCGCCGCGGTGACCGCGTATGCGATCGACAGGCCGGTCTGCCGAGTGCGAGTGGGGAACAGCTCGACCACCGTGACAGCGTGGGTGCCCAGAACGATCGCGAGCAGGAACGCGAGACCGAACGTGGAGACGAACACCGCCCAGTCCGACCCGACCTGCATCAGCAGGAACAGTGGCACGGACAGCGCGGTCTGAGCGATCGCAGCGAACATCAGCACGGGCTTGCGGCCGAGACGGTCTGACGCGATACCGGCCAGCGGCACCACGATCAGGCCCAGCGCTGAGGCCAAGGTCGACAGCAGCGCGGCACGGCCGGCATCGAATCCGATCGTCTCCTCCTGGTACGTGAGCAGGTAGACGAGCACGACATAGAACGTGACGTTCATGAAGATCTCGATACCGCAGGTCTGCAGGAACTCGCGACGGTTGCGCTGGAAGACCTCCTTGACCGGCGCATGCGACACTGCCTGCAGCTCCTTGAGCTGCTCGAAGTCGGGGGTGTCCTCGATCTTCAGCCGGATGTACAGGCCGATGACGCCCAGCAGTGCGGTGAACAGGAACGGAATGCGCCATGCCCACGCCACGATGGTCTCTTCAGGGAAGGCGAGGTTCAGCAGGAAGACGGCGAACGAGGCGAGCAGGAACCCGAGAAGGCTCCCGAACTCGAGCCAGCTGCAGCCGAAGCCGCGGCGCTTGCGCGGCGAGAACTCGCCGAGGAAGGCGGCAGCACTGCCGAATTCTCCTCCGGCAGCCAGACCCTGCACGATGCGGGTCACGATCAGCAGGATCGGCGCGAAGATGCCGATCGTTTCGTAACCGGGCAGCAGTCCCAGCGCCAGAGTGGCCACCGCCATCCCGATGATCACGATCGACAACGTCGTCTTGCGACCGAGCCGGTCACCGAGTCGTCCGAAGATCACCGCGCCGATGGGGCGCACGAAGAATGAGACGGCGAACACCGCGAAGGCGGCCAGCAGACCGGCGGTGTGGTTGGACTCCGGGAAGAACACGACCGCGATCGTGCCTGCCATGTACGCGTAGACGGCCCAGTCGAACCAGTGGACGAGCACGCCGATCGAGCCTGCGACGACGCTCTTGCGCAGACTCTTCGCTGAGACGGCATCGCTCGGCTCGAACGGCTGATCAGGTGATACGGGTATGGAAGTCGACATTGACGGATCCCCTCGTTGACGGATCGATTACGCACATGATCATCCGGGATGACGAGAGCATCTGTAAAACAGATAAAATCTTCGGCAGCCTTCGAGTCTGCCTATACCTCCTATTCAGCGGTCGCAGCATCCACCCCGAGCGTCTGCCGGCACTCGTCGATGAACGCGGTCGCGCGGCGCGTGAGATTGCTGCCGGCGAGGTGCACCGCGACCACCGGCAGCCCATGCCATTCACCGGCGAGCGGCCGGGTCACCAGCGGCCGGTTCTCGTAGCTCACTTCGATGTCGGTGTGCTGGGTGAGGATCGCATAGCCCAGGCCACGGGCCACAAGCGCCCGCACGAGCTCGAACTCGGTCGTGCGGAATCGGACGGTGGGCGTCAGACCGCGCAGGGTGAACAGCGAGCGGAAGTATTCGCCCCCCGGCGGCAGGTCGAAGAGGATGAGCGGTTCGTCGACGAGGTCTTCGATCGGGATGCTGTCACGTTCCGCGAACGGGTGCCCCGCAGGCAGCAGCACATGCGGGGCAATGGCCTGCAGCGCGACCTTCTGCACGTCGCCGGCCAACAGGTCGGGGGCGAACCCGTAGTCGTACAGCAGCGCGACATCGCACGTGCCGTCCAGCAGCTTCGACCGCAGGTGCGCATGCGACCCCACGACGAAGTTCAGGTCGACGTCGGGGTTCGCCGTCAGGTAGGCGTCCAGCACCGGCGGCAGCAGATGCGGCGCCAACGTCGAATAGCATCCGACGGTCAGCTTGCCCGACAGCGCATCGTTGTGCTCTTCGGCGCTGCGCTCCAGATCATCGGCTTGTTCGAGCAGCTGGCGGGTCGACCGCAGGATCGACTGGCCGACCGTCGTGAGGGTCAGCCCGCGCGCATGCCGCACGAACAGCTGCACGCCGAGGTTGTCTTCGAGCTCTGCCAGCGCCGTGGACACGGCGGACTGCGAGAGGAAGACACGAGCGGCTGCGGCAGTGACGCTGCCCGTCTCTGCGGCGGCGACGAAATACTCCAGCTGACGGAGGGTGATGCGCGCCATGCGGCCCACTCTAGACGGGTCCGTGCCGTCGACACGGAGCCGGGATGCTGCAGCCGTCGACCTCGTCACAGCGCGTGCACCAGGGTCATCGCCGCCATGCCCGTCACCATGCCGATCGACATGACCGACGCGATCCGCCGCGACATCCCTCCGCCTCGCGGTGCGCAGCTCAGGCGCAGCGCGAGCCATCCCGCCACCGCCAGCACGACCAGGACGCTGGCGGTGCCCACGGTCTGGACGCCGCCGTGGGAGTGGCCGGATGCCGCAGCCCCGCCGATCTGCGCGGCATGACCGCACATCGCCGCCGCCACCGACAGCACCGCCATCGCCAGCGCGTCGACGACGGCAGGCAGTCCCGCCGTGTTCCGCCGCGCACGGCGAGCGTGACCGACCGCGAGCGCGAACATCAGCAGTGCTGCTGCCGCGTGGGCGGCCGATGCACCGCCGACCACGCAGGGAACCATGGCCAGCGCCATCAGCGCATGCGGCAGCGCCCGGGTCAGCCGAACTGGATCCATGTCGTCTTCAGCGCCGAGTACGCGTCGAACGCGTGCAGTGACAGGTCACGGCCGAATCCGGACTGCTTGAAGCCACCGAACGGCGTCGTCAGCCCCAAGGCGTCGACGGTGTTCACCGACACGGTGCCGGCCACGAGGCGCTGAGACACCCGGTGCGCGCGCGACAGAGAAGAGGTCCACACCGATGCAGCCAGACCGTAGGCCGTCGCATTGGCCTTGGCCACCGCCTCGTCTTCGGTCTCGAACGTCTCCACCGTCAGCAGCGGACCGAAGACCTCGGTGCTGTGCAGCGGATGCTGCTCGGGAAGGCCCGTGACGACGGTCGGGACGATGAACGCGTCCGACCCGTCGATCTCCAGCCGCTCGGCGCCGATCACGAGCGAACCCGCGGCGCGGGCACTGGTGATCGCCGCCCACACGTCGTCGGCGTGCGACCGTGACACAAGCGCGCCGCTGCCGCTGGCGCCATCCAACGGGTCGCCCGGGGCGTACGCGCGGGCTGCCTCGGCCACCAGCGCGACGAACTCGTCGTGCACACGGCGTTCCACGAGCAGCCGGCTGTTGGCCGAACACACTTCGCCCTGGTTGTAGAACGCACCGCGGGCGGCGGTCTCGGCGGCACCCGGCAGGTCGTCGCAGTCGGCGAACACGATGTTCGCGCTCTTGCCGCCGGCTTCCAGGCTCAGCCGCTTCATGTTCGACCGGCCCGAGTACTCCAGCAGCGTCTTGGCGACCGCCGTGGACCCGGTGAAGGTCAGCGCGTCGATTCCGTGGTGCAGGCCGATCGCCTCGCCGACACGCCCTCCGGGTCCGGGCACGACGTTGAGCACGCCGGCGGGAATGCCTGCCTCCAGGGCGAGGTCGGCCAGCCGCAGCGCCGACAGCGGCGAGACCGAGGCCGGCTTGTGCACGACGCTGTTGCCCAGCGCGAGAGCCGGTGCGAGCTTCCACGCCGCGATCTCGAGCGGGTAGTTCCACGGAGTGATGGCTGCGACGACTCCGAGCGCCTCGCGCGTGACCAGGGCCGTGGATCCGGGCGGCGTCGACGGGATCTCATCGAGCAGCTTGTCGACGGCCTCGGCGTACCAGCGGAAGGTCGCGATCGCGCCGGGAACGTCGACCTCGCGTGCCTCGCGCACGGGCTTTCCCATGTCGAGGCTGTCCAGCAGCGCGAGCTCGTCGGCGTGCAGCTGCATGAGATCGGCCAGCCGCAGCATCCTCACCTTGCGGTCTTCGGCCGACAGCCGACTCCACCGCCCGTCGTCGAACGCCCCCCGCGCGGCGGCGACGGCACGGTCGATGTCGACGGCGGCGAGCGCTGCGACCTCGGCGTGCACGGCGCCGGTGGCGGGGTTGACGTCGGCGGTCGCGGCTCCCGACGCGGCGGCGACCCGCTCGCCGTCGATCACAGCGCGACCGTCGATGCTCAAGCCATCGGCGCGTTCATGCCAGGTGTCGGCCATCGTGTCGGTCATGGCTCAGTACCCTTCGTGGTGGTGGCCGGCGTGGGGGTCATGGTGGCAGTGCCCGGCGTGGTCGTCGTGTCCGGCGTGGTCGTGCTCCGCTCCGCCGGCCGCACAGTGCGCCGAGTCCGGCTTGGGCAGATCCAGCGCCGGATTCTGGTCGAAGAAGCCGTAGGGCTTCAGCGTGAAGCCCATCTTGTCCACCGGCATGATCGGCCAGTCCTCGGGTCGAGGAAAGTGCGTCATGCCGAACGCGTGCCACACGACGATGTCCTCGTCTTCGATCGAGCGGTCCTGCGCGACCCAGTCGGCGATGCCGTGGTTGCCCGGGTTCAGGTTCGCGTACTCGCCCGAGGGGAACCGCTCGGTCTGCTCGTATTGCGTGACCCACAGGTTCTTCGTGGCGAATGCCGCTCGGCGCGAGATGGATGCCGCAGGGTCGGCCATCAGCGTCGGGTCACCGCTCGGGCGCAGCTCGTACGACACGGGTGCGCCGTGGCGATTCTTGTGCGACGGGTTGACGATGTGCCAGACGCGCCCGGCTCCCCGGTCGGCCAGCCGGGCCCCCTCGGTCTCGGTGTGCAGGCGCGTGACCCGCTTGGTGAACGCGTTGCCCCACGGGTTGTCGGGGCCCATCGGCACCCGCTGCACCTCGACCTCCTCGATCGCGTTGCGCAGGCCGTCCACCTGCATGTCCAGGCGGGCGCAGAACATGTGCTGGTGGAACGGCATGCCCAGGCCCTCGTCGCCCAGCGGCGTCGACCACCGCTCACGCTGCGTCTGGTCGCCGTAGGCGGCGGTGTAGACGACGCCGGTGGCCTTGGCCTCCAGCTCGATCGTGCCATCCAGGTACAGGTACCAGTAGAAGCCGTAGTCGTAGTTGCCGACCGTGATGAAGAACGAGATCACCAGGCGCCGGTTGCGACGCACATCGGCCGACAGCGTGAACTCGTCGGTGTGCTTGTAGAGGATGCCGGCATCCTCTTCGTGCATGCAGATGGCGTTGCGGATCGTCTTGGGGTGCCCGTGGTCGTCGGCCAGGACGGCGTCGAAATAGCTGATCTCGCCCAGGCAGTCGCAGCCGAGCTCGAGCGAGTTCGCGTTCTTGCCCATCGAGTACTCGCCGGCGTCGAAGTAGTTCTGCCAGAACCGCACCGGGCTGGGGTCGCCGTAGGGCACGACCATCTCGGGCACCGAGGCGCGGTAGATGATCGGCCGGCGCCGCCCCCTGTCGTCGAAGCTCAGCTGGTGCAGCACGAGCCCCTCCACCGGGTCGAAGCCCAGGCGCACCTGCCACTTCTCCCAGGTGACCACGTCGCCGTCGATCGTGAAGCTCGGGCCTTCGGGCTGGGTGATCTCGATGGGCTTCTGCGTCGTGCGCGGCTCAGGCATCCACGCGTCCAGATGGAAGTCGAACCGCTCCTGCGGAATCGGGACCACCTCGGTGTCGACCAGCTCCACCACCTCGCCGGTGTTGGTGTCGAGGTAGGCGACCAGGCCCTCGACCGGGTGCGCCCACGCGTTGTCGGTCGGGTCGTACTGGATGAAGGTCGAGCCGCGCACGAGACGGCGGCCCTGCTCGCCCGGGATGTCGAAGATCCCGGCCGAGAGCGCGCACACACGAGCCGTCGACAGGTCGGTGATGCCGCGGGCGGCCATCGCCTTCTGCCACCCGGCGTCGGCACGGATCATGTGCTCTGCCTGCTCGTACTCTTCGGCGGTGATGGGCGGCTGCCCCTCGGTGACGATGTCGAGCACGCGCGAGGCCACGACGCGGCGGTCGCGCACCGAGACGACGATCTCGGTGACCTCCTGCGTCTCGCGATCCAGCAGCAGCGAACGCACCAGACGGTCGAGGTCGGTGCGGCCGGCGATGACCGCATCCTTGTCGTGCTCGACGAGGCTGACCAGGGTGAACAGCGTGCGCTCCGACACGAAGCCGGCGTTGACGATCACGACGCGGTTGGTCTCGATCTCTTCGGCGGTCAGCCGCGCCAGGGGGTGCGTGTCGGTCTGCGTCGCTGTGATGTCGTTCACGATGGTCATCATCTGTCTCCTTCATGTGCCATCGACTCGTCGTCGATGGTCGTCAGTGCCGTGGTGTCGGGCAGCGGCCGCTGCGCGCGGATGCGTGCGCCGCGGGCGTAGCCGACGAGTGCGAGCACGGCCAGCACCACGAGTGTGCCGATGGTCAGCAATTCGAACGGACCCTGCTCGACGCCCCAGTTGTCGGAGAAGTCGTACTCGATGCCGAACAGGTTCTCGAGGGTGCCCGGGAAGACAGTCACCCACGATCCCAGCAGCACCCACAGGAAGGCGACGATGCCCAGCGCGGCGAACACGCGATTGCGGCCGGGCACCCGGTAGGGGCGCTCCACGTCCGGGTATGCGAAGCGCAGCTTGATCGCCGCCGGGATGATCAGCAGGTAGCTGAGCAGGAAGGTCGAGATCGAGATGTTCAGCACCACCTGGAACAGTGCCGCCGAACTGCCGGTGATCTGCATCGCGGCGATCAGGAACACGGTGGCGACCACACCCGAGAGCAGGTTGACGTGCACCGGCGTACCGAGCTTCTTGTGGAACGCGCCGAAGAAGCCGCCGAAGAATGCGCCGTCGGCTGCGGTCAGAGCCTGCATCCGGTCGCTGATGATCATCCACGACGCTCCCTGCGAAGCGAGGATGACCACGAACATCACCGCGGCGAGGAACACGAGCGGGCCCGCCAGCGGTCCGTAGACGCCGAACACCGTCTGCACGGCATCCATGAGCCCGCCGATGCCGGTGATCGTCTTCGAGGGCAGCACGAGCAGCATCGCGAGGATCGGCAGCAGGTAGCACGCGGCCGACACGATGCCCGATCGGGCGATCGAGACGGGGATGTCGCGCTTGGGGTTCTTCATCTCGCCCGAGGCGCTGTTGGCCGACTCGAAGCCGAGGTAGGCGAACAGCAGCAGCGGCACGAGGCTGAGGAAGCCGACGAGCGTCGGGCTGAAGGAGGCGAGGTCGAGCTTCTCCACGCCGTGCTGCGCGGCGTAGATGACCGTGGTGATCAGGAACAGGGCCAGGAAGACGAGTTTGAGGATCGCGCCGAGGCTGGGGATCCACTTGGCCTTGGCCAGCGACAGGATCGCTGCCACGACGGTGACCCAGATGAAGACGATCTTGAACACCCAGTCCCCGAGCGACCCGTGCGGCAGGGGCGAGATGAAGCTGTCCCACGTCTCGGAGGCGAGGAACGCCATCGACCCGCCCACCCACACCGGCTGCGTGATCCAGCTGAGGATCGACGCCAGCGCTCCGGCGGGCCGGCCGAATGCGCGGCGCACCCACAGGTACGCGCCGCCCTCGCCGATGAACGTGCTGCCGGTCTCGGCGAAGATCATCGCGTAGGGGATCAGGAAGAAGACGGCGAGCACGAGAGTCCACGTGAACGTCTCGGCACCGAAGGATGCCGTCTCGGCGAGCACCTCGATGCTGAGCACCGCCGACATCACCAGGAAGATGATGTCGAAGCGCCCAAGGGTCTTCTTCAGATGTCCGGTCTGCTGCTGAGCGAGGACTGTCGAATCGTCGTCCATCGTTCCACCTCCTTGTGGTACCGGTCTCCCGGATTCTTTGCGATGCAACTCAAAGAATTGCACGTGTGTCGGACGATCGAAAGCCCGATCGCCACGGTTTTCTCGAACGCCCTGTCCGGGCGAATCGATGGGTTCAGGTGTGCGCGTCGCCGCGGGCGCCCTCACGGGCGGCGGCTGCGACATCCAGCGCCGTCCAGGCCAGAGCCACGGCACCGTCGAACAGGGTCTGCTCGGCGACGGGACCCACACAATGATCGGCGAACTCGCGCTGGTGATTCGAGACGGGGAACGAGTCGACCCCGATGTACGGGTGGATGGCCCGGACGATCTGCGACACGTTGCCCATGTCGGTGGATGCCGTGGCCATCGTGGTCGCCGGCCCCTCGGTCACGAACGTCCGCCCGAGAGCCGTCGCGTTGGCGACGTAGGCGTCCAGCGCCGCCCGATCCGTGCGGAACTCGGCATACGGCTTGCTCTCGGGCGTGACCTCGAGCGTGCACCCGCTGGCCAGCGCTCCGGCCTCGAAGCAGGCCATGATCCGCGGGATGAGCTCGTCCAGCTGCGCGAGTGAAGGCGCCCGCACGTACCAGCGGCCCTCGCTGCGGCCGGGGATCGCGTTGGGCGCGGTGCCCGCATCGGTGACGATGCCGTGCACCCGCACGTCTGCCGGCAACTGCTGACGCAGCAGCCCGAGGGCCACCTGCGCGATCGTGAACGCGTCGGCGGCGTTGACCGCCTGGGTGGGATAGGCCGCCGCGTGCGCGGTCTTGCCGGTGTACTCGATATGCCAGTGCGCGACGGCGAGCGGCCGCGCCTCGGCCACATCGACCGGTGCGGGATGGGCCATCAGCGCGAGATCGAGGTCGGCGAACGCGCCGCGGTCGAGCATCTCGACCTTGCCGCCGCCGCCCTCCTCGGCCGGGGTTCCGTACACCTCCACGGTCAGACCCGACACCTCGGCGACCCGGGCCAGCGCCAGGCCCGCCCCCACGCTCATGGCCGAGATGAGGTTGTGGCCGCACGCGTGCCCGAGCCCAGGCAGCGCGTCGTACTCGGCCATCAGGCCGACCCGGAACCCGCCGGAGCCGAACACCGCGCGAAACGCCGTGGCAAGGCCCAGGTAGTCGTACTCGACGGCGAACCCGGCCCGCTCCAGCACGTCGCCGACCGCACGCGACGACGCGACCTCGCGCCAGGCCGTCTCAGGATTCTCGTACAGCTGCCGCGACAGGGCGACCAGAGCTGCGCCGCTGTCGCCCACCGCGCGCCGCGCGTCGTCTTTCACCGTCGCGCTCGGCGCACGCACGGCCATCACCTCACTCATCGCCGGGCACGCCGTACGCCGGCGCGGTCTCGGGGTGCATGCCGCGGGTGACGTAGTCGTCGCGCTGCGGCAGCCACAGCTCGAGCAGGGCCGCGAGCCTGCCGATGGGGTCTTCGTCGTCCCAGTCCACGCGCAGGTCGGTGACGTTCCAGCCCGCCTCGCGCACGACGGCCAGGCCCGCCGAGTGCACCTCCCCGGCTTCCCCGCCGGCGGCAAGGCCGGCGCGCATCGCGGCCATCAGCCGGAGCTCGAGATCACCCTCCGCCGCCTCGAATGCGGCGAGCATCGCGGCGGGCACCTCGGCCGAGGCCAGCAGGTTGCCTGCCGTGACCACGCCGTCGCCGGTCGCGGTCGCGTACGTGCCGAGGGTGTGGGCGCCCGAGTGCACGGCCGTGCGGCCCGCGGCATCCACCACCGCCACCTGGCGGTACTCGCCGGTGGAATCCGTCGACATCAGCGTGGCCAGCGCCTCGTCGGGCGCGGTGCCGGCCTCGAACGCGTCCAGCAGGGTCGCACCGTAGCGAGGGTCGGTGATGTTCTGCGAGCCGACGGCACCCACGCCGCTGCGCAGGTGGATGCAGCGGGCAGCCACCGCCGGCGACGACGACGAGACCGCCATCCCCAGCGCCCCCGACACGTCGCGGGCGACGATCGAGAAGGTCACCGGGCACGCTCGCTGATCACGGCGGTGGCGTCGATCTCGACGAGCCATTCGGGCCGGGCCAGAGCGCTGACGACCAGGCCGGTCGAGACCGGGAAGACACCCTTCAGCCAGCGGCCCATCACCCGGTACACCGTCTCGCGATAGCGGGGATCGATGATGTAGACGACGACCTTGACGATGTCATCGAGCGACGAACCGGCCTCTTCGAGCAGCATCTTGATGTTGGCCATGGCCTTCTCTGCCTGCGCCTGGACATCGCCGATGCCGACGGTCTCGCGGGTGTCGAGGTCCTGCCCGATCTGACCGCGCAGGTACACGACGCCGCCGGCGACCACCGCCTGGCACAGGTCGTTGTCAAGGTTCTGCTCCGGATAGGTGTCCTTCGTGTTGAAGGGACGGATGCGGGTGTGCGTGGGCATCAGTTGACTCCTGTCGAAAGGGCCTCGCGGCGGTCATGTCGGTGGTCGGCGGACGGTGCGGATGCTTCGCCCGGGGCGCGGTAGGTGAGATAGCCCCGCTGGATCTCGATGCTGTCGGCGAGGTACTTCGCGTCGTGCCACACGCCCCAGATGAAGCTCGATCCGCGACGGGACTGCCAGGGCAGACCGAGGAAGTAGATGCCCGGCTCGGCGGCGACCCCGCGCTGGTGCTTGGGGCGTCCTGCCTCGTCGAAGGCATCCACGTGCATCCAGCTGTAGTCCGCGGCGAAGCCGGTGGCCCAGATGATCGTCGTGATGCCGGCCGCGCGCAGGTCGAGGTCGAGGATCGGGTCGACGATGCAGTCGGCCTCGGGGCCGAGGATGCGCGCCTCGGGCTCTTCGGGCAGGTCGAGCCCATTGCGCTCGATGAACTCATCGGCCTGGTCGAGCAGGCCGAGATAGTTCGCGTCGCCGCGCAGAATGTTCTCACGCAGGTCGGCGTTGAAGTGCATCGACCGCCCGTCGAAGGACGCTGTGCGCCCGACGAGCGTGACGCCGTCGTCGGCCAGGCGCCGGAAGTCGACGGTGTGCCCGCCGTCGGCGCCGCTCACGGCGATCGTGACGTGCTCGGCACCCTGCGGCGGTGTGGACATCTCCCACAGGCCGAGAACACCGAGCCACCACACGAAGTCGCGGCCGCGGTAGGCGCGGGGCGGACGGTCGTGGGGTCCGACCGACAGGTAGACGCGCTTGCCCGAGCGCTGTACCTCGGCGGCGATCTGCACCCCCGACGATCCCGCGCCGACCACGAGCACGGCCCCTTGCGCCAACTGGTCGGGACGGTGATATTGACTCGAGTGGAGCTGCTCCACGCCCGCATCGGCCGGCACGATCTGCGGGATCGCCGGCTGCTGGAAGGGTCCGGTGGCCGCCACGACATAGCGCGCGTGGATGTCGCCACGGGAGGTCTCGACGCGGAAGCCCGCACCGCCTTCGCGCTTGCGGACGGCGGTGACCTCGACGCCGGTGCGCACAGGCGCCTCGATCATCTCGACGTACTCTTCGAAGTACCGCGCCATGCGGTCCTTGGTCGCGAACTCGTCGTCGCCGACACCGGCGATCTCGAGGCTCGGAAAGCGGTCGTGCCAGGCGGGGCCGTTGGCCACCAGCGAGTCCCATCGCATCGTGCGCCAGCGTTCGGCGATGCGGTCGCGCTCGAGCACGATGTGCGGGATGCCGCGTGCACCGAGGTGCTCGCTCATCGCGATGCCGGCCTGACCTGCGCCGATCACGACGACCTCGGTCTGCTCTGGTGCCCGACCGGTCATGCCTGTGCCGGCCGGGTTCTCGTCGTGCGCGGTGCTCACCATCGTGCTCCTTCGTCTTCACGCTCGCGTCCGGCGCGCTCAGCGCGGCCGACGCCACCACGCTAAGCAGGCAGCCGTCAAAAATAAAACAGAATTAGATGCGGCGTGGTATCTGTTCGATCGATACCTCGGCCAGCCGCGCCGACGCCTCGATTGCGGGGTCGCCATCCGAGGCCGCTCTCCGAGGCCGCTATCCGAGGTCGCAGCCGACCATGACCGCCGCGTGCGCGAGGATCATGTCGCGCACCTCGGCCCCGCCGACCCGGCTGCCGCCCAGAACGTGCAGCCCGTAGGCGTCTTCGAGGGCGACGAGGTTGCGGGCGATCATTCCCGCCGGTGCCTTGAGCGCGAACACGCCGGCGGCGACGCCGTCCATCAGCACCGACTCGTACAGCGACACCTCACGGTCGAACAGGTCGGCCATCAGGCGGGCGTGCACCTCATCGCGATACGCGTGGACGTGCAATTCGTTGAGGACCTGGAAGTCGACGTCGCGTGCCGACGAGGGCACACCGCTGGCGACGGTGCGGCTGAGTTTGACGCGCGGGTCATCGACCGCTTCGATCGCGCGACGACGGTCCCAGTAGAAGCGGTCGACCTCGTCGAGGTGCACCTCGCGCACCAGCTGCGTCAGATCGGGGTAGTAATAGGCGACGGCGCCCGCGGTGAGCTCGCATTCGGCGGCGACGTCCTTGAGCCGCAGCCCGGTCAAGCCGCGAGCGGCGATCGCCCGTTTGGCGGCGTCGACGATCTCGGCGCGACGCGCCGCTTGATCTTTCACACGTGCCATGTCAGACGCCGATTCCCTACGGATGCCCGATCACGATCCCGCGTGCGCGGATCGCGCGTCAGGCGCGCTTGCCGCCGTTGCCGGTCGCTCCCGGGTCGGTCGGCGCGCGCCCGGACGCCGCGCGTGCGGCTGCGGCATCCTTCGCCGCCTGCTCATCGGCGACGGCCTGATCGCGCCCGATCAGAACGGGTCCGTCGACGCGATGCGTGATCTGCTCGGGCTGCACGGCCAGCATCAGCAGAGCGAGCACGACCAGCGTGACCACGAACGTGATGCCTGCCACGATCAGACCCACCAGCAGCGCGTGCGAGGATTCGCCGGGGAACCTGTCCTGGAACAGGCCCATCGACACGAGCGTGACCACGCCGGCGAACAGCGCGGCGATCACCGCGAGCCCGAGCATCTGCCCGGGCTTCATCAGGTCTCGGCGAGTGGTGGGGCGCTTGTCGCTCATGCGGCACCTCCGTGGTTGTCTTCGGATGCGGCATGCCCGGCCGCGAGTTCGGCAGCGGGCTCGACGCGTGGCGAGAAGCCCGCGATGCCCAAGAACACGGCGACGATCGCGGCGTACCCGCCGAAGATGCCGACGCCGATCGTGATGCCCGTGAGGGTGAAGGTCTCGTGCGCCTCGGCGACGCGGTAGGTGAGGGCGTAGCCCGCCGGAACGCACAGCAGCGCGACCCCGAGCACAAGGCCGAGGATGCCGATGGTCAAGGCGTCGCGCCCCTCGGAGTGGGCGGCGGTGCCCTTCTCGGCGTGACGGCCACGCAGGCCCACGATCAGCTCGACCAGGCCCGAGGCCAGCGCCCAGGAGATGACGAGGGCGAAGAACAGGGTGTCGGAGCGGATCGGGCCGATGCCCGCGACCATCCCGGCGACGATGTCGATCACGCCGAGGACGACGGCTGCTCCCCGACGGCCCGCCGGGAACACGAGCCACGCCGCGACGAACAGCACGAACGCGCTCGTGATGGCGAACCCGCTGAACACCGAAAGACCCAGCGGCGCGGAGTGATCGGGCGAGAACGTGATCATCGCGGCCGCGATGGCGGCGATGACGGCGCGTGCGAGTTGCAGGTGGCGCACCTCGAACGAGCGTGCAGTGCGGGCAGGCGACACGGCAGATTCCTCAACAGACGTGGAGCTCGCCGACGGCGAGCGGACGCCACCAGTCTAGGTCGTGGGGCTGGGCGGACGGTCCGATCAGGCCAGAGCCCGATCGAGATCGGCGATCAGGTCGTCGGCGTCTTCGAGGCCGATCGACAGGCGCACGATGTCGGCGCCCGGTCGCGCCTCGGGTGCCACGTGCCGGTGGCTGATCGCCGCCGGGTGCTGCACGAGGGAGTCCACGCCGCCCAGCGACACCGCGTGGGTGAATACGCGCAGGCTGCCGGCGAACCGCTCGGCGGCGGCATACCCACCCGTGAGCGCGATCGAGACCATGGCCCCGGGTCCGCGAAGCTGGGCCTTCGACCGCTCCGTACCCAAGAGCCCGCGGGGATCGGCATCCAGCCCCGGATAGTACGTGCGCGAGACCGCACGATGCGTGGACAGGAAGGCCGCCACCCGCTGCGCGTTGGCCTGCTGGGCGCGCATGCGCACCGGCAGGGTCGTGAGGCCCCGGTGCAGCAGGTAGCCGCCGAGAGGGTGCAGGATGCCGCCGGTCGCAGTGCGCACGCGTCGCAGGGCGACCGCGGTCTCGGCGTCGCAGGCCACGACTCCGGCGATCACGTCGCCATGGCCGCCGATGTACTTCGTCGCGCTGTGCAGCGACATCCGCGCACCGTGCAGGATCGGATTCTGCAGCACGGGCGTGGCGAACGTGTTGTCGACCACGACCGGGATCTCGCCTGCCTGCGCGACGACTCCGGCGATGTCGGCGAGCTCGAGCGTGGGGTTGGCAGGGCTCTCCATCACGACCAGGCCGGTATCGGGGCGGATCGCGTCGGCCACCTCGTCCTCGCGGCAGAAAGTGTGCTCGACGCCCAGCAGCGACCCGGCCAGCAGGCTGTCTGTGCCGCCGTACAGCGGACGCACGCCGACCACGTGCCGGCGTCCCGTTCCCGCACACAGGGCCAGCACCGTGGCGGTCATGGCCGCCATGCCCGAGGCGAAGGCCACCGCATCCTCTGCCTTCTCGAGAGCTGCCAGGGCGGTCTCGAAGCGGGCGACGGTCGGGTTCCACAGGCGTCCGTAGACGTTGCTGCCGTCGTCGGGCGGGCGGTGCCCGCCGGTCAGCGCCTCGTACGATTCGCCCCCGCGGGCGATGTCGGGCAGCGGATTGGTCGAGGACAAGTCGATCGGAAGAGCGTGCACGCCGAGTTCATCCAGGCCCTCCCGCCCCGCATGCACGGCGAGGGTGTCGAGGTGGAAGTCGGGCTCGCTCATACAGCCAACGATAGTGAGGCGCGGCGGTGCACCCGCGCGCGGGCATGCGTGGCCGGCAGGCGGCGGCCTACGATCGAGGCATGCGCGTGTTCCTGGCCGGGGCGTCCGGCGTCATCGGTCACCGAATCATCCGGCTCCTGCAGATCGACGGCCACGAGGTCGCGGGACTCACCCGCTCACAAGACAAAGCGGCCTGGCTTGCCGAGCTCGGCGTCGAGCCCGTCGTGTGCGACGTGTTCGACGCGCAGGCCCTCACCGACGCGGTGGTCGCGTTCGAGCCGGGCGCGGTCATCCACGAGCTGACCGATCTGCCCGACGACCCGCGCGACATCGAGGCGTTCCGCGCGCGGCACGCCCGCATCCGTGTGGAAGGCACGCACAACGTGCTGTCCGCGGCACGTGCCGCGGGAGCACGGCGGGTGCTGACGCAGAGCGTGGCGTGGCCCATGCCGGCCGGGGCCGGCGCCGACGCGGTCGCCGAGCTGGAGCGCGCGACCCTCGCCTACGGCGGCGTCGTGCTGCGCTACGGGCAGTTCTACGGTCCGGGCACCTACTACCCCGATCGGCTGCCGACCGACCCGCGCATCGAGATCGAACGCGCGGCCGAGGCGACGGTGGCCGCGTTGTATGAGGACTCCGGCATCCTGCTGGTCACCGACGACGGGACGACGCGAGTGGATGCCGCAGCCGCCGTGCATGCGGACGGCACAGCCACGACCGGCACGGAGACGAGCGGCGCGGAGACGACCGGCACGGAGACGACCGGCACGGAGACGACCGGCACGGCAGACAAGGAGCACTGACGATGTACGGAGCGATCATGCACGCCCCCGGTGATGTGCGATACGAACAGCGCCCGGACCCGCAGATCGAAGAACCCGGCGACGTCGTGATCCGCATGCTCGCCACCTGCGTGTGCGGGTCGGATCTCTGGCCGTACCGCGGCATCAACCCCGTGCGCAAGCCCCTGCCGATGGGACACGAATACGTCGGCGTGGTCGAAGAGGTCGGGGCGGACGTCCGCACGATCTCACTGGGCGACGTGGTCATCGGCTCGTTCTTCGCCTCCGACGGCACCTGCGAGATCTGCCGCGCCGGCTACCCGTCGCGGTGCGTGAACGCTGTTCCGATGGGCAGATTCGGCACTCAGGCCGAGCGCCTGCGCGTCCCGATGGCCGACGGCACTCTCGTGGCGACCCCGGGCGAGCCCACCGCGGACCTCCTCCCGTCGCTGGTCGCGGCATCCGACGTCCTGGGCACGGGCTGGTTCGCGGCCGAGGCCGCCGCCGTCGGCCCGGGCAAGACCGTCGTGGTCGTCGGGGACGGCGCCGTCGGACTGCTCGGCGTGCTCTCAGCCCGCGCCAAGGGCGCCGAGCGGATCATCGCGATGAGCCGCCACGCCGACCGCCAGGCGCTCGCGCGCGAGTTCGGCGCCACCGACATCGTCGCCGAGCGCGGCGATGAGGGCGTCGCGCACATCCGCGACCTCACCAACGGGCTCGGCGCGCACTCCACGATCGAGGCCGTCGGCACGAACGAGGCCATGCAGCAGGCGATCCGCTCGACCCGCGCGGGCGGCCACGTCGGGTTCGTCGGCGTCTCGCACGGCGTCGAACTGGACGGTCAGCAGCTGTTCCAGGCCGAGGTGCACCTGTTCGGCGGACCGGCGCCGGTGCGACGCTACCTGCCCGACCTGATCGACCGCATCTGGTCGAACGAGATCGACCCGGGTCGCGTCTTCGACCTGACACTGCCGCTGTCCGAGGTCGCCGAGGGTTACCGGGCGATGGACGAGCGTCGCGCGATCAAGGCGCTGCTGATGCCGTAGCCGCGAATGTCTCAGGGACGGACGCCGTCCACGGTCCGCAGCGGCGCGGGCCTCGGCATCCACCGACGAAGGAGGACCACGCACATGACCGGCGACACGAGACTCGACCAGCTGATCGCGACTCTGCCCGAAGGATCGGTGATCACCGACCCCGCCTCGATGGACGCCTACCGCTGGGACCGCGCCAACGACCCCAGGGCCGGCACACCGCTGGCGGTCGTGCGCGCGACGTGCACCGAAGACGTGCAGGCGGTCGTGCGGTTCGCGGCGGCGACGGGCACTCCGGTCGTGCCCCGTGGAGCCGGGTCGGGTCTGTCGGGCGGCAGTTCGGCGGTCGACGGCGGCATCGTGCTCTCGCTGGACCGCATGCGCGAGATCCGCATCGACCCCGCCACCCGCATGGCCACCGTGCAGCCGGGAGCATTCAATGCCGACGTGAAGGCGGCCGCCGCCGAGCACGGCCTGTGGTACCCGCCCGACCCGTCGTCGTACGAGTTCTGCTCGATCGGCGGCAATGTCGCCACCAACGCGGGCGGCCTGTGCTGCGTGAAGTACGGAGTGACCACCGACTATGTGCTCGGCATGACCGTCGTGCTCGCCGACGGACGGGCCGTGACGCTGGGCGGTCCGCGCATCAAGGACGTCGCCGGGCTCTCGCTGACCAAACTGTTCGTCGGCAGCGAGGGAACGCTCGGGGTGATCACCGAGGTGATCCTGCGCCTGGTGCCGGCCCTGAAGCCGCCGACCACGCTGGTGGCGGTGTTCGCGACCCTGACCGGCGCGACCGATGCCGTGATGGCGATCACCCGCGCGACGCGACCGTCGATGCTCGAGTTCATGGACCGGCCGACGATCCTGGCCATCGAAGACGCGACGCACATGGGGCTGGATGCGACGGCGGCGGCGATGCTCGTCATCCAGTCCGACGACCACGCGGGAGCGGCGGCCGCCGAGATCGCAAAGATCGAGCAGCTGTGCAACGCGTGCGGCGCGACCGAGTGCTACGCGACCAGCGACCCGGACGAGGGCGAGGCATTCGTGCAGGCCCGGCGGATGGCGATCCCGGCCGTGGAGCGCACCGGCCGCATCCTTCTCGAAGACGTCGGCGTGCCCATTCCGCGGCTGGGCGACCTCGTGACCGGCATCGAGGCGATCTCGCTCGCCCACGATGTGCCCATCGCGGTGGTCGCCCACGCCGGAGACGGAAACACCCATCCCCTGATCGTGCTCGACCCCACCGACACCGCGCAGCAGCAGCGCGCCCAGCTCGCCTACGGCGAGGTCATGGACCTGGCCATCTCGCTCGGCGGCACCATCACCGGCGAGCACGGCGTGGGACGACTCAAGTGCGCGTGGCTGCCCGGCTACCTCGGCGACGACGTGTACGAGCTGAACTGCCGCATCAAAACGGCCCTCGACCCGCAGCACATCCTCAACCCCGGGGCGGTCTTCGACCCGCCCGTCGAAGTCATATGATCTCGACACGCACACATCAATTTGACGCCAATTGGATGTGCGCCCGTCGAATGCACATGATCTCGACGCCGTCTTGAGAGAGGAACAGCCGTGCCCACCGACGCTCTGAGCGCCCACCCGTTCGACGCCATCACCGAGGCCGACCTGCGCGCGCGGGGCGGCATGAAGTGGACGGCGTTCCCCGATGCCCTCGGCGCCTTCGTCGCCGAGATGGACTTCGGCACCGCACCGGCGGTGACATCGGCGGTGAGCGCGTCGGTCGACGCTGCCCTGTTCGGCTATCCGCCGGCCTACCTGATCGAGCGGATGCAGCAGGCGGCCGCGGACTGGCAGCGCGACGCGTACGGGTGGGACGTGCCCGCCGACCGCATCCGTCCGCTGGGCGATGTGCTGTCGGGGCTGTCGGCGGTGATCGACGTGTTCACCGAACCAGGCGAGGCGATAGTGCTGCCCACCCCGGCTTACATGCCGTTCCTCACCCTGCCGGCGGTGCACGGGCGCGAGATCATCCAGGTGCCGATGCTGCGCCAGGACGATCGCCCCGGCGCCGGCTGGCGCCTTGACCTCGACGGCATCGACCGCGCGTTCGCCGACGGCGGCGGGCTGTTCCTGCTGTGCAATCCGCACAACCCGATCGGCAAGGTGTACACCCGCGAGGAGATGACCGCCCTGTCGGAGGTGGTCGCACGCCATGGCGCGCGCGTGTTCTCCGATGAGATCCACTCGCCGCTGGTGTACCCGGGCGCCGGTGGCGGGGCGGGGCACGTCCCGTACGCCTCGCTGTCACCGGTCACGGCATCCCACACCATCACCGCGACCTCCGCGTCCAAAGCGTGGAACCTTCCGGGTCTGAAGTGCGCGCAGCTGATCCTGAGCAATGACCAGGATGCCGAGACCTGGGCGCAGAGCACCCGTGCGATGTTCATCGAACACGGCGCGAGCGTGCCGGGACTCATCGCGAACGCCGCAGCCTACGCCGAGGGTCGCGACTGGCTCGCCGACGTCGTCACCTACCTCGACGGCAATCGGGCGCTGATGACCGAGCTCGTCGCCGAGCACCTGCCGGGCGTCGACTTCCTGCCGCCGGAGGGCACCTACCTCGCGTGGCTGGACTGCCGGGCGCTCGGCCTCGGCGACCACCCAGCGGAGTTCTTCCTCGAGCACGCCGGCGTGGCCGCCACCGACGGCTGCCTGTGCGGCGATGCCGGATCGGGCTGCGTGCGGTTCAACCTGGCGATGCCGCGGCCGATCCTGCGCCGCGCGGTCGAGCAGCTGGGCGCGGCGCTGCGCGCCCGGTGAGTGCGGCTGCGGCGTTCGCAACTCAGCCGATCCAGGCGCTCACACGCCGAAATCGGCCCGAAAGGCCCCGCCGGGCACAACTTCGGATGAGTTGTGAACGGCCGCCGGCAGGCTCAGCGCACGCGGCAGCCGGCACCGGGGCGCAGGCTCAGCGCACGCGGCGGCCGTGCGCGAGGTCGAACAGGTGCGGCAGCACGTCGCCCTGGCGCAGGCCCGAGTGCTCATGCTCGCTGGTGACCCAGGGCGTGACGCCCGGCAGGAGCGCGGCGGTCTCGAGCGAGAACTCCAGCGGCACGTACAGGTCGTTCACGTAGACGGCGGCCGCTCCCCGCGCGCCCGACGCGCGCAGCGCCTCGACGTTGTAGATCGACGGCCATTCGTGGTCGGCGAGCGCGAGCGTGACATCCTTCCACGGGGCCAGACCCGGCACCGTCTCGAGCCACTCGCGACGCACGTGCTCGCCTGTCAGCAGCGTCACATCGTCGCGGAAGTCCGAAGGCTCCACCCGGTCGGCCGACCAGCGGGTCGCATAGCCGTCGGCATAGCTCGACTCATGGAACACGTAGTACAGCGGATTGCGCGCCGAATACGGCAGCGCGGCCGCCAGGTCGTGCCGGAACGCGTTGGACTGCGGCGGCGTCTCGAGCAGCTCGTACAGCGTCTGCCAGCCGTTGTTCGACCCGAGCAGCATGCCCAGCGACCGCAGCCGCGACACCGAGACGACCTCACCGTCGGGCAGCACGATGGCGCCTTCAGCCGCCAGCTCGGCCAGGCGCCGCACAGTGTCGCGGTGGTGCGCGAAGCGCCGGTAATACCGCTCGGACCCCGACCGCAGCTTGTCGTAGGTCAGCGCGTACACGTCGTCGGGGTGGCGGCCCACCGCCGAAAGGCCGCCCGTGAAGAACGCCTCGCGCACCGAGCCGGCATCGGTGGACAGATAGGCCAAAGTGGTGAAGCCGCCGAAGGACTGTCCGAGCACGCTCCAGGATGCCGCGCCCAGATGCTCGCGCATCGCCTCGCAGTCCCGGACGATCGAATCCGCCCGCAGATGCGCGATGTACTCGACGAGCTCGTCGGTGCCGCGGCCGAGGTCGGCGTCGCCGAGCGGGGTCGAGCGCCCGGTGCCGCGCTGGTCGATGAGCACCAGGCGGTAGTGCTCGAGCGCTGCATCCAGCCACGACGGACTCGACGGCGCGTGGAACGGCCGCGGCGCCTCGTGCCCCGGCCCGCCCTGCAGGTACACGAGGTACGGCAGCGTCTCTCCGCCGTCGCGGCTGACCACGGCCGCGTACACATCGATCGTGCGGGCATCGGCGCCATCACCCCAGACGAGCGGCACGGTGATGGTGTGGTCTTCGACGGTGAGGTCCTGCACGCGGCGGGTGGTGACGGCCATGGCATCGAGTCTATGGGGACGCCTCTAGGCTGGCGTGATGAGCGGATACGACGTGATGGAACTCGGCGGGATCGACACGTGGCTGCAAGCCGGCGGCGACCGACCCGGCAAGCAGTTCGTCGACAAAGAGATCCCCACCGAGTTCATCGGAGTGTCGGCCAACGCTGCCGCACCCGGCGGCCAGGCTGCGTTCTGGCATTCGCACAGCCGACTCGAGGAGGTCTACCTCTTCCTCGCCGGTCGCGGCCAGATGGCCCTCGACGACGACGTGGTCGAGGTGCAGGCAGGCACCGTCGTGCGCGTGGGCCAGGGTGTGATGCGCGCCTGGCGTGCCCGGCCCGACAGCCCCGAGGATCTGCGCTGGCTGTGCATCCGCGGGGGCGGCGACGCCCTGAAGGCGATCGGCCGCGACGGTGACCTCGACCGCGAGCGCCCTCTCCCCTGGACCGCCTGACCTCGCCCGACCCCACGTCCGCCCGACCTCACTTCGGCCCGACCTCACGTCCACCTGAGCTCACTCGGCTGGACGCGGCTACTTCTCGGACCCGGCGACCATGCCCTTGATGAAGTAGCGCTGCAGCACGAGGTAGGCCGCGAGCACCGGGATCACCGTGAGCAGGGCGGCGGCCGCGGCCGCATTCGGGTCACTGCCCTGGCTCGCGAAGAACGTCGCGATCGCCGGAGCCGTGGTCCGCACCGACGGGTCGCGAAGGAAGAAGACGCTCAGCGCATACTCGTTCCACACCGACACGCTGGTCAGGATGATGACGGTCGCCGTGACCGGTTTGAGCATCGGGAACACGACCCGGAACAGGATCTGCAGCATCCCGGCCCCATCGACGGTGGCGGCCTCTTCGATCGACAGCGGCAGGCTGCGCATGAAGCTCGCGTAGAGGAAGACGCTCAGCGGCAGCTGCGCGGCGACCATCAGCGCGGTCGCGCCCCAGTATGTGTTGATCCAGTCCAGCTGCACCATCAGCGTGTACACCGGCACCAGGATGCTCAGCGGCGGGATCATGATGAGCCCGATGATGCCGGCCAGCACGATCCTGTTGCCGGTGGTCTCACGGCGGGCCAGCGGGTAGGCGGCCAGCGCCCCGAGCAGGCAGATCAGGATCGTGGAGGCGAGGGTGACGATGGCGCTGTTGCCGATGGCGCGCAGGATGCCGCCGTCCTCGATCGCCGTCTGGAAGTTCTGCCAGTACACGCCCCCGGTGGGAAACAGCCACTGCGACGACAGGTCGGTGCGCGGCTTCAATGCCGTGGTGAGGGTGATGTAGAACGGGATCAGTTGCACGACGCACGCCACGATCAGCCCGGCGGCAAGGCCCGTCCTGCTCAGCGCGCGCTTCACGCGATCTCCAATCGGCGACGGTTGAAGTACGCGTTCAGAGCGAGGGTGAACACCGCGATGATCACGAACAGCGCGACCCCGACCGCCGACGCGTAGCCGGCGTTCTGGTTGTCGAAGTAGAACTTCGAGATCAGCGTCGACATCGAGTCGGTCGAATACCCCGGTCCCCCGCCGGTCATCACCCGGATGACGTCGAACAGCTTCAGGCCGCCGATCAGGTTCAGCACGATGCTCGTGGCGAAGGCCGGCTGCAGCAGCGGCACCGTGATGCCGGTGAACTGCCGCCAACCGGTCGCCCCGTCGATGCGCGCCGCCTCGTAGTACATGATCGGGATCGACTGCAGACCGGCCAGGTAGATGACCATCGAGATGCCGACGAACTGCAGCGAGTTGACGATCACGATGATCGTGATGGCCGAGCCGGACGTGCTCAGCCACGCCACGCGCTCACCTCCCAGGCCGGTGACGGTGTCGTTGAGGCCGCCGTACGAATACGAGAACAGCAGGTAGTACATCGTTCCCATGACCACCGGGGAGACCAGCACCGGCAGGTACACGATGGCCCGGGCGAGGTTGCGCCCACCGGTGCGACGCTTGCGCACTGCGCGGTCGAGCGCGAGGGCCAGGGCGAGCCCGATCACCTGCTGCAGGATCGTCGAGCCGAAGCCGTAGATGAACGTGTTGACCAGCGCCGTGCCCACGAGCGGGTCGGTGAACAGGTGCGCATAGTTCGCCAGCCCGACGAAGGTGCGGTCGGGACTGTAGCCGTCCCACTTCGTGAACGAGATCAGCACGCCGCTGACCAGCGGGTACAGCGTGAACACCGCGAACAGCGCCACGGCCGGCAGGTACAGCAGGTTCACCCGGCGACGCAGGAACGGTGCGCCGGTCTCGCGGCGTGCAGTTCGGCGCGGTGAGCGCGTCGAAGGGCCGCCGCGGGTGCGACGGCGGGTGTGCCGACCGTCGGCGACGGTCATCGTACCCGCCTGTCGCAGCGGCGGGGCGCCACTCCCCAAGCGCCCCGCCGTCCCCTTCCCCAGGTCCTCACTTCGTGTACAGCGACGCGAACTGCTGCTTCATCTGTGCGGTGGCCGCGCTCGGCTGAGACTGGCCGCTGATGACGGCACCGGTGGTGGTCACCATCGTGTCCCACATGCCGTTGGGCAGGTACACCCGGTCGAAGTACGGGTGCAGCGGGTAGGTGCCGGGCTTGACCACGCTCTCGTAGCTGTCCTGCAGCGGCCCCATGTCGGTCGTGGCATCGGTTAGCCCGGGGATGCTGCCCAGGGCCTTGGCCATCTTGCTGATGTTCTCGGGCTTGGCCAGGCAGTCGAGGTACTCCAGCGCCTGCTTCTTGTGCTTGCCCTTGTTCCATGCGCCGTAGGCCGTGCCCTCGCCGCCCACGAAGTACGGCGAGCCGGTGAATGCCGGAATCGGCATGAACCCGAGCTTGGCGTCTGGGCTCTGCTGCAACGCGGTGTTGGCCAGAGAGTTCTGCACGAACACGAATCCGACCTTGCCGCTGCCCAGACCCCGTCCGATCTCGTCCATCGTGATCGACGAGAAGTCGGGGTTGAAGTCGCCCGCCTTCGCCCACGTCTGCACCTCGTCGAGCATCGTCTTGTACCCGGACTCGACGAACGTCCCCTGGGTGAACTGCTCGAGGTCCGCGTCGCTGAACGCGCCCGACGCCATGAAGTCGGCGACGTTGCCCGCCATCCACGAGTCCTTCGACGACGACGAGAGGGGCGTCACGCCCGCGGCCTTGAGCCTGGACAGTGCGGCGGTGAAGGCATCCCACGTCGTCAGCGTAGAGGGGTCGACCCCGGCCTTGTGCAGAGTGGCCTTGTTGTAGAGGATGCCGGACACGTCGGTGTTGATCGGCAGCGCGAAGAACTGGCCGTCCTTGTTCTCCATCGCCGGAGCCAGCGCCTTGTTGAAGTTCTCCGCCCACGGCTGGGTGTTCAACGGCTCGAGGAACTGGCTGTAGCGCAGCAGCGACCAGCCGTGCGTCGACCAGATGTCAGGCAGGTCGCCGGAGGCCATCCGTGTCTTCATGTCGGCTTCGTACGTGTTGGTCATCGGCACGAGGTCGATGGTCGTGTCCGCCGGCGTGCAGGTCTTCGTGATGTCTTTGAGCACGGTCAGCGTCGGGTCGGCAGCCCCCAGTCCGGTCTGCATCTCCAGCTTCGCGGTGCCGCCGTCGGTGCCGCCGTCGCCGCCGCCACCGCCCGAGCAGCCGGCGAGGACGAGCCCGAGCGTGGCTGTGCCGGCTGCCGCGAGAAGAGTCATTCGCGCCCTGCGTGAAGTCATGCCATCACTTCCTTGTGATCGAAAGGGGAAGACGCCGGTTTCACACGGTGTTCCAGGGACATTACCCGTGTCACGCAGTCTTGACAAGAGGCCTCGCTCCCGTATTTCCTGAACAAAACCACTCTCTCTCACACGCGGGACGCCATCGGCTTGACGCGCGTCATCTGGAAGAGGATGCTGTCGCCAGAGGTGTGCGCGATGGCCGCTTCCACCTCGAAGGGTTCGTCATGTCTTTCACTTTAGGGATGGTCGGTGCCGGGCAGTTCGCCCAGAACTTCGCTCCGCTGTTCCGCGCTCACCCGCTCATCGATGACGTGTGGGTCACTGATACCGTGGCCGGCCGCGCCGATGCACTGGCGGCCACGTACGCGCTGGCGGGCACCAAGGCCTCGTTCGACGACATGATCGCCGACCCCGCCATCGATGCGATCGCCATCTTCACCCAGCGGTGGACCCACGCCGGGCTGGCCGTACGGGCGCTGCGGGCGGGCAAGCACGTGTACTCGACGGTGCCGATGGGGATCGCTGTCGACGAGATCGGCGAGATCATCGACGCCGTGCAGCAGACGGGCCTGGTCTACATGATGGGCGAGACGAGCTTCTACAATCCGGCCGCGGTGTTCGGGCGGGGCAAGCTCGCCACCGGCGAGCTGGGCCGCCTCTTCTACGCCGAGGGCGACTACGTCCACGACATGGATCTCGGCTTCTACGACGCCTACAAGTACAGCGGCGGCGCGGGATGGAAGGCGACCGCGAGCTATCCGCCGCTGCTGTACCCCACGCATTCGATCGGCGGCGTGCTCTCGGTGTGGGACACCTATGTGACCAAAGCGGTGGGGATCGGCATCCCGGACACGCGTGGCGACGGAGTGTTCGACCGCGACGTCAGCATGTTCGACAACGACGTGTCCAACGCGACGGCGCTGTTCGAGGTCGCCGCGGGCGGTTCGTTCCGCACGAACGAGTTCCGCCGGGTGGGGTATCCCTCGCACATCCGCGAGTCGCGGTTCCGCTACTTCGGCACCGCGGGCAGCTTCGAACAGGTCGCAACAGCCGCCTATTGGTACACACGCGAGGGCGCGCAGGACGTCTCATCGCTGGTGGCCACGCACGCCAGCATGAGCGTGGACGATCCCCTGCTGTCGGGCGTCGCCCCCGAACTGCGCGCCGCGTTCGTGTCGGGGTACGCGCCGGTGCACGATCGCAGCCGGATCCCGGCCGAACTCGCCGCACTGCCGACCGGGCACGAGGGCAGTCACCATTACCTGGTGGATGACTTCGCCACAGCCGTCGCGAACGACACGACCCCGCCGGTGAACGCGTGGACCGCCGCGCGCTTCACTGTTCCGGGTATCATCGCCCACAACTCGGTCCGGCGCGGGGGAGAGCGACTCGATGTCCCCGACTTCGGAGCCGCACCCGGCGCCGTCGCACTCCGGCCCGTGTCGACATCAACCGGTGTCGGCGTCGACACGTACTGATCTGCGCAGGGCGGTCTGCCTGCCGACCGGCACACTCTGATCTGCACGGGTCGCACGCCGATGTGCACCCACTCACCACGGGAGAGGATCATGGACCCAGGGCGCAAGGCCGTCACCCGAGCCGACGTCGCGCGCCTGGCGGGGGTGAGCCCCGCCGTGGTCAGCTACGTGCTGACCGGGTCCGAGAGGCCCGTGTCGGCTGCCGCGCGCGCCCGCGTGCTGGCAGCGGTCGATCAGCTCGGCTATCGGCCCAACGCCGCAGCGAGGGCCCTGAGCCGGGGCAGGTCGTCACTGATCGGACTGATCGTCCCCGATCAGCGCAACCCGTTCTTCGCGGGCATGGCATCGCTGCTCGACCATGCCGCACGGGCCCAGCAGCTGACCGTGCTGATCCTCAGCGCACACGAGCGGCGCTCGGGAGTCGAAGAGATCGAGGGTCTGACCGCCCAGCCGCTGGAGGGCATCATCAGCGCCGACGCGCTCACACCGCAAGAGCTGCGCGTGACCGAGCGGGGACGGACGCCGCTGGTCTTCGTCAACCAGTTCCGCGCCCAGCCGGGCCATCCCACCCTCAGCACCGACTACGTCGCCGGCGCGCGCCTGGCCGTCGAGCACCTGATCACGCTCGGCCACCGGCGCATCGCGTTCATCGGCAGCGCGTCGCAGCTCGACCCGCGCGAGGCCGGGTGGCGGCAGGCATTGGTGGATGCCGGCCTCCCGGGGGGACCCGTGCTGCACAGCGAGTGGAGCGTCGAGGACGGCTATCGCGCCGGGCAGCAGCTCGCCGAACGCCGAGAAGAGGTGACGGCCGTGTTCGCGGCATCCGATCAGATCGCCACCGGCGCGCTGGCGGGACTGCACTCGCGCGGCGTCGACATCCCGGGCGACATATCGGTGGTCGGATTCGACGGAACGCCCGACGCCGCCTACACGTGGCCCGCGCTCACTTCGGTGTCCCAGCCCGTCGAGGAGATGACACGGGATGCCGTCGCACTGCTGGCCACGGGTGACCTGACGCCGATGTTCCGCGACTATCCCGCGACGCTGCTCGTGCGCGACTCCACAGCGCCGCCGCGCTGAGTACACGGAGCGCCGCCGCGCTGAAACTGCGGGCCGATCGCGGGATCGCCGGGATGCGCGGGAACTAGACTGGCCCGGACGGTCCACAGGGAGGTCTCGTGCCGATCACGGGGATGATCCTGGACGTCGCGGCCCGGCATCCCGACCGGCCGGCGATCGTCGGGTCAGACGGTCGTTTGACGTACGCGCAGCTCGTCGACGACTCCCGCCGCATGTTCGCGGCGGTCGACGACCTGCACCGCGGCCAGACGGTGCCGCCGCGGCCCGCGGCCGAAACCGGCGGCATCCCGATCACCGCAGTCAGCGTCACATCGGCGTTCCACACCGCGCGGATCGTTGCGGGGCTGGCCGGCTATCGTGCCGTGTCGGCGACGATCGACCCGCGGTGGCCCCTCGCGCATCAGGTGCGCGTCATCCTCGCCTGCGGCATCGGGGTCGTCATCAGCGACTCCGATGAATTGCATACAGCGCTGATCGATGCGGGCTGGACCGGGACGATCCTGCCGCTGGTGGAGTTCATGCGCCGCGAAGCATATGCCCGCCCTCGATCAGCACCGCGCGTGCGCAGCAGCCGCGAGGCCTTCTTGCTGCTGTTCTCGTCAGGCACGACGAGCCACCCCAAGGCGTTCTTGAAGACCCGCGGACAGTACCGTGCGAACTATGCGATCTCCAGCGCCCACCTCGAGCCGCTGGCCGGCGTGGCGACCCTCGCACCCGGCCCGGTCTCGTACAGCCTCACCCTGTACGCGGTGATCGAGTGCCTGGCATCGGGCGGCGGCGTGCACCTGGCTGATTCGTTCGATCCGCTCTCGGTGGCCGCGCGAATGCGTGACGAGCGGATCAGCCGCGTCGTGGCCGTCCCCGCTGTCGTGCAGTCGCTCGCCGACGCCGCGCGCCGTGATCCGCGGGCCTTCGCCGGGCTGCGGCTGGTCGTCACCGGCGGTGCGAACCTGTCGTCCGTGCTGCGGGACTCCCTCGGGCAGGTGCTGCCGGATGTGCGGCTGATCAGCTATTACGGGGCCGCAGAGATCGGCTTCATCGGCGACAGCCGCGGAGGCGACGGCACGCTCATCTCCGTCTACGACGGCGTCGAGGTCGCGATCCGCGACGAGACGGGCGCCACGGTGCCGGACGGCGATCTGGGCACCCTGTGGGTGCGCGCCGAAGCCTGCTCGGACGGCTACCTGGCCGCGACGACCCGCGAGACGCTGCGTCAACCCGACGGTTGGGCCACGGTGCACGACCAGGGCCGCATCGTCGGCGGCCGCCTGACTCTGGTCGGGCGTGCGGGCGATATCGCCGTCACCGGCGGCCACAAGGTGTCGCTGCAGGACGTGGACCGCGCATTCGAGGGGATGCCGCAACTCGGCGCCGTCAGTGCCGTCACGCTGCCGCATCCACGACTGGGCACGGTGGTGGCGCTGGTGATCGAGGGTGCCGCGCCGCCGAAGGCGCACCTGCAGGCCTGGGCCCGCGAGCGGCTCGCGCCTCAGTTCGTGCCGAGGCGCTGGTACACCCTGCAGGCTCTGCCGCGGACGGTGGGCGGCAAGATCCGCCGCGGCGAGACGGCTGAGCTGGTCACGCGCGGCGAGGCGGTGCGCCTGTGACCCGGGCATCCACTCTGTTGTTCGCGCGCGCGCCCTCGCGCGGAGCGAGGGGATCTCACGCAGCGAGGACCAGAATGCGACTTTCCGTCCTCGTTTCGTCAGATTCCCTCGCCTGGAGCGAGGAGAGGGAGGCGGCATGACACGCGCGGTCATCACCGGCATGGGCGCCGTCACGCCCAGCGGGCTGGATGTCGACAGCCTCTGGGACGCGGTCTCGACCGGTCGCAGCGCGGTCACCGTGCTCGAGGGCGACGAGTTCGCGGGGCTGCCGGCGCGCATCGGCGGCCGTGTGCGCGGGTTCGACGCGCTGTCGGTCCTGGATCCCCCGCTCGCGCGGCGGCTGAGTCCGGTGCAGCACTGGGCGATCGCCGCGGCCGAGCAGGCGCTCGTGCAGGCGGGCGCCATCGAGTCGGGGCAGAGCCGGCAGGCCGGTGCACCGTCGCACCCGCGGACGCAGCCGACCCCCGCGCTGCCCTGGGATCCCGAGCGCATCGGGGTGATCGCGGCAACCGGCTCCGGTCCGATCGATGCGATGCAGAGCGCGACACGCGCCCTGGACGCGCGCGGTCCGCGCGCCGTGCCGCTCACACTCTCGGTCTATGGGGCTCCGGATGCCGCGGCAGCACTGATCTCGCAGCGATACAGCATCACCGGACCGGCACAGGGCCTGTCGGCGACCTGCGCGAGCGGGGCGATCGCGCTGGGAGAGGCGCTGCGTCGCATCCGCCACGGGTACGCCGACGCCGTGCTCGTGATCGGCATGGAGGACTGTCTGAACGCGGTCAACCTGTCATCGAACGCCAATCTGCGCGCGCTGGCGACGGGCTTCGAGGCTGACCCCACCACCGCGTCACGGCCGTTCGATCGCGGTCGGCGCGGGTTCGTGATGGCGCAGGGCGCGGGTGCGATCCTGGTCGAATCCGCCGAGATCGCCGCGGCGCGAGGTCTTGCGGCGGCACGGGCGCACCCGACACTGCACCCGGCACTGCACCCGACTCTGGACCCGGCACTGCACCCGACTCTGGACCCGGCCGCCGCGGCCGCGCCCCGCGTGCTCGCCGAGCTGGCCGGATTCGGGGCGTCCAGCGATGCTTACCATCCGACGGCGCCCGACCCCGAAGGCCGTGGGGGCGCCCGCGCGGTGCGCGCGGCTCTGGTCGACGCGCACATCGACCCCGACGACATCGATCACATCAACGCCCACGGCACCGGCACCGAGGTCGGCGACGCGGCTGAGCTGCGCGCGCTCGAATCGGCGCTGGGCGCCCGGGCCCGCGGCATCCCGCTGTCTGCCACGAAGTCGTCGACCGGTCACTTGCTCGGCGCGTCGGGGGCGATCGAGGCGATCATCGCCGTGCAGACGCTGGGCCACGGCATCCTGCCCCCGACGATCAACCTCGACGACCCCGCATTCCCCGAGTGGAATATTGTGACCGCGGCCCGGCGGCAGCAGGTGCAGAGCGTGCTGTCGACGTCGTTCGGTTTCGGAGGGCACAACGGGGCCCTCGTCATCCGTCAGTGGAAGGAGCACACATGATCGACCGAGAAGCTCGACACGCACAGCTCGCCGAGCGGTACCTGCCCGATGATCTGCTGGAGCGGTTCCGGCAACGGGCGGCCGTCTACGACCGCGAGAACAGCTTCTTCGACGAAGACCTCGCCGAGCTGCGCGAGCGCGGATACCTTCTGCTGTTCGTGCCTGCAGCCCTCGGCGGCGCAGGCCTGTCGCTGAGCGAGGTCTCGCGCCTGCAGCAGCGTCTGGCCGGTGCCGCGCCGGCGACGGCGCTCGCGGTCAACATGCATCTGATGTGCACCGGCGTGGTCAAGGCCATGGTCGATCGCGGCGACGCGTCGCTGTCATACGTCTTCGACGAGGCCGCAGCGGGAGAGATCTTCGCCTTCGGCATCAGCGAGCCGTCGAACGACTGGGTGCTGCAGGGCTCGAACACCGTGGCCGTGCCGCAGGACGACGGGGGATACCTGCTGTCGGGCGTCAAGATCTTCACGTCGCTGTCACCGGTGTGGACGCGGCTGATCGTGCACGGGTTGGACTCGTCGGGCGATCCGCGGCTGGTGTACGGCTTCATCGAGCGGGATGCCGGGGGCATCACGGTCTCGGACGACTGGGACGTGCTAGGCATGCGCGCGTCGCAGAGCCGCGCGACGATCCTGAAGGACGTGCGCATGCGCCCCGACCGCGTCGCTCGGCGCCTGGCACCCGGCCGGGTGCCCGACCTGTTGACATTCGCGATCACGAGCAACTTCCAGCTGCTAATCGGGGCGGTCTACGCCGGGGTCGCGCGGCGCGCGCTCGAGCTCGGGGCCGCCGGGCTGAAGCGGCGGAAGTCCGCGAAGGCCGGTGCGAGCTTCGCCGAGGTGCCTGAGGCGCGAGTTCGCCTGGCGGACGCGCTGATGGACTTCATGGCCGTGCCCGCGCAGCTGGACGCGTACTGCCGCGACTTCGATGAACTGGCCGACCACGGCGCGGGGTGGCCGCTGAGGCTTGTCTCGGCGCGGATCAACGCGTCGGCCGCTGCGCGCCGCGCGGCCGAAGTCGCGCTGGTGTGCTCGGGCGGCAGCGGCTTCGGCAACGCCGGCGAGCTGTCGCGGCTGTTCCGTGATGCGCAGGCCGGGCTGTTCCATCCGCCGAGCGTCGACGCCGCGCGTCCGATGTACGCCGCCGCGCTGCTCGACGACTGACCAACGTCAGGCCGGATCGATGCGCAGCGTCGTCGGGTGCGCGTGCCGCCCGACCACCGTGGCCACGATCAGTGGCGGGTGGGTGTCGTACCGGTACGCGGCATCCACCGCCTCTTGTGTCGAGGTGTCGGCGACCGCGACGCGCGATGAGACGTCCAGCTCTTCGTCCGAGCCGATGCGCTGGAGTTCGTCCGTCGCCCATGTGGGCATGGTGGCCTCCTTCGGTCGCGGCGTGGTGGATTCGGGTCAGGTCTATCACTCGAGTCGGGCCGGGTCAGGGCAGCGCTGGCGGCACCTCGACCAGCAGGAACCAGCGACCGGTGGGCGCGAGTTTCGCCCAGTTCGGTAGGAAGTGCGGATCGGACACGTGCCCGTCGAAGTCGACGCGCTGCACGCCGCGGGCGGCCAGCACATCGAGCGCGAAGCGCACGCATCCCTCGACCAGACGCTCGCCTCCCGGCTCATCCGGGCGCGTCGTCTCAGCACACAGCAGCGGCCGCTCGCTGTCGCGGTACACCGCCGCTATCGCGGTCACCCGCCCGTCGGCGTCCAGCGCCACCGCTGATGCTTCGCGATCGAGGTCTTCGTCCAAGCCGTGATTGACGGCATCCTCGAATCCGGCCGCCACGGGGCTCCATGAGCGGTGGATCCACGCGTACATGTCGCTGTGGGCATGCAGCACGTCAGCGAACGGCACGGCACCAGCGGCCACGACGCGGGGGTCTGATCGCAGCACGGATCGGTTTTCGACCGAGATCCGCGTCGGCGGCACGACCTGGATCGTGTGCCCACCGAGCACGTAGGCGAACGCGAGTCGAGGCTCGTCCGCAAAGCCGCGGGTCATGAACGGGATGCCGCGCGCCCGCAGGTGCGACAGATGAGCGTGCATCGCCGTGCCTACGCCGCAACGGCGGTGTGCGGGATCGACGACGATGTCGATCCAGAAACGATCGTCGTGGGCGCGCGAGGTCCAGATGATGCCGGCGGCCACGATGCGGTCGTCCGCCACGGCTACCGCGGACCGAGTGGTGGCGTCGCGCCAACCGTCCGCCCGCAGTTCGATCTCGCCGAACCAGTCCGGCGCGGTGGCCAGATCGGTGTCGGTCAGCGGGCGGAACTCCACCCGCCCATTATCCGCCGCTGGCCGTCTGCCCGCCCCCGCCCGCCTGCCCGACCGACCCGGCGAGTTCCGCAGGGGACGGGACTCGCGGGGTGGGCGGGGTAGCGGGCAGCGCGGGTCAGGCCAGGGCGCCCATCGGGTCCCAGGCAGGCAGCACGAGCGGCTGGGTCTGCAGCGCGGACTGCAGCTCGGCGGGCAGACGGTCCTTGCGCACGACGACTTCGAACATGTACTCGTCGAACCACGAGTCATCCATCGTGTAGAAGCCCTTGTCGCCGTTCTCGGTGCCCCAGCTGTTCTCGACGCGCCAGCGCCGCGCGGTGCCGTCCTCATCGAGGTCGACGCCGGTGAACAGCATCGCGTGGGTCATCGCCGACTCGCCGAAGCGCACGCGCTCCTCTTTGGTGGTCGACAGGTCGACGCCGTACACGCCGGCGTAGTCGAACAGGTCCGCGGCCCACACACCGTCGGTGCGCAGCATCTGCGGCGCGACGTCGCAGCCGAACCACACCGGCTCTCCGTCGACGATCGTCTGCGCGGCGATCTGCTTCATCAGATCGATGTCGACGTTCAGGTAGACGACCTCGTCGCCGTCGACGACGTTGCCCAGGTGCGCGACGGTGAGGGTCGAGCCCTTCGCGTGCTCGGGCCGCGGGTCGTCGACCAGGCACACGTAGTCGTGCAGGTCGATGGACGTGTACTCCGCGAGGAATGTCTGCGGCGTGAACGGACCGGCCCGGTGGAAGTCCTTGTCGTCATCGTTCCACTGCCACTCGAAGTCGGTCGGCGGCACCCCCAGATGGATCGTGAGGATGCGGTGGGTGTCGGCCAGGATCGACTCCTTCACCGTCTGCAGCTCGGCGGCGTCGGCTCCCCGCGCCACCGCGGCCCGCAGCATCCGCGCCCCGAGGCGCAGCTGCGTGCGCAGTGAGGAGTTCATGCGGCCGGTGTTCGACGAGGATTCCGTTTCGGGCATGAGCTCCTTGGGCACCGCGCCGTGCTTGGCGAAGACCGAGACCTCCATGTTCCACTGGCCCCCGTCGCCCATGAGCTGCTCGAGCAGGAACGCCGGCAGCCGGTCTCCCGGATCGGTCTCGGCGAGCTCGATCATGTCGTCGAGGAAGTAGTTGGCACGCTCGATCTTGTCCCAGTACATCGCGTGGTTCTGGCTGAACTCGAAGTTCTTGACCTTGAGCACCCGCCGGGCATCGTTGCGCAGCAGGTTCAGCGCGGCGAACAGCCAGCAGCGGCCGGACTTCTTCTGGTTGGTCGCCTCCCAGTCGTCGATGCGGTGCGACATGCTGCGCCGCGTGTCGACCAGTCGTGCACGATTGACGGCGACGTCATCGAGGGCAGTGCGGGTGACGGCGTTCATCGCGCGGACCGCGGTGGGGTCGGCGACGAACGCGGCGTTCCATCCCGTGACGGTGGCGGGATCGAGCGCTGTTCGAGTGGATGCGGCAGCCGTGGCTGCGTCTTCAAGAAGGGTCATGCATCCAGCCTCTCACCGCTGGCGGTGAGCTGCTACGGCTTCTCGTCGCCGGCCATGACCCGGGCCAGGTAGTGCATCGTGCCGTTCACCCGCTCGGCCGCGCGGGGGTCGGAGTCCTTCAGCCCCCACCAGGCCTGACCGGCGAGGGTCATCGCCTCGTCGGGCCGACCGGCCTTGCCCAGCGCCCGCAGCGCTTTGGTGAACAGGGTCACGATGTCACGGTCGCCTCGCGGTGCGGCGTCGCCGTCCGTCGTCGCGGAGTTGCTGCCGGGCGCTGGGGTGCCTGATGATGCCTCGTCGGTCATGGATGCTGCCTCCTGCCATCGACGCTACCGCCGCCGGGCGCACCCGCGGCCGCTCAGTGGTGGAACAGACGCAACCCGGTCTGCACGTGCGTGATGCCGTGCTCGGCGGCGGCGGCGACCACCTCGTCGGTGCGGGTGGATCCGCCCGGCTCGACGATCACCCTGGCCCCGGCAGCCGCCGCATGGTCGACGTTGTCGCGGAAGGGCAAGAACCCGTCCGAGACCATCGTGACCGCGCCGATCCGCGGCACCCATTCGCGGCGCCACACCAGGTCGTCATAGGGGGCTGCGGCCTCGGCGCCGAACAGCGAGGTGAACTCCTGCAGCTGCCGGTCGGTCATCTCGCGCCCGGCGAAGCGGATCTGCCAGTTCAGCCGATCCTGGCGCCGCATGCCGTCCACGGCCGGCAGGGCGTCCACCAGCGGGTGCCGCCGCAGCCACCACGTGCGGGTCTTCTCGCCCGCCAGCCGCACGCAGTCCACGCGGTTCTGCTGCCCCGCGCCGACGCCGATCGCCGCTCCCTCGTGCACGAATGCGACGGAGTTGGACTGCGTGTAGCGCAGCGTTGCCATTCCGACCAGTGCGTCGGTGCGCGCAGCATCCGACAGCTCACCCGCCGGCAGCGCCGCGGCGAGGTCTGCGGTGTCGCGGTCCTGCTCGAGGGTGACGCCTGCCACCTCGCGGCGCTCGCGGGTCGGCAGCACCGCAGCTGCGTCGGCTTCGAACACGAGGAACCGTCCGCCGCGCTTGGCGCTGAGCACCTCGAGCACACCGTCGTCGAACCCGGGGGCGATCACGGCATCGGCGATGACGGTGCGCAAGAAGTCGGCGGTGTCGCGGTCGACCGGGCGCGAAAGCGCCACCACGTCGCCGAACGACGACTTCGGGTCGGCGTCGCGCGCCCGCACGTACGCCGAGAGCAGGCTGCCGGGCGCGACGCCTTCGACGTTCCAGAGGCGCCGGGCCACGGCATCCACTTCTCCTGCCACGGCTGCTCCCGCCGGAGAGACATGCTTGAAGGATGCCGCAGCCGGCCGGCCGGTGAGCTCATCGAGCTCGCGCACCAGCGCGAACGCGTTCAGCGCGTCGAGGTAGTTGATCATCGACGGCGCGCCGCTGCGGATGGCGGGTCCGTCCCCGACGAGCGTCGCGGACTGGTGGGGATTCATGCCGTAGCGCACGGGCGCCTCCTGGTGTGTTCGAGTGCGGCGCCGCGGGTGTGCGGCACCGGTTCGGGCACCCAGGCGGTCGATGCCGGTCGTTCGCTCCCCGCCGGTCACCCGGCCTCGCCAGTCGCCCTCTCACCGTACCGCCCTCACCTGTGGCCGCCGACGGCTCACCGCCCGAGGGTCGCGCGCACGCTCGCCTCCGGCCGCAGGTCCAGGCGCCGCAGCAGCTGGGCGTTCAGGGCCACCACGACGGTCGACAGCGACATCAGGACCGCTCCGACCGCCATCGGCATGACGAATCCGATGGGGGCCAGCACTCCGGCCGCCAGCGGCACCGCGATGAGGTTGTATCCCGCGGCCCACCAGAGGTTCTGCGTCATCTTGCGATAGGCGGCCCGCGAAAGCTGGATGACCGACAGCACCGACCGCGGGTCGGAACTGGCCAGGATCACCCCGGCCGACGCGATCGCCACGTCCGTGCCGGCTCCGATCGCGATGCCGACATCGGCCTGCGCGAGGGCGGGAGCGTCGTTCACACCATCGCCGACCATCGCGACCTTCTTGCCTTCGCGCTGCAGCGCGGCCACCATCGACGCCTTGTCTTCGGGGCGCACCCCCGCGAACACGCGGTCGATGCCGAGCTCCGTGCCCACCGACCGGGCGACCGCTTCGGCGTCACCGGTGATCATGGCCACTTCGACGCCGAGCGCGTGCAACGCGTCGACGGCCTCGCGCGACTCCGGCCGCACCTCATCGGCCAGGCGCAGGCCGCCGATCACGACGCCGTCACGCGCCACGTGCAGGATGATCGCCCCTTCGCCGCGCCAGCCGGCCGCCTCGGCGATCTCCCCGGCCCCGATCTCGTCGAGCATGTGCGGTCCGCCGACGCGCACCGCGCGGCCGTCGACGGTCGCGGTGACGCCGACCGCGGGCGACGACGAGAAGGTGGATGCCGCGACCCGGGCGACGCCCTTCTGTTCGGCAGCACGCACGATGGCCTTGGCCAGCGGATGCTCGCTGTCGGCCTCGGCGGCGGCGGCCAGCGCCAGCAGCTCGTCGACGGCGATGCCGGGGGCGGGGACGGCAGCAGTGACGGTGGGCTCGCCGCGCGTCAGGGTTCCGGTCTTGTCGAAGAGCACGGCATCCACCGTCCGCATGCTCTCCAGGGCCCGGCGGTCCTTCACCAGCACTCCGCCGCGTGCTGCGCGCTCGGTCGCGATCGAGATCACCAGCGGAATCGCCAGGCCCAGCGCATGCGGGCAGGCGATCACGAGCACGGTGATCGTGCGCACCACCGCGTCGTCGGGGTTGCCGATCAGGCTCCACACGATCGCGGTGATGATCGCGGAGCCCAGCGCGAACCAGAACAGCAGCGCCGCGGCACGGTCGGCGAGCAGCTGCGCGCGCGATGACGACGCTTGCGCTTGAGCGACCAGCCGCTGAATGCCGGCCAGGGCCGTGTCGTCACCGGCGGCGGTGACCTCGACCCGCAAGCCCGAGTCGGTGGCGACCGTGCCGGCGGTCACGGCATCCCCCACACTGCGGCTGACCGCCCGGGATTCACCCGTGATCATCGATTCGTCCAGATCGGCATGGCCGTCGACGATGCGGCCGTCGGCCGGGACGCTCGCGCCGGGACGCACCAGCACCACGTCGCCCACGCGCAGCTCGGCGGGGGCGACCTTCACGATCGTGTCGCCGTCGAGGCGTTCGGCCTCGTCCGGCAGCAGCGCGGCCAGTGAGTCCAGCGCGGAGGTGGTCTGGGCCAGCGAGCGCATCTCGATCCAGTGGCCGAGCAGCATGATCACGATCAGCAGGGCGAGCTCCCACCAGAATTCGAGCTCGCGGTGCAGCAGCCCGAGCGTCGCCCCCCACGACGCGACGAATGCCACAGTGATGGCCAGGCCGATCAGCAGCATCATGCCGGGGCGCCGGGCGCGCAGTTCGCCGACGGCTCCGACGAGGAACGGGCGTCCGCCCCACACGTACATCACGGTGCCCAGCACCGGTGCGATCCAGAACGTCCATGGCGGGATGCCGTAGCCCAGAATCATCGCGAACATCGGCGAGAACACGACCACGGGCACGGCGATGACGAGGTTGATCCAGAACAGTCGGCGGAATTGACCCACGTGGTCGCCGTGGCCGGCGTGCGCGTCGTGGCCGGCGTGCGCGTCGTGGCCGGCGTGCGCGTCGTGGCCGGCGTGCTGGTCGTGCTCGCCGTGCGCGTGCACCTGCGACGGCGCATCGAGATCGGCCGCGGGACGGCCCTGGTCGCTGCTCATGTCGGTCACATGCCTCCCCGGCACCTCGGAGCGGTACCTCACTGTCTCGGAACATAATACCCCCCTGGGGTATTCCGCCCGTGAGAGTACATCTGGTGGACGAGGTCTCGGAGAAAACCCACATTCTCGTCCGCCACGTGTACTCTCGCGGCGGCCAGACTGGTCTTATGTCCCCGACCGAGCCCTCACCCCCGAGCGGACCCTCGACCCCGACCGATTCCGCATCCCCGAGCGAGCCCGCGCACCCGCGGATCACCGCCGTGCGCGGCGACATCACCGCGCAGCAGGTCGACGTCATCGTCAACGCCGCCAACAACGCGATGCGCGGAGGTGGCGGCGTCGACGGGGCGATCCACCGCGCAGGCGGTCCGGCGATCCTGGCTGATTGCATTGCGCGCTTTCCGCACGGCCTTGCCACCGGAGACGCGGGCTGGACCACCGCCGGCGACCTGCCAGCGACCTGGGTCGTGCACACGGTCGGCCCGAACCATGCCGCCGGCGATCGCGACCGGTCGCTGCTGGAATCCTGCTATCGCCGGTCGCTCGAGGTCGCCGACGAGCTCGGTGCGCGCAGCATCGCCTTCCCGCTGATCAGCGCGGGCGTCTACGCCTGGCCGCGCGAAGACGCCATCGCCGCCGCCATCGACACGATCGCCGCCACGCCCACGCGCATCACCGATGTGCGCATCGTCGCGTTCGACGAGCAGGCCTACACGCAGGTGCGCGACGCGTTGAGCGTCCGCGGCCTCGGGTAACGTACGTCCACGTGAGCGATGCAGTCGGGCGCGGCGCGCAGGATGCCAGGGCCGCGCTGGCGGGTCTGGCCGGGCCGATCGTGGACTGGCGCCGGATGACGGAGGCCCGCGGTGCCCTGGAACCCGCCTCAGCGCGCCGCTCGGCCGTGCTCATGCTGTTCGGTCCGACACGGGATGCCGCCACTGCGACATCGGCCACCGCGACATCCGCCACCGCCGCACCTGCGACGTCCGCGGCATCAGCGACCCCGGCCGCCGTCACCCCCGAAGACACCGGCGTCCTGCTGCTCCGGCGTGCTGCCACGCTCCGCCACCATCCCGGGCAGATCGGGTTCCCCGGCGGCGGGCTCGAGCCCGGCGACACCGATCTGTCGGCCACCGCCGTGCGCGAAGCCGTCGAAGAGACCGGCCTCGACCCGGGCGGGCTCGAACTGTTCGCGCCTCTGCCCGAACTGCCGTTGGCGATCAGCAACAACCTCGTCACTCCTGTGCCGGCCTGGTGGCGGCATCCGTCCCCCGTCCATGCCGCCGACGTCGCCGAGACGGCCGAGGTCTTCTTCGCGTCGGTCGGCGACCTGCTCGATCCGGCGAACCGCCGCAACGTCGAGCGGGTGCGCGGCCAGCGCATCCCACGCATGCCGGCGTTCGACGTCGACGGGCACCTGATCTGGGGTTTCACGGCCATCCTGCTGTCGGGTCTGTTCGACACGCTGGGTTGGACGCGGGAGTGGGATGCCGCGCGCCTGATCGAACCGGACGTCTGAGACGAAAGGACCACTATGCCCGCGACTCTGAGGGTCGAGGTCTTCCCCGCCGAGATCGACCGCGCGGTCGCGTTCTACACGACACTGGGTTTCACCGTGACGCGTCGACACGAGGGTCCGCCGATGCGCTACGCATCGATGCAGTACGGACAGGTGCGGCTCGGGCTCGCCGAGCGCGAGCCGGCCGATCCTGCCCTGCGGATGCTGCCGATCGGCACCGAGATCGTGGTCGAAGTCGACGACGTCCGCGCCGAGCGCGACCGGGTCGTGGCCGCGGGCATCCCGCTGCTCGAAGATCTGGTCACGCGCGAATGGGGCCTCACTGACTTCCGTCTGACCGATCCCGACGGCTTCTATTGGCGGTTCACCTCCCGCACGTGATCACCGGCCGCCAGCACTTCAGTCGGCCGGCAGGTGCTCGCGCACGGCCGCCAACAGCTCCTTCGGCTCGTCTGCCCAGAACCGCATCGCGTCGACGCGATGCTCGCCTCCCTTCGGGGCGAGCCCGGGCAGCCGCACGGTGAGCGGGTGCTCGAACCGCACCTCGATGTTCGTCTGGCTGCCGATCCGGATCGCGCAGACACGGTCCCCGTCCTCGTCGACCACGCGCCCGATCTTCGGCTTGCCCGGCTCGTTCTCGACCCGCGTCGACTTCAGCTCGATCGAGGCGAAGTCCTCCCACGGCACGTGCAGGTCGATCTCCATGCCCTCGCGCACACGGATCCCGTCGGGGCCCACGGTGTGCGGTCGCGTGAAGTACGCGAACAGCAGTCCCAGCATCCACGTCACCCCCCAGATGCCGAGGATCAGAAAGCCGATCCGCACCGGCGGCCACCGCTTCACGATCAGGTCGACGATCGGGATCTCGAGGGCCGAGAGCGCGATGAACACGATGAGGATCGTCTGCACCTGTCCGTGGTAGCGGAACCCGACGGCACCCGGCGCGATCTTGGGTCGCCGGGCGATCATGCGCCACACGCTCTCGTAGACGCGCAGCTCCATCAGCAGGGCGCGCTTGGCGAAGGCGGCGGAGCGACGCGTACGCGACGGCTCGAGTTCGGTTGACGGATGCCGCGACCCGGCCGGGCGATCACTCATGACGCACCACCCCGGTCTGCGACATCCTCGACCTCGGTGTAGGCGACCGACTCCGTCTGCGTGAGGGTGCGCAGGCGTTCCAGCACAGCCACCACACCCCGCTCGAACGCCGGGCGATCGGCCTCATCGACCGCCGACAGCAATGACGCGGTGAGCGCCTCATGGTCATGCTGCATGCGCGTCATGACCCGACGGGCCTCTTCGGTAAGCGTGACGAGCACCGCACGCCGATCGTCGGGATGCGGAGTGCGCAGGATATAGCCGTGGGTTTCGAGCGCCTGCACCAGCGCCGACACGCTGCGCGCGGTCGTGCCCAGCTCGTGCGCGAGGATCTGCTGCGTCACGGGGCCCGCAAGCTGCAGGACCCACAGCGCGTGCACCCGCGTCTCGGTCAGAGACGTACCCGCGAACGCGGATCGCATGTCGCGCTGGAACAGCGCGCTGATCTCGAGCAGTCGGTCGAGCACTGTGGGTCCCATACTCGTTACAGTACCAGACTATTACAGTGTGTAATGGTTTTTGGATCCCGATTCTCAGGGCAAATGCACGGGTCGGACCTCTTGCCGTACACGCGGCAGCGACGTACGGTGACTCGATTCCCTGACGCAGTTCCACGACGCAGAGGAGCGGGAACCATGGCACACGGCGATGTGACGCATCTCGAGATTCCGGTCAGTGATTTCGAGGCGTCCAAGGCGTTCTACGACACGGTGCTCGGGTGGAAGATCAACGACGTCCCGGGCTTCGACGACTATCCGATGTGGCAAGGGCCGAACGGCGCCAGCGGTGGTGCGCTGGTCAAGCGGGCCACCGACTTCACCCAGCCGCGCAGCACGGTCGAGGTCGACTCGATCGACGACGTGCTGGCGAAGGCCGAGGCGTCGGGCGGCCGCGTGGTCACGCCCAAGAGCCCGATCTCCGAGACCAGCTGGTGGGGGGTGTTCGAAGACCCGGACGGCAATGTGATCGGCCTGTTCGAAGGCACGATGGGCTGAGGCGCGGGCCTGCGCCGATCACTGCTCGGATCACTGCTCGGAGTGCACGGCGAGGGCGGCTGCGGCATCCACTCTGTAGTGGACGGATGCCACCGGCTCGGCGGTGAATGCCTTCAGGCTGGCATGGGCCAGGGTCTTGTGCCAGACCAGGAACGCCTGCGCCTCGCGCTCGCTGTCCCAGCGCGAGATCACCAGCACGCGCATCGGATCGGCGGGGTCCTCGGCGACCTCGGCGCTGCGACATCCCGGCTGCCGGGCCGCGGCCGACGCGTTCTCCCACGCGGCGACGAGCAGATGCTCCCGCTCGCCAGGCCGCGCGATCAGCGTGGTGATGCGGACGACGGCACTGCCGGACGGGGTCATGTCTCCAGTCTGGCCCGTCGTGAGCAGCCCAGGACGCGTCAGCGCGGAATCATCTCTCCGGCCTCGATCGCCACGTCCAGGCGGTTCTCGGCGGGCGGCAGCGGGCACATCGCCGACGCCGTGTATGCGCACGGCAGATTCACCGCGCGGTTGAAGTCGATGCGCACGTGTCCGTCGGCGTCGGGAGCGTCGATGTGCAGGTTGCGGCTGGCGGCATACGTCGTCACCCCGCTCGTGCGGTCGGTGAACAGCAGCCGCAGTCCGTCGTCGTCGCGGAACGCCGTCAGCCGCCGCGGCCCGTCGAGGTCGAAGCTCACGGTCCCCGGCGCGTCGAACAGCGTCTCGAGGCCGTCGACGACCGTGTCCACCGACACCTCGCGCGGCTCGTCGAACGGTGTGAACACCGCCTCGACGACGAAGCTCTCATCGGGCGCGTACGTCGGCGTTCCGGTGTAGCGCACGAGGGTCGGATTGTCGGGATGCCGCGGCCTGATCACCGCGTTCCCCCCGAAGTTCGCGACTTCGACCACGGCGGTTCCGCCGCCGGTGCCCCACGTTCCGCGCACGGGAGCCCCGCTGACGACACGGCCGAACGCGTGCTCGCCGGTGACGAGCCGCCCGTCGATCGTGAGCGTCTCGCCGTCGGCGAGCACCACGACAGGTCCCGCCTCGCCCGTCGACCAGGCGCCGGGCACGTCGTCGAACCGCTGCGGCGCATCCGTCAGCCAGTGCGCGTCGGTGATCGCGAGGAATCCGTCGGGCGCCGCGCGGTCGCTCTCGTGCGCGTCGTGCCACGCCCGCCAGTTCGCGACGAACTCATCTGCGGAATGCTGATCGACCATGTGTCCAGTCTCGCGCACCGGCGCGGGGGCGGCGTCCTCGGGCGCCGCGTCCCGGGCGCGCGAAGCAGCACGGCCTACGCTCGAATCATGACCTCGGAGTTCCTGCCCGCATCGGAGGGCCCGTCTGTCGTGCTGGTGCGCCACGGAGAGACCACGTGGAGCAAGTCGGGCCGACACACCTCGACGACCGATGTCGGGCTGACCGCCGCCGGTCGCGAACAGGCGCGCAGCGTCGGAGACGCGCTGCGCGCGCAGCGGTTCGCCCTCGTGCTGTCCAGCCCGCGCAAGCGTGCGCACGACACGGCCGTGCTCGCCGGCTTCGACGAGCCGCTCATCGACGCGAACCTCGTCGAGTGGGACTACGGCGCGCTGGAGGGGCGCACGAGTGCAGACATCTCAGCCGAGATCGGACATCAGTGGACCATCTGGTCGGCCGAGCCGCCCGAGCCGGTGCCGGCCGAGTCCGCCGACGACGTCGCCGAGCGCGCCGACGCCGTGATCGCGCGACTGCGCGAGGTCACGTCGCAGGGGCAGGATGCCGTGGTCTTCTCGCACGCGCACTTTCTGCGCGTGCTGGCCGCGCGATGGCTGGGCCTGCCCCCGACCGAGGGCGCCCGGCTGGCGCTGAGCACGGGCAGCATCAGCGAACTCGGGTTCGAGCACGGCCTGCCCGTGATCGCCCGATGGAACGCGCGGCCCTGACCCGCGTCGCGGTTGAATGACGGTATGGATGCCGACGCCCTCCGCACGCTTGAGCTGATCGACCGCTCCGGCCGCCGCTACCCGCTGGACGATCCGCGCTGGCGCGGCGACGACGGATCGCCGCTGATGCTGTCGCCGATCCGCCTGGATACCGCGGCCGGTACGGCGGTGCGCGCCCTGATCGACACCGCAGAGCGGTCCCTCTGGCGCTACGCCGCGATGCTTCCCGTGCCGGCCGAGCACCGCATCAGCCTCGGCGAGGGGTGGACGCCGCTGATCGCCGATCGGCGGGCGGGCCGCGGCATCCACGTCAAACTCGAGTGGTTCAATCCCACCTCGAGCTTCAAGGACCGTGGTGTGGCGGTGATGATGTCGCACCTCGCGTCCCGGGGGGCGACCCGCGTGCTCGAAGACAGTTCGGGCAACGGCGGCTCGTCGGTGGCCGCCTATGCGGCCGGGGCCGGAATCGCCGCGAAGATCATCGTTCCGGCGGCGACCTCGCCGGCGAAGATCCTGCAGGCGCGCGCGTACGGGGCCGAGATCGAGCTGGTCGGCGGCACGCGCGACGAGGTCGGCGATGAGGCGGTGCGGCAGTCGGCCGCGATCCCGTATGCGAGCCACAACTGGCATCCTCTGTTCCTGCAGGGCGTCAAGACGATCGGCTACGAGATCTGGGAGCAGCTGGGCTTTCGCGCGCCCGACAACATCGTGACGGTCGCCGGCTCCGGCAGCATCGTGCTGGGGTGCGATCTCGCCTTCGGCGAGCTGCGGGATGCCGGGGCCATCTACACGGTTCCCCGGCTGCTGGTCGGCCAACCCGTCGACTGGGCGACGATCGTCGAGGCGGTGAACGGCGTTGTGCGCGACCCCGACCGGCCGCGGGTGCCCACGATCGCCGAGGGCTCGTCGATCGCACGTCCCGTGCGGCTGCCCGAGGTGGTCGCCGCGATCGAGCGCTCGCACGGGGCGGCGGTGGCCGTGACCGACGACGAGATCCACGCGGCGCTGCGGGGGCTCGCCGCGCGCGGACTGTATGCCGAGCCGACCAGCGCGGTCGCCGCCGCGGCGCTGGCGCGCTTCCTCGCCGACGGGACGATCCGCGACGGGCAGACCACCGTGGTGATCCTGACCGGTACGGCGTTGAAGGCCGCCGACCGCACCGCCGAGGTGTTCGCAGCGGCCGGGTAGCGGCATCCTTCGTCCACATGTGTGTGCCGCGGCAGCCTCACGGCCGCCGCGGCACACATCCGATAGGCGACACACATCCAGCACGGAGGGTGTCGGCGCAGGATCAGCCCAGCGCGTGGATGATGGCGCCCACGTCGGGAGTGCCGTGGCCGGTGGGGCGATCCCAGCCGGCGGTCGCAGAATAGCCGCCCGAGAAGGTGGGGGTGCTGTTCGCCCCGACGGTCACGTCATACAGCGCGCCGCTGCCCGACCATGACGCCGCGTACTGGCTGACGTCGCCGATGCGGTGTCCGACCGCCTGCACGACATCAGCGGTGATGCCCGCCCACTGAGGCGAGCCCGCCGACGTTCCACCGAAGAAGTAGAACCCGTTGGCGTCAGCACCCATGAATCCCAGGTAGGTCAGCACGCCGGTGTAGACGCTGGCGTTGTACGCGACATCCGATCCCCCCTTCGCGGTGAGCAGGCTCGGCGCGCCGCCGGTGGCTCCGATCGGGCCGTCGGCGCACGTCGTGGCGCACAGGGCGAAGTCGCCCCACACGGTCTCGCGCAGACCGTTCTTCTCCAGATCCGTGCCGTACAGCAGGTTCGTGCCGCCGACCGAGGTGACCAGCGCATCCGAGGCCGGATAGGAGTAGTTGGCCGATCCCGCGGTGTTGTCGGAGCCGTCGTCACCCGACGAGGCGAACACCGACATGCCCTGCTTCTGTGCGTCGACGTAGACCTTGTGAGCCTGGCCCATCTGGCCGTTGTTGCCGTGCACCTCGTACTCCGGAACGCCGAAGCTCATCGACATCACGGTGCCCAGCTTGTGATCGATCGCATACTGCTCGGCGAGGTTGATCGTGTTGCCGTGGTCGTTGGCGGCGACGATCAGGTCGATCGTCGCGCCCGGAGCCACGGCGTGCGCCCACTGGACGTCCAGCGACGTCTCCTGCGCCCAGCCCAGCTGCGTGCCGTGGCCGGTCCACGTCGGTGTGCCGGTCGGGTACATGACGTTGAGATGGGCGGCGGGCAGTCCGAACGCCTGCGAGAACGTCGCGAGGTCCTGGCGGACCGTCGGGCTGCCGAACGCGTCGACGATCACGATCGTCTGGCCGGTGCCGGCGGGCACGCCGTCGATCTCGGCCGGGATGTTGTACGCGGCGCGGATGCTGTCGGGCGTCTGGCACGCGAACTCGCCGTCGGTGGCCGTCAGGCAGTCCGCCGGGCCGGTGGGCAGCGCGTGACTCACCGATCCTGGCGAGAAATGCGATCTGATCGCGATCGGATGCACCTGGTAGTTCCACTGCGAAGAGGAGGTCGTGGCGGCGGCCGGCACTGCGCTCACGGCGACGAGAGCGGCAGCGGCGGCCAGGGCGAACATCATTGTCTTCTGCTTCACGGTCATTCCCTTTTGTTCGATTCGACAGTGTGAAGCGACTGCCGCCTGTGTCGATGTGACGACGGCTGGGCGGCAGGGCCAGATGCAGAATATGCCTGAGGCGGCTCGCGCAACAGAGGGTGTGTGCGCCATGCGGCGACGGGCCGGGATGCCGCTGCCGCGCCGGTTCGGGATGCCGCGATCGCGACTATTGGTGCGTGGCGCGGTCGATCGACATCACGAGGACGACGCGGTTCGCCCTGTCTGCGGGCGGTGTCGTGCTCGGATCGCCGTACCGATTCTGCAGCCGCACATAGAAAGCGCCTTCGGGGTCGGGCACGACCTCGGCGAGGTGTCCGGCCACCTCGAGATAGTGGGACGGGACGTCGGGATCGAGGATCGACAGCGCCATCGCGGGGTTGTGCTGCAGGTTGCGGAACTTCTGTCGGCGGTTGGTGTGCGTGAAGCGGATGTGCTCGCCGTCGAACTCGAACCACATCGGCGTGACCTGGACGGTGTCGTCGGGGCGGATCGTGCCGAGGTGCCCGTACAGCGGCAGCTCGAGCAGGCGGCGACGGTCAGCGGGGATGATGTTGTCGAGATCAGTCATGTCTCCCAGCATGTCAAACACGCCGGCAACCGAGGGCCGGGCACCGGGGCCCGTCCCCTCAGCGGCGTCCGATCGAGATGCCGATGATCTTCACTTTGATCTTGCCCCCCTTGTGCAGAGTCACTCCGATCAGCGGCGGCACGTCGGGCGCTGCGAACTTCTTGTAGGCGCCGATCAGCTTGCTCTTGTTCGTGGCCGCATTCACCGCCCACCGCACATGGCGCGGCTGCGTGCCCAGCCAGGCCTTCACGACTCTGTCGGTCCCGGTCATGAACGCCTGGCGCCCTTCGGGCGTCGAGAACGCGCGGTGCAGGTACTCCTGTTGGGCGCTGGTCGGTGCACGCCCGTCGGGGTCGACGTTTCGCACCGGATTGTCATCGGCGAAACTGTACGGCTGCAGCCGCATCGGGTCATCGACCGCCGCCTGGGGCGATGGCTGCATCGCCGGGTCCGGCGACAGGAATTGGCCGAGCACCGGATCCAGGTAGCGCGCCCCGAAGTACGACAGCTGCGTGACCGGACTGTAGGCCTGCGACGCATAGAGGTAGTCGATGACGTGCGGGTCGCTGACCTCGTCGACCCAGGGCGCACCCGTGGGGAAGTACTCCAGGTGCTGGAAGACGGTGCCGCCCTGATCGGTGATGTATGCCGTGCTGCCCTGCAGGTCACGCTGATACCAGTACACGGCATCGCTGTCGGGTTCGTCGGTCGTGTACGAATGCTGCGCAACGCGCTGCGTGCCGACGAAGACGTTCTTGACGATTCGATCGGCGTTGATGACCGTGTAGTAGCGATTCACCGTGGTCGTCACCCCGCCCGGGCCATATGTCACGACGCGGTTTCCGTTCGCGTCGTAGCGGAACCGGGTGGTCTGACCGTTGTTCGCGATGCTCTGGATGCGGTTCGCGTCGTCCCACACGATCGAGCGGCGCTCGCCGCCCTTGCTCGCCTGCCACCCCGTCTGGTTGCCGTTCGGGTCGTAGCTGAACGCGGCGCCCATCGACGGGGTGTTGCCCGATCCCTTTCCGTTGCTCACACCCGAGAGTGTGCCTGTGCCCGTGACGGCGCTGACCGCGTTGGGCTGCATCCCCTGGTACGCATACCTCCAGTCGTGCGTGGTGGCCGCCTGCACCTGGCTCGCGCCACCCGGCACAGTGATCGTGTCGGTCTGAGTGTTGGTCAGGATGTCGCCCAGCGAGTCGTACGTGAGTCGGAGGGCGTACGTGCGGGTGTTCTTCGGCGCGTAGCGATATGTGCCCGTCGCGCTGGTCAGACGGTACAGGTCGTCGTACGTGAACGTCTGCGAACTCGGGCCGCCGTACTCGCCGGCTGTGGGGGCCGGCACGTCGTTGCGCTCGGCGGTCACGTTGCCTACCGCGTCGTACGCATAGGACTGGTTCTGGAACACCCCCGACGCGCCGGTGGATGCGATGGTCACCAGTCGCTGCGTGGTGGCGCCGTACCCGTATCGGGTGGCGGTGCCGTTGCCGTTCTGCTGCAGCACCTGGTGGCCGAATTTGTCGTATTGCAGCCCGCTGACGTACACCTGCGTGCGGCCGTCCACGGCTCCTGCCGCGGCGTCCACGAGGCCGCCGAATCCGTACGAATACGTCAGCTTCTCGCCGTCGGGATAGGTCAGCGTGTGCTGGCGCCCCCAGGTGTCGTAGCCGAATGATGTCACGTAGGTCTGGTGCGGCTGTGCGTGGATCGCGTTGATCGTGTCCGACTCGCGGGTGACGTCCCCGATCTTGTCGTACTCATACGTCTGGCGGCCCGCCTGGTCGGTCACGGCCACGACGCGCCCGGCCCCGTTGTGCGCCGCGCCCGGATCGCCATAGGTGTAGGCGACGTCGGTCTCGGGCGCTCCCGGGTAGTGGATGGACGTCAGATGCGTGTAGTCGTAGCCGTAGGTGATCTGCGGCGACCCCTTTGCGGCACGCAGATCCGCCGTCTGCTGGCTGATCATGTTCGACGCGAGATCGTAGCCGTAGTCGGTGCGGCCCGAGTCGGGGCTCGTGATCGAGGTCTCGCGGCCGAGCCGATCATACGCGATCGAGGTCGTGTTGCCGTGATCGTCGATCGTCGCTGTCAGCTGGCCGAGCGGGTTGTAGGCATACTGCGTCCACACGTCGTCGCCGCCGTTGTGCATCGCGACGGCACGGACGTTCCGCCGAACGTCGGTGTAGGTGGCGGTCGTGTTCTGACGTGCATCGGTGCGGATGCTGCGGAACTCTGTGTCGCCGGCCCTGTCGTCGCCGAAGTCGTAGGCCCACGTGGTCGTGGCATGGCTCGGCGCGACGTATTTCGTGAGCCGGTCCAGGACGTCATACGTGCTGACGGCGGGGTCCACCGCGTCGAAGTCCGCGTGGAAGGCGACCTCCGCGCCGAGCGGCGCAGCGGTGGGGTAGTACTGCTTGACCGTGCGCCCGAAGGCGTCGAAGACGACGCGGCCGGACGCGACCACCACGTGCTTGGGAGCCTCGGCCGCCGCCGTCGCGACGGTGGCGTCGTGCGTGGTCTGCACGGTGCGGTCGAGTCCGTCGACGAACGTGACCGTGTCGAGCGTGCCGCCGTAAAGCGTGTCGATGGCGTGGGACTGCGCCCACGGCACGGCGGCGTCGGGGGCGTACTCGAAGCTCAGCGTGTCGGCCCCGCTGCCCTGCTGGTTCGGCCCGACCACGGCGATGATCCGGCCGAATTCGTCGTAGCGATAATCGGTGGTGTTGCCGTTGAGGTCGGTCGACGACGCGACGGCGCCGAACCTCGGATCGTACGTGGCTGTGGATCGGTACCCGAAGCTGTCGGTGACCATGCTGGGGTAGGTCGAGGTCTGCGGGTCGTACTCGTACGTGACCTTGTACGCCTTGCCACCAGCACCTGCGGGGTTCGTGATCGATGCGATGTTGAAGTGCTCGTCGTAGGCGATGGTGGTGACGGCGCTGGTTCCGTCCGCCAGCGACTGCGCGATCTTCGAGGGCGCGCCGTCGGAGCACTTCACGATCGAGTGCTCGTCGCGCAGGATGTCACCGTCGGCGCCGGTGACTTTCACTTCGGTGGGCACGTTGAAGACGTTCGTCGCATCGTCGTCCGCGCCGGGGTCGTTCGGATCGGCGGCGGGGCAGTCCGCGTACGTGATGTCAGCGATGACGGTGTTCTGCGGGCCGTCGCCGTGGTCGATGATCCGCGTCGGGTTGCCGTGGGCGTCGTACACGTAGTCGGCCGACGTCGTCTTGCCGGGTGCAGCTCGACCCTGGTAGTACTCCTCGGTCGTGGTCGACAGCTTGGGGAACACCGCGTCGGCGCTGTTCGCGCGGGCCTGGACCGCGGTGAGGTCCTTGCCCGTGTCGACGTCGTACAGGGTGTAGTCGTTGACGGTCTGCGTCTGCTTCGCACCGGACGCATCCACGAGGGTCTGCCGCGTCAGCAGACCTTGGTCGTAGTAGCTGTCGTTCGCGTAGCGCTGCACGACGCTGCGGTAGGCCTGGCCGTCCGCGCCGAGCTGGCTGCTGGTGACGGTGGCGAAGCCGTAGCCTTCACGCTCGAACTGGTCGTACACGTTGTGGTCGTACGCATACGTCGCCACCTGCGTGTCGACACTGGGTGCCGGGGTGTCGGCGTGCACGGTGACCTTGCTCATCGCCCATGTCGACGAGGGATCGTCGGTGGTGTTTCCGGTGCGCGCATACTCGATGTCGAACGATGCGCCCAGAGGTCGATCGACGGTCTTGAGCAGATTCGTCGTGCCGGTCTGGTTGAGCTTCACGTCCAGCTTCGACTCCGAGGTGCTCGCCAGGTTGTCGGGATAGCCGTCGCCGTTCACGTCGCGCAGCTGCAGCTCCTGCCGGGTCATCGACCGGCTGTAGTCGAAGCCCGGGTTGATGATGATGTAGCACGCGGGCTCGAAGTCCGGGGGGATGAAGCACGTCGGGATGCCGACCGTGAAGTAGCCGCCGCCGCCGAGGTCGACACTCGTGCTGGTGGCGACTTGAGAGTCCACGCCGTCGATCGGGGCGGAGGTCATGGCGTGTTGCCACACGACGGGCGCCGCGAATCCGTCGCCCGTGTTCACCGCGACCAGCAGCTCGCCATCCTTGTCCGTGGCGTAGTCCACGAGCCCGTCGCCGTTCATGTCGACGAGCACGCCGTCGTCCTGGTCGGCTTCGGTTCCTCCGGCCACGCCCCCGCTGATCCCGAACATGCCGTCGTTGAAGCCGAGGGTGGCGCCGCCGGTCACCGAAGCGCTCGACCCCTTCTGCACCACCGCGTCATCGCTCCAGCTGACCGCGTCGGTGAACGCATACCCGAGGTTGAACGCGACCTTCATGTGGCCGTTGTCGTCGGTCGAGACGCGGTCGGGCAGACCGTCGCCGTTGATGTCGATCAGATCGGTGTCCACGAGTGGGAAGCCCGGTTCGTGGTCGTCGTCGTGGTTGCTCGTGCCCTGCCCGTATTTGCCGCTGACGCCGAGGTTCAGCTTGCTGGCGATGTCGGAGGCGCTCAGGGGCGCCCCGCCTTCGGCGTCGTTGCCGGAGGCTCCCGACGACCCCGAGCCGCGCTTGCTCACCGCCGACGAGCCGCCCGACCCCTCCGAGTCGGATTCTTCGCCTGCGGCCCCGCCGGACTCCGCCGCCCCACCCGCGCTGCCGGGCAGCGCCCCGGCCGCATTGCGCTTCGCGGTACCCTCGTCGGCCGCATGGGCGCCCGACGATGCGGACCCGGCCTTCTTCACGATGCCCGAGCCGGGTTGTGCCTGCTGAGGTGCATTCGTCGAGCCCTTCGCGTCCGCGCCGAATCGCGCCAGGTCGCCGGAGAGCCCGAGGCTCCACGCCGACGAGTGCGTCTCACGGACCGAGTTCGATCCGGGCAGGCCCGGGATGCCGCCGGCCGCGCCCGCACCCAGCACCGAGGCGGCGGACGAATCGAGCCTGCCGACCTGGTCGGTGTACTGCACGTTCCCGCCGCTGACGATGTCGGGGAAGCCGTCGCCGTTCATGTCGAGCTCGTCGAGCAGGCCGTCGCTGTAGCCCCACGAGTACGACCCGCCGATGCCGAACAGGTCTGCCTCGATGGCGTCCTGCTGCGACAGGCTGACCTGCCACACAGCGCCCGCGGTCGCGAAGTCGTCGGCGCTGGGCACCTGCACGTAGTCCTGGCCGAGCCGGGTGCTCGACATCGTGCCCGCGCGCGTCCAGCTCTCGTTCTTCGACCCCGCCCACTGGTCGGGAAGATCGGCGGCGGGCTGCGTGGACTCGTCGCGGTGCGCCGGGCTCGGCGCCAGCGGCCACGCGTCGGCATTGATCGGGTTCGGGCTGTCGGCGGCACCCACGAACCCGCCCTTCGTCGGGTCGAAGGCCGTGTCGTTGGTCGGATAGGGGTGCGTGTTCGTGTTGTTCGAATGTTCGCCGTCGCTGCCCAGATCGGGGTGGTAGTAGTCGTCGGGGCTCGGATAGTCGCTGGTGTCGATGATCAGCTTCGACTCGTCCATCGCCGCATCGGCATCGCTGCGGTTGCCGCCGTTGTAGCTCGTGGACGCCCAGCCGCGGTACGGCTGCGCATACAGTCCTTTGCCCGTGATCACGTTCTGCGCGGAGTCGGCCGTGTTGTACGCGCCATACACGGGAACCGCGTCGCCGCCGGCTGCCCCCGAGGTGATGTCGTCCGACAACACGGGGTCCACCGTCGAGAACGCGTAGAAGACCCGCGCGTCCGTGTCGAGGTCGATCGTCACGCTCGGCCACCCGCCCGTGGCGTTCAGATCGCACGCCGACGTCGAGGCATCCGTCGTCTTCTCGATGCTGCAGGCGGTCACCAGACCCTTCGTGACCGTCAGGGTCTCTTTGGCCAGCAGCCGATGGGCGGTCTTGGCCGTGAACACGATCGTTCCGGTGGGGTGGCCGGCCATCGGCACCGGGTCGCCGGTGGCGCCCGCCTGCCCGGGCGTCGCGGGCACCGTGGCCGGCGTGCTCGGCACGATAACGTAGGCGCCCTTGTCGCGCGCGACCCCGGTCTGGGGACTCGCCATGGTCGAGCGGGCATAGACATCGGTGCTATAGGGCGGATTGAGCTGGATGACGTGCTTCCCACTCTGATCGGTGGTCACCAGCGGTTCGCCGTCGGCGGCGGTGCCGGCCGTGTAGTACAGCTGCGGCGCCCAGCGGATGCGGGCGAGGTCGATGCGCGAATCGACGGCCACCTTCAGCTCCAGCACCTGGCCCTTTGCGACGTCGAGGTCGTCGGGGGGCGTGATCGTGCCGATCTGGTCGGCGCGCAGCGTGCGCGTGAACAGGACCTTGGGCGTGTGCGCCGCAGCACCGACCATGCCGACGTCCAGCACCTGCAGCGTGACGTCGTCGCTGGTGGGCGCCGTCTTGTACAGCGCCCCGGACAAACCGATCGTGCCGGTGAACGGCATCGTGATGCGCATGTCGGGCCGACCGGCCGTCGTGAAGTCGTCTGCCGCGGTGAACACGGTCGTCGGCAGGCCGTTCACATCGGTGCCCGCCGCCCGATCGGTGTAGGTGATCGTAGGGTTCCAGGCCACCGCGTCGTATTTTCCGTCGTAGCCGGATTCCACCCTGAAGTAGATGCGGTCGCCCGCCTTCACGTCGATGGCGCCGACCTTGCCCTCCGGCGGTGTGACCCCGTCGGTCGCGCGTGCACCGACGTGCTGCGACCACAGTTGCGCGCCATTGTGCTGAATCGCCACCGTCACTCCGTCGGCCGTGTCGTAAGACGACGGCGCCGGGTCTGCCATTCCGGCCGACCCGGTGATGGCGATCGTGCCGGAGTACGGTGCCACCCACCGGCGCACGGCATCCACCAGCGGCGAAGCTTTCAGTTCCTGCTGGTAGATCTCCGTGAGCTCGGGCAGCAGCGCCTTCGCGTCGACGTGGCTCTCGCCGATCGGCACCCTGGTCGGCGCACTGTCGGCTGAGAACGCCGGCGTCATGGTTCCGTCGTCGGCTTTGACGAGATGGTTGAACAGCACTGAGGTGCCGTGCACGAGATCGGGAAGGGCGTCGTTGTTGACGTCGATGAAATAGACGCGTGACGTGTTCACAGTCCACGTGTGGCCGTACGCCAGCGAGGCCGCGATGTGCGCCTCGGGCCCCACCGTGACACTGTCTGCGGATTGGGTGCCGAGCGTGTTCAGTCCCTGCACCTCGTGCGCCTCGCCGAAGGTGTAGCCGCCGTCGGGTCCCGAGCGATTCAGCCGGTAGTACACGCCCGAGCCGCGTTCGAAGACCTTGTCGGGCAGCCCGTCGCCGTTGATGTCCAGCAGCGCCAGGGACTCGTCGGAGTCGATGTGGTTGACGTCGAGAGTGGCCCCGACCGAGCCGTCTTTGCTGGGTTCGAGCGGGTTGAAGCCCAGATAGATGTGCCCGTCGTAGCTGTTGGAATAGCCGCCGCTGAGCGAACTGGGGTTCTCGAGGCCGGAGATGTCCGCGCCCGTCACGCCGGAGTCCGAGCCGGTGTCCCAGGTCGTCGCGTTCTTCGTGAAGCCGTTGTAGCCGGCTGTGTCGCCGTCGGGTTTCACGGTGTCGTAATAGGCGAACGTGTGCGTGTTGAACTTCGTGCCGTCGGCGCCGTACTCGGCGATGGATCGCAGGAGCGTCTTGTGGAATTCTCCGGGCTGGTACGCAAGCTTGTAGGAGCGGATCGTCGTGCCGTCATAGGCGACCGTGACGGTGCTCAGCAGCCGCGCGGTCACCTGCAGAAACCCGCCGCGCGCGTCGGTGATCGCGTCGGGGCGCGGCGTCGTGCCCGAGACGTACGGCGTCAGCGCGAGGGTCACCGTGTACGGGCCGGGCTCGATGGCCTCACCCGAGTCGAATCCGTCGTAGGTGATCTTCGACAAATACAGCTGCGTGCCCGCGAGGTCGGCCTTCGCCGACACCGGATCGTCGACGCGCGTGTACTGATACGTGGTGACGTTGCCGCTGAAGTCGTGCATGACGGTCAACGGCCACTTGAAGATGTTGCCCTTGGCGTCCCGCAGCACCTGATCTTCGTCGAGCGTCGGCGTCAGCACCGCGTCACCGTGCGCGTCTTTGACGTAGGTGAGCTTCGCACCGAAGTAGTACGCGGTGGCGGACTGGTCGATGACCTCCCACCAGTAGTCGGCGGGGCTATCGCCCCATCGGATGATCGTGTAGAACGTGCCCTCGATGCGCTCCTTGAACTCACGGTTCTTCTGCCGCGGCTGCAGATCGCCGGTGTGCGCCAGCGGAGTCAGCTCGTTGCCGCTGAAGTCATAGCTCTCCGACTCGTTGTCGGGGTCATAGCGCGGCACACCCCACCGCGTGTCGACGCTGATCGCCTCGGACGACAGGTCCCAGCCGAGCCCGAGCCATCCGTTCGCGGCCGATGAGTCGTATGCGATCGACAGCTTCGGCTGCGAGTCGGCGCGGCCGGCCGGCACCTCGATCGGGTATGACAGTCGCGCTGCGCCCTGATTGTTCGCCGTCGGCGGGTCGATCAGCGAGATCTGCGAGCTCGGGTCCACCGACTGCAGACCTGGCAGCGTCTGGGTATCGGTCTGTTGCGGACCACCCTGATCGGGCAGACCCAGCAGGGCGGCGATCCCCGCCGATGCCGAGCCTGCGGTCGCCTCTGCCTGCGCGACGCCGGGCGTGAACCCGATCGCCGCCACCACACCGATGCCGACGGCAACGGCCAGCCATTTCCGTGCGCATTCCACAAGCAGTCGCCCTTCGATCCCCGATACGACGTGAGTGAGAACGGCCGTACGCGGCCACCGCCCCAGAAGGCTCTGGGATTGGTGATCACCCTCGCGATGCTGCGACGTGGGTCATACTCGAAGCGCCTGCTCGCCAGACGATAGTGGACTCACCGGGTTTGCACAACATTTCTTCAGGTTCATCGGGCCCACTGACGGCGACGTCGGCGGCCCGCGATACGCTCCGGTCATGGTTTCGTTCGGCACCGTCGACTCGCCGGTCGGCAGACTGGGAGTGACCAGCGACGGCGACGCGATCACGGGCGTCGGCTGGGGTCTTCGGCGGCCGATGGATGCCACGACCGACCCGGATCCGGTGCTGAGCGCCGCGATCAGCCAATTGGCGGCCTATTTCGCCGGAACGCTGCGCCGGTTCGACGTGCCGTTCGACCTCGGGCCGCAGGCCGAGGGCACGCGCACGGTCCTGACCACGCTGTTCGAGACCGTCGACTACGGCGAGAAGGTCACCTACGGCGAGCTCGCGGACCGCAGCGGCTGCGGCATCCCGGCACGCGGCATCGGGGCGATCATGGGCGCGAATCCGATCCCCATCATCGTGCCCTGCCATCGCGTCGTGGCAGGCGATGGCCTGGGTGGATACTCCGGCGGCGAGCGCGGTCAGGGCCTTGCCACGAAGCGCTGGCTGCTCGAGTTCGAGGGAGCGTTGCCGGCGGCGCTGTTCTGAGGGTGCGCTGCCGGGCGCTGTCCTGAGGATGCGCTGCCGGGCGCTGTTCTGAGGGCGAGGCCGGCGTCCGCGACGGCGCCGACGTCCCGTCACCCGCACCTCTGGTTGAGCGGTGAATCCCGCCGATCGATACGTCGCGACCGCGCCGACATTGGAACTCTCGGTGTTCACGACCGCGCTCGACGCGCCGAGTTGGCGCAGCGCCGCGGCAGCGGCGACCGAGATCGCCCGGCCGTATCCGCGGCCGCGGTGCTCGTTGTGCACTCCCACCGGTTCGAGCAGCCCGGGCCGCCCGGCGCCCGCCGACCAGACGGTCGCCACCGCGACCGCCTCGCCCCGGTCGTCGAATCCGACCAGGCAGCGGGCATCGGCGTACAGCGGCCCTTCTGCCATGATGTGCCAGCGCTGCTCGGTGAACGTCGAGCGCTCGAAGGCGCTGCGCTGCACCGCGGTGCGCGCCGACACCAGATCGCCGTCGACGATCTCGACACGGATGCCGCAGGGTTCGACCGGCTCGGACACGTCACGACGCAGCGCCGTCCAGGATTCGCCGGTCCCCCACCCGTTCGCCGCGAGCACGTCGCGCGCCGCCGCATCAGCGGGCAGCTCGACGTCCGCCTCACCCGCCGGCAGCACGCCGCGTCGAGGCTCGTCGAGGTCGGCGGCGATGCGCGCTGCGAGCGCGCCGTCGGCCCGCACGTCGGGCGCCGTCGTCATGCGCAGCAGCCCGGGCCCGTCGAGGAATCCGGCTGCGAGGATCCGATCGCCGTCACTCCAGACGCGCAGCGCCGCCGCGGTCGCGTCGGCGCCGAAGCGCCAGAACCAGCCGATGTCGCCGGGGTGCAGCTGATGCGGCTCGCCGTCCTGCTGCCAGGAGCGCAGCGCCTCGGTGACATCGGTGAGGTCGGCGAGGGAGGGTTCGCGCAACTCGATGGGCATCCCTCGATCATGCCCGATCGCGCGGTGACCGGGCAGCGCGGGTCTGCCGCGGCAGCCGCGGGCGAGGAGTGCAGAGCGGGTGCTGCATCAGCAGGGCGCACGCCCACCGGCCCGATCAGTCCGACCGACCGACGCCGGCCGACGCGCCAGACTGGGCTCATGCACCCCGCTACCCCGATCGACCTGACGACGTGGCCCCGACGTGAGCACTTCGCGCACTATCGCCGTGCCGTGCCCTGCAGCTATTCGATGACAGTGCAGCTGGATGCCACTGCCTTCGCCGACTTCCTGTCGCGATCGGCGCGCAAGACGTATATCGCACAGATCTGGGCCATCGCGTCGATCGTCAATCGGCACGACGAATTCCGGATGTGTCTCACAGAATCGGGCGCTCCGGCGATCTGGCCGGTGGTGCACCCCGCGTTCACGGTGTTCAACCCGCAGCGCGAGACATTCTCGTGCGTGTGGGCGGAATACAACGCGGACTTCGGCGCTTTCCACGAGGCGGCGGCCGCGCTTCTCGCCGAACACAGCAGTGCAGCCGAATTCTTTCCGCAGGGCGAGCTGCCCGCGAACGCGTTCGACGTGTCCAGTCTTCCGTGGGCCTCGTTCACCGGTTTCACGCTCGACATCCGCGACGCCTGGGACCATCTCGCACCGATCTTCACGCTCGGCCGCTACGTGCGACGAGGCGACCAGGTAGAGCTTCCCCTCGCCGTCCAGATCCACCATGCGGCCGCCGACGGATTCCATACGGCGCGACTCGTGAGCGAACTGCAGGAACTGCTCGCCCATCCGCACTGGATCGACCAGTAGCGATGCGTGCTCAGGCGGCGGTGTAGCAGAAGCGTGCGCGGCCGCCGAGGCGCGGGGTCTGCGCGGGGTCGACGGTCACTGGTGGGATGAACCAGACCTTGGCTTTCACGCCGTGGCCTCCGATGCGGATTTCCCACCCGTTGTCGTGGATGCGGTGGTGACACGACTCGCACAGCAGCACGCCTTCGTCGATGTCGGTCTCTCCGTGATCTCGCATCCACCAGTTCAGATGATGCGCTTTGGTCATCCAGGGTGGCAGATTGCACATCGCGCACCCGCCGTCGCGTTCGACGAGCGCGAGCTGCTGCGGTCTGGTGAACAACCGCTTCTCTCTGCCCCAGTCCATGACTTCGGACTCCCCGTCCAGGACGACCGGGATGATTCCCGCCGCCGCGACGTGGCGGGCTCTGGCGGGTGAGATCGGGGCGGTGATGCCGTCGATCTCGGCGAGCCCCGCACCCTCGGTGAGGGTCTCGAGGTCCATCCGCACCACGACGGTGGCGCCGGCCAGCGGCAGGTCTTTGTTCTTGCATCCCAATGCGTGTTCGGCGAGGTGGATCAGCGCCTCAGCCTGCAGCTTCGGCACGTTGGGGCGGACGGCGTCGTCGTCACCGTGCGTGACGTCGTCCCGCTTGGAGCGGAACACGGCGGACACGAGCGCGTCGATCGCGACCTTGAAGGCAGCGCCGCGGGAGATCTCGATCTTGCCGTCGATGACGAGGAATCCGTCGCGTTCCAGAACGTGCAGGTACTCCGCGTCGCGCCGCTCGCGCTCGGTCGGCTCGACGCCGTCTTGATCGAGCCAGGCCTCACAGTGCGCGACGAGCTTGCGCAGCTGATCGAGCGTCAGTCCGGGCGCTCGCTCCACGAGGATCTGCTCGACGCGGTCGCGGTCCGAGGCCTTCGAGCGCATGGCGACCCTGTCGAGCATCGTGACGATGAGCCCTGCCGCCAACTGGCCGATTCGGCCGGCGCACACGCCTTCGGCCACGAAGGGATGCTTCGCGGGCAGCGGCTCGCCCGTGAGCGCCTGTCGTGGCGCGATCGCCCGGCCGACGGTGATCACCCGATTCGCCTCGCCCAGACCGATTCCGGTGACCGCGGCGATCATCGCGCCCGCGTTGCGGTACCCCTGCTGCTTCGCGAGCGAATCGGCGCCCCGTTCGCGGCGGGATTCCCGGTCGACTTCGGCGGCGACCTGCGCACGCACACCGTCGACCTGCCGGGTGACCGCGCCCAGCTGTTCCAGAGCCCACACCAGCTGCGGGCCGTTCAATTCGGATGCCGCACCCGCCGGCACGTCGTCGTCACCGGTCCACACCTGTCGCAGCGCGGCGACGGCGTCCTCGAGTCCGGTGAGCAGATCTTCCATACCTCCAATAGTACAGATATACGCATTACAGTCAAGAGATATCTTCGAGAGATTCGAATCTGTAGATAACCGATCCCGCTCCACGACTGGGGAGGAGGCGATGCGCTTCGAACATCACGCCGAATGTCACCCTCGCGAATCGAAGAACTCCCAGTGCCCCTCCGATACGACCTCGACGGCTCCGTCGACAACCGAGATCGCCGTCTGATCGTCGATCGCATACGCGGGTCCCGGCATCCTCGTCGCCCACTCCCGTGCGCGCTCGAGTGCGTTGTCCGGCCAGCCCGGGTAGTCCAGGTGCGGAAAGATCGAGAAGTCGACGACGCCGAGCGTCTCGTCGGACCCGTCCGGCCGCCAGTCCACGAACTCGCGGCCGATGCGGGGCGTCATGACCATGCTCCCCGCGCTCACTCCCACCCATACCGTGTCGGGCAACGCCGGGAGCATCCCGGCGAGCCCGGACCGCCGCATCCAGCCACCGAGATAGACCGCCTCGCCGCCGTCGACCAGCAGAACGTCCGCGTCGCGCACCCACGGCTGCCAGCGCTGCGGGTCGATGTCGGGCAGGGCCGTCAGCTCGAGCACGCCGATCGACGACCAGCTCAGATCACACAGGCCGCCGGCATCCGCCCACTGCCCCGCCGTGGACTTCCACACCGATATCGGCGTGCACGCAGGCTGCCCCCACTGTGCTGTAGGGATGAACAGCGCGTTGGATTCGGCGAGTGGCTTGCCCAGCAGGCCGACGAGCCTGTCGTGGCAACCCCGGGGGCGAGTCGGCGCTCCGGTGGGGGACCCCAGCCTTAGAGTGTGCCGAGCCGGTTCGCCACACGCCGAGCCGGCCCACCACACGCCGATCCGGCAGAGAGCGAGCATCTGATGACCGACGGATACACAGCAACGTCGACGATCGCGATCGACGCGCCGCGAGACCACGTCTGGGCGGTGCTCACCGACCCCGGCGCCACCAAGGAGTTCATGTTCGGCACCGAACTCGTCACCGACTGGGCCGTGGGCGGCCCGATTCGCTGGCGCGGCATCTGGCAGGGCAAGCCCTACGAGGATCACGGCATCGTCGTCGCGTTCGAGCCCGGCCGCCGCCTCGTCAACACTCACTTCAGTCCGTTGAGCGGCCAGCCCGACGTACCCGAGAACCACCACACGCTGACGTGGACACTCGAGGACGGGGCTGCACAGGGTCAGACCGTGCTGACCCTGGCGCAGGACAACAATGCCACTCCCGATGCCGCCGCGCACTCGAAGGACATGTGGGACAGCCTGGTCGCCGCGGTGAAGGAGATCGCGGAGCGCGACTGAACCGCCCGCTACCACCACCAGGATCGACCGCGCAGCATGCCCCCGAGGTCCTCGGGCGTGCCCGACCGTCCCGGCCGCGCCCCGAGATAGCTGTCGACGACGGCGCGACCGAGGTCGGCAAGTTCTGGGGCGACGACCCGGCCGTCGGCCCGAGCGGCCAACGCGTCGATGAACTGCGCCAGCGAGGGGTCATCGCCGAGGCGGAAGAACGTGGTCTGCGCGCCCATCCGCTGCACGGTATCGAGTTCGCGCACGGTGACGGCCACCGTGTACGGATCGGGCGGGTACGAGAAGAACACCTCGCCGTTCGGCTCGAGGTGCGCGGTGGGCTCGCCGTCGGTCACGATCAGCAGCACCGGCTGCGCCGTCGGATGCCGACGGAAGTGCCGCTCGGCCAGCAGCAGCGCATGGTGCAGGTTCGTGCCCTTGTCCCACACGGCATCTTTCGCCGTGAGCTGCTCGATATCGACCACCTCGGCGTACCGCGAGAACGCGATCAGCTGCAGGTCGTCGCCGCGAAAGCGCGTGGAGATCAGATGGTGCAGTGCCAGCGCCGTGCGCTTCATGGGCACCCATCGGTCGTCCATCGCCATCGAGAACGACGTGTCCACCAGCAGCGCCACGGCGGCGGTCGTGCGCTGCTCGGTCTCGACGACCTCGACGTCGCGGGTGTCGAGCCGCACACCGTGCGAAGCGTCGCCGCCGGACGCGATCGTGCGCAGCACCGCGTTGGAGACCGTGCGTGGGATGTCCCACGGCTCGGTGTCGCCGTACGCCCATTCGCGCGTCGCACCGGTGCGGTCACCGGCCGCACCCGCGTTGCGCGTCTCGCGGCGCCCCGACCGGGCCGATTGGCGGGTCGCGACATCCCACATCAACGCCCGCCCCAGCTGGCGCATCGCCTTCGGCGTCAGCCGCAGCGAGCCGTCCGAGGCCCGCTGCAGCATGCCGGTGTCGCGCAGCTGCTGCTCGAGATCGCGCAGAGCGCGGGCGTTCACGGCGGCATCGTCGCCGACCAGGCGGGCCAGCGCATCGAGGTCGATGTCGTCCATGCGCGCGCCCGGGTACACCTGCCCCAGCTGCTCGGCGAGCGCATCGAGGTCGGACAGGTCCTGCATCACGCCTGTCGCCTCACCGAGCCCCATCGGCTCGTCGCCGGAGAAGGATGCCGAACCCGTCCAGTCCTCGCCGGGTCGCAGCGCGCGCAGGTTGTCGTCCAAGAGCGAGAGCGACTGCATGAGCTCGGGGGAGCCGAACGCCTGCGCCGCCAGGTTCATCAGCTCGTCGCGCTGTTCGGGACTCATCGAGTTGAGCATCCGCTGCGCGGCCGCCGAGCGCTGCGCGAGAGCGTCCATGAGCTCGTCGAGATTCTGTGGATTCTCGGGGAACTGCGCGCCGTGCTTGCGCATGAACTCGTCGAAGTCAGCCTGGGTGTCTTCGCCGAGCCGACGCTTGTCGAGCAGGGCGTTCAGATCGTCGAGCATCTCGCGGATGGCCTGGCGATCGGCATCCGTCGCGTTCTCGAGCGCCTGCTTCATGCCCGCGAAGCGCTGATCGAGCAGCTCGCGACCGAGCAGCTCGCGGATCTTGTCGTAGTCGGCCCGTGCGGCGGGGCTCTGCCAGTCGTAATCGGCGAGGTCGTTCACCGCCGCGGCGGTGCTGGGCGGCAGGTTCTCGAGCCGCATCTCGGCGAAGGCCCGCGCGTCGTCGTCGAGCTGCACGTCGGTGGCGAGGCGCTTGCGCTCTTCGAGCACCGCTCGGTCCAGCAGCTGACGCACCTCTTGCAGGGTGCCGTCCAGGCGGTGCCTGCTCACCAGCTCGGCCCGCCGCTCGCGCACGCGGCGCGCCAGATCGTCGAGCCCCTGCCGGCCGGAACCCCCGCGGCGCAGGTATTCGCGCATCGCACGCTCGGCCGAGACGCCGGCCATCACGTCGGCGCCGATCGCTTCGAGCGCCTGCTGCACGGGCACCGGCGGGGCCAGCGGATCGCCGCCGGAATACCTGCCGTACCGTGCCGTGTGCGCGGGCACGCGGTGGAAGCTGCGCACCATCAGCCGCTCCTTGCCTCGCTGACGGGCGGATGCCGGAGGTACGCCGGATGCCACGGGTCGAGATTGCGCTCAGCCATAGACGGTCTCTCCCCCGGCGCTCTCTTTGCCGATCAGCCGTTCGAGGTAGAGCGATTCGAGCAGCAGCTCGAGGGCGCCGGCGCGCTCGCCCGGTGTGTGCGCATCGAGCCGGCCGGCGACCCGGTCGAACAGATCGGACTCCCCCAGCACGGGCATCGCGGCCAGCACGTCGGCAGCCGGCACCTGTTCGCCGGTCATGACCGTGGCGGCCGCCGGTCCCCCCGACCTGCCGTGCAGCGCATCCACGAGCACGGTGGCGTCGATGCCGCTCAGATGCGCCCGGGCGGTCTCGGCCACCGCCGTGCGCAGCAGATGCTCGAGGATGGCCCGCTCACGCCCCTCCTCACCCGTCTCGAACTCGATCTTGCCGCCGAGCACGTCCACGGCCGTCTCGAGGTCGACGGGTCGGGCGACGGCCTCAGGCTCGTGCTGCCGCGTCGCGCGGTGCAGTGCGGCCGCCGCGATCGTCTCGGCACCGGCGATCGCGAAACGCGCAGAGACCCCGGCGCGCTGGTCCACGGCATCCGATTCCCGAAGGTTGCGGGTGAACCGCGCGAGGATCTCGAGCAGGTACTCCGGCACATCGGCGACCAGCTCGGCCTCCTGACGGATCACCGCCACCTCCTCGTCGATGGTGGGCGGGTAGTGCGTGCGGATCTCGGCGCCGAAGCGGTCCTGCAGCGGTGTGATGATGCGCCCGCGGTTGGTGTAGTCCTCGGGGTTGGCGGTGGCGACGATGAGCACGTCGAGGTCGAGGCGCAGCACATAGCCGCGGATCTGGATGTCGCGCTCCTCCATCACGTTCAGCAGCGACACCTGGATGCGCTCGGCCAGGTCGGGCAGCTCGTTGATCGCGACGATGCCGCGGTGGCTGCGCGGCACGAGCCCGTAGTGGATGGTCTCGGGGTCGCCCAGCGACCGCCCTTCGGCGACGCGGATCGGGTCCACGTCGCCGATGAGGTCGGCGACCGAGGTGTCGGGCGTCGCGAGCTTCTCGGCATAGCGCTCGGAGCGGTGGCGCCACGCGACGGGCAGGTCGTCGCCGAGTTCGGCGGCACGACGAAGGGATGCCGGTGTCACCGGCTGGTACGGATGCTCGCCGAGCTCGGACCCGGCGATGACCGGCGACCATTCGTCGAGCAGGCCGACGAGGCTGCGCAGCAGGCGCGTCTTGCCCTGGCCGCGCTCCCCCAGGAGCACGATGTCGTGGCCGGCGATCAGCGCCCGCTCCAGCTGCGGGATGACCGTGGTGTCGAACCCGTGGATGCCCGGCCACGGATCGGGTCCGTCGGCGAGCGCTGCCAGCAGGTTCTCGCGCAGCTCAGCGCGCAGCGGGCGATGCACGTGGCCCGATGCGCGCAGCTGACCGGTCGTGGTGATCTCGGGAGGCGATGAGGTCATGGGGAGAGGTTAAGCCGCGTGGGTCACGCATGGGCGGGTTTCACGGCATCCTCATCCGTCGGCTTGGCGCTACGCCGGGCCGAGCACGATCAAGCTCGCCGGAATCGAGCCCAGAGGCGACGTCGTCTCGAAGGAGGTGTCGGTGACGTCGACGATCCGCCATCGCTCTCCGAATGAGGCCACCGCCTCGGCCGGGGTCACTCCGGGAGGGCCCCAGGATCGTGCGGGGTCGGGCCGTACGGTCAGCAGCATGCACCGACCCGAGGGCGTGAGGACCCGCTCGGCCGATGCCGCATACCGGTGCCGGTCATGTGCGCCGAACATGTGGAACGTACCCGAATCGATCACAAGATCGGCGACCGCCTCGAGATCGGCGGGCAGGGACGCGGCATCCAGAACGTCGGCGACCTCGAACTGGGCGGCGAGCCCGGCGGCCGCAGCCTTCGCCTGTGCCCGCGCGATCGCCCGCGACGAGATGTCGAGCCCGATGGCCCGCGCACCGCGCCGGGCGGCCAGCAGCGTCTGCTCGCCGGTGCCGCACCCGAACTCGACGACAGTGCCGGCCAGCTCGTCCGCTGCGGCGAGGAACGCCGGCTGCGGGCGGCCGATGTCCCAGGGCGGGGTGCCCAGGTAGGTGCGATCCCACCCCGCAGCGATCGGATTGCCGTCGACCATGTTCTGACCGTAGTCCGACCGGAGCGGGGCGTATCGGATCAGCCCACACGACGCTCCGGTCCGGCGAAGCGCCGCATCTCGTCGGCCGTGAGCCGCGCGCGACCGTGGACGCCGTGGGCGGTGTTGAACCCCGACGGACTGTTCGCCGGGGGCCACTCGCTGCGCCGCGATACGGCGTCATGACCTCGCATCGCGGCGCAGCGTGAGCCCGGGCGGGTACCTACTGAGCCGACCGCTCCGCAACCGGCCGGCGGCGCAGGCTCGCCGAGACGATCGACGGCGTGTCGTACTCCTGGTCCATCCGTCCGATTCCGGTGCCGGGCGCGACGATCGCGTCGATCCGGTCCAGCACATCGTCGGAGAGGCTCACCTCCGCGGCGGCGAGCAGGTCGTCCAGCTGCTCGATCGTGCGGGGACCGATCAGCGCGGCGGTCACGCCGGGGTGGGCGATCACGAAGGCCAGAGCCATGTGGGTCAGCGACATCCCCGCCTCTTCGGCGAGCGGAATGAACTGCTCGACCGCATCGATCCGCCGCTCATCCCGCAGTGCCGCGAACCTGCGCGTGCGGAGCAGGTCGCTCTCCTGTCCGCGGCGCAGCCGGCCGGTGAGCATGCCGCTGGCCAGCGGACTCCAGATCACCGTGCCCATGCCGTAGCGCTGCGCGACCGGCAGCACCTCGCGTTCGATCGAGCGATCCAGTAGGGAGTAGTGCGGCTGCTCGCTGCGGAAGCGCTCGAGGCCCCGGCGCTGTGAGATCCACTGCGCCTCCACGATGTCGGATGCCGGCATGTCAGAGGTGCCGATCACCCGCACCTTCCCGCTGCGCACGAGATCCGTCAGCGCCGCGAGTGTCTCTTCGATGTCGGTGTCGGGGTCGGGGCGGTGCATCTGGTAGACGTCGAGATGGTCGGTCTGCAGGCGACGCAGTGAGTTCTCGACGGCGGTCATGATCCAGCGGCGTGAGCCACCCCGGCGATTGGGGTCATCCCCCTGCGCCAACGCGAACTTCGAGGCGAGCACGATGTCGTCGCGGCGACCCTTGAGCGCCCGGCCGAGCATCTCTTCCGAGTCGCCATAGGCGTCGACGGTGTCGACGAAGTTGATGCCGGCATCCAGGGCCCGGCCCACCATCGTGTCCACCTCGCGTTGATCTGAGTTGCCGAACGAGCTGAACATCATCGCGCCGAGGGCGAACGGTGAGACATGGATGCCGGTGCGGCCGAACGGACGATACTGCATGGTCTTCCTCCAAGATCACGGTCCCGCCGCTGAGCCGATATGCTCAGTGAAGCGGAACAGTCGTCCGCTACTATACGGAACATCGTTCCGCTTGTCACGCGGAGAAGTCGATTGAGTCAACCCATCGAGCAGCGCGTCGCGGCCCCTCGCCGCAAACGCGCCGACGCCGAGCGCAACACGGCGGCCGTACTCGACGCCGCCAAGGCGGTGTTCGCCGAGTCGGGCGTGGATGCGCCGATGCGCAAGATCGCGGCGCGGGCGGGCGTCGGGGTCGGGACCATCTACCGCAACTACCCGCACCGCTCGGATCTGATCATCGCGGTCTTCCGCAGGGAGCTGGAAGCCACCGCCGCCGAGGCGGACCGCCTGGCGGAGCAGTTTCCGCCCGCCCAGGCGCTGCGCCTGTGGGCCGAGCGCCTCGGCCGGTTCCTCGCCACCAAGCGCGGCTTCGCGAGCGCGTTGCACTCCGGCGACCCCGCATACCGGCCGCTGCCGGATCAGTTCCTCGGTGTGCTCGCTCCCAGAGTCCAGAACATCCTCGACGCCGGCGCGCGCGACGGCACCCTTCGCGACGACATGCGTGCCGAAGACCTCATCACCGCCCTCGGTAGGCTCGGCGACAGCCATCCGGGAGATTCCGCCGACCGTGCGCAGCGCATGACCGGCGTGCTGCTGGACGGCCTCCTGGCGGCCCACGCTCGGCCCGAGTCATCCGCCTGACGATGCCGCGGCCGCTGCCTCAGCGAGCGCCCGAGCCGGCGAATCACGCGAGCGATCCGCCGGCTGTGCACACTCGGGTTCAGGCCGCGTCTGCCCGCGGCACGTCGTAGCCGCCCGCGGCGATGTCTTCGAGCAGCGTCGGGTGCGTCGGCTCCCACCCGTAGCGGGCGCGCGTGATGTCGCTGGTCGCGGAGAAGTCCTGACCGAAGAAGCGGCCGATCCAGTCGAAGTGCTCGACGGCATCCTCCGCGGCGATGGATGCCGTCGGCACGCCGAGTCGCGCCCCGACCGCCTCGGCGATCACCTTGGTCGGCACTCCCTCTTCGCCGACCGCGTGCACGACCCCGCCCGGCTCAGAGGACTCGAGCGCGAGCCTTGCGAGGTGCGCCGCGTCATCCCGATGCACGGCCGCCCACCGCGCGCTGCCGTCGCCGATGTACCCCGAGACGCCATGCTGCCGAGCGATCTGCGCGATCGTCTTGATGAAGCCGTGATCTCCGCCGGTGCCGTGCACCGTCGGCGCGAATCGCAGGCTGAGCGGACGAATCCCACGACCGGCGAGCGCGAGCACATAGCGCTCGGTGGCCTGACGAAGAACCGGCCGCTCCCCGGCATCATTCTCGGTGGCAGGCCTGCCTTGCACGAGCCCCGCGACGCCCGATGCGATCGCCAGTGTCTTGCCCGAGCCCTCGAGCGCCGATGCGATCGCCTCGACCGCCGCTTGGTTGATGGCCGACGCCGTTTCGAAGTCGTTGAAGTCGTGGGTGAAGGCGAGGTGCACGACGCCGTCTGCCGCCGACGCGGCATCCCGCAGCACGTCGGGATCGGTGAGGGAGCCGCGCACGACGTCCGCGCCGAATGACGCCATCGCCTCGGCCGACGCATCGGAGCGGGCGAGCCCGCTGACCCGGTGCCCTGCGGCGATGAGTTCGCGACTGACGGCAGAGCCGATCCAACCCGACGCGCCGGTGATGAAGTACCGCATGATGTCCTCCTGAAATGGTCATGTCAGTTACTGACATGGGTACAGTAACACTGATGTCAGCATCTGTCATCAGATATCATCAGGGAATGGGGAGATGGGAACCGGATGCCGCGGGGCGGCTGCGGCGTGCCGCAGCCGAGCTGTTCGGCGAGCAGGGCCTCGAGGCCACGACCGTCGCGGCGATCGCCGAGCGTGCCGGCGTCACCGAGCGCACGTTCTTCCGCTACTTCGCCGACAAGCGCGAGGTGCTGTTCAGCGACCAGGAGAAGTTCGCGGCGATCTTCATCGACGGAGTGCACAGCGCTCCGCCAGACGCCTCCGCGCTGGATGCCGTCGCCGCCGGCCTGTACGCGAGCCTTGAGCTCTTCCAGCCCGAGCGACGCGCGGATTCGCGCATCCGCAACATGGTGATCGCCGCCAATCCCGGCCTCCAGGAGCGTGAGCTGCTCAAGATGGCCGGCGTGGCCGATGGGATGGCCGCCGCACTCCGCGATCGCGGCGTGGCGGAGCCGTCAGCCTCGATCGCGGCACGTGCGGGAATCGCGGTGCTCACCTCGGCGTTCGCCGCCTGGCTCTCCGACGGCGAGACACGCGAGCTGCCCGAACTGATCGCCGAGGGGCTCACTCAGCTGCGTGCGCTCGGTGGCGCCTGAGTGGGCAGCTACTGGAAGTCGCCCGCGGGAGCCATGTCGGCGAAGCGCGAGAAGTGGCCCTGGAAGGCGATCTCGATCGTCGCGGTCGGACCGTTTCGGTGCTTGGCCACGATCAGGTCGGCCTCGCCGGGCCGGCTGTCTTTGTCGTAGACCGACTCACGATGCAGCAGGATCACCATGTCGGCGTCCTGCTCGATCGAGCCCGACTCACGCAAGTCCGACACCTGCGGCTTCTTGTCCTGCCGCTGCTCGGGACCACGGTTCAGCTGCGACAGTGCGATCACCGGCACCTGCAGCTCCTTCGCGAGCAGCTTCAGCGCTCGCGAGAACTCGCTGACCTCTTGCTGACGCGACTCGACCCGCTTGCCGCTGGACATCAGCTGCAGGTAGTCGATCACGACCATCTTCAGCCCGACGCGCTGCTTGAGCCGCCGACACTTCGCGCGGATCTCGACCAGCGACATGTTGGGGCTGTCGTCGATGTAGAGCGGCGCGTCGTTGATGCGCCCGCGCACGGAGGCGACGGTCGTCCAGTCGCGCTGGTCGAGTGTGCCCTTGCGCATGTTCTGCAGCGGGATCGCGCCCTCAGCCGACAGTAGACGCATCGCGATCTCGCTGCGCCCCATCTCGAGCGAGAAGAAGATGGTGGGCATTTCGTGCTTTATCGCCGCCGACCTGGCAAAGTCCAGAGCCAGTGTCGACTTGCCCATCGCAGGTCGGGCGGCCACCACGATCATCTGTCCGGCGTGCAGGCCGTTGGTCAGGTCGTCGAGCTCGCGGAACCCGGTCGGGATGCCGGTCATCTGACCGTCGCGCCCGCGAGCGGCCTCGATCTCGTCGACGGCGGCATCGACGGCGATCGTCAGCGGCACGTAGTCTTCGGATGCCTCGACCCCGGTCACCCCGTAGATCTCGGACTGCGCACTGTTGACCAGATCGAGCGCCTCGCCCTGGCCGTTGTAGCCCATCTGCACGATGCGGGTGCCCGCCTCGACGAGGCGGCGCAGCAGCGCGCGCTCCGAGACGATCGATGCGTAATAGCCGGCGTTGGCGGCGGTCGGCACGATCGAGGTCAGCGTATGCAGGTAGTCCGCACCGCCGGCCCGTTGCAGGTCGCCGGTCTTGATGAGCTCGTCGGTGACCGTGATCACATCGGTGGGCTCACCGTGCGAGTACAGATTGAGGATCGCCTCGAAGATCAGCTCATGCTTGGGCACATAGAAGTCCGTGCCGCGCAGACTCTCGATGACGTCGGCGACGGCATCCTTCGACAGCAGCATCCCGCCCAGCGCACTCTGTTCGGCGAGGATGTCGTGCGGTGGCGTGCGCTCCGGTTCCCGCGGCGCCCCCAGGCGCTCATCGGAGATGTCCGCGATCGACACGTCGTCCGTCCTCTCCTGCTGGGCCGAGCTCTTGCCACGAGCGTTGGCTGCGCGTATGTCCTCTGGCGAATCATGATCCGAGTCGGATCCCTCGCCGTCGTCGATGGATGCCGCGGCCGCCCGTGAACACAGCAGATCACAGGCCTCAGACATCCCTCCTCCACGACGGATGCCTCCCCCGGTCGAGCCAGTGACCCACGCTAGATACGACCCGCGAAGGGTGCAACTCGCCCTGTGGATAACTATGTGGAGAGATTGCGAGAAACGCCGCGAGTCCTGTGTACAGCGCCTGTGGACAACACCTGTGTAATTCGCGAATTCAGACTTTTTTCTAGCTACTGACCAGGGCTTTCAGGATTCACACCCTGTGGATGAAACTCTACTTCAAGAGCGAGTTGAAGGTTCCCACGAATGCGGGAGTTATACACAAGTCGACGCAGACCACAAGTCCGCGCGCGCGAAGGCGGCGACATCCTGGGAATCCACTGGACAGGCACGGAGCCGAGAGGTAACGTATGCAGTCCAGGCACCCTCATCGCGCACGCATCCGTGTGCGCAGGCATTGCTTCTCGGGGGAGGTGAGCGTGACCCTGTCACCGCTGATGCGGCGAGCGACGGTGCTCGCTGTCGCGGGCGTTGCGCTCGCGTTCGCCTGGATCCTCGCAGCCGTCCTGTTCGGCCTCGCCGCGAATGGCGCCCACGCCGCCGATGACTCCGACGGCTCCCCCACGCACGGACTGTCGAGCCTCGTCGGGTCGGTGCTCGGCACCGTCGACGACACGGTCTCGACCGGAACCGCGAGACTGACCGCCGTCACCGACGCTGTTGACGGCACCCTGGGCTCGGTCACGGATGCCGCAACCACCACCGTCACGACCGCGCCGGTGATCGCACCCGTCGTGAAGGCCGTGACCACGATCACCAAACCCGTGCTTGCGCCGGTCGAGAAGGTCGTCAAGCCGGTCGTCCAGCCCGTCACGACAGTGATCGACAAGGGAGTCGTCACATCAGTCGTGCAGCCGGTCACCTCAACGCTGACAACGGTCGTGAAGGCTGTGGCGCCCGTCGTGTCGGCCGTGGAGCAGGTGCCCGTGGTCGGCGATGTCGTCTCGTCGCTCGATCTGAACGGCACGCTGCAGCAGACGACATCGGCGCTCGGCGACACACTCACCACCGTGACCGGAGCGGTCGACCACGTCGCCTCCGGCACAGCTGCAACGGTGACCGAGCCCGTTTCCACCCTTCCCGGCGGCTCGATCCTGCAGCCGGCACAGCCGCCCGCTGGAGGCGTCGGCGGGCCCGGTCTCCCGTCAGTGGGCATCCTGCCCGGCCAACTCGGCTCCGGCACCGCCGCGCCTGGCGCGAGCACCGTCGGATTCGCTGCGATCGCGGCGGTTGCAGCATCCACTGAAACGGCGACGGCTGCGTGGTTCCACGCGGTGACGGCCGTCAGCGCCGTGGGTGCGGCGCTTGTTCCGCGCACGGGCCCGGGAACGGCATCCTTCCCGCCCGTCACCGGGGACTCTTTCGGCCTCGGGGCATGTGCTCCGGCCGGTTCCTGTCTGTCTGGCTCCGGTGGTTTCGGAGCCGGCGTCGCGGCTGTGATGGCCGTCGGCTTCCTCTTCGCGCACCGTGCCTGGACGCGCAGCGGACGACTCGACGATGCCCATTCACCGGTCGCGCCGACCTACGCCACCGACGTCTCTCCTGACTGATCGCTGAACCTGCCGCCCCGTTGCGGCCATGGTTCCCGCGCGCCTTCGCCCGCGGTCGATTCGATCAGTCCAGGAAGGACTTTCTCATGAATACGTTTGTCAAGCGCGCCCTGTTGGGCACGCTTCTTGCCGGGGGCATCACGCTCGCCGGCAGCATGGCCGCCAATGCGGCCGAGACGACGGGGGACGGCGGAATTCTGTCGGGAACCCAAAGCGTCATCTCACTCAACGCTCCCGTGAGCGTCGTCGGCAACGCCATCTCGGCGATCGGCGACACCCTCGCGGGAACGACTGACGCCGCGCCGGCCACACAGCCGGCCGATACGACGTCTGCAACTCCGTCTGCGACCACGTCCGGCCAGGAGGGCACCGGCTCGGGGTCGCAGGCGGCCATCACCGTCCGCGCGCCGATCACCGTGACCGGCACTGCGGTTTCGCTGATCGGCGATCCCACCGCCGAGAACTCGGGTTCGTCGACCACCGCACCGGCCCCGGCGCCGGCACCGGCACCGGTCGCCGTCTCGACGTCGGGTGCAGACGGTGTGCTCTCGGGCACGCAGGCGCCGATCGGCATCGATGCGCCCGTCACCGTGAGCGGCAATGCGATTTCGCTCTTCGGCGACAGCCAATCGGCGACGACGCAGGCACCGGCGGACACGACCGACGCGACGGCGGATGCCGCAACCGCTCCCACCGCCTCGTCGGAGGCGATCACCGACGGCACCGACGGCGTAGCCAGCGGCACGCAGGTCGACGCGCCAGTCACCATCCCAGTGGCCGTCGACGGCAACGCCCTCTCCGCGATCGGCGACAGCCAGGCCACCGGGACGACAGGCACCACTCCGGCATCGGACACCGGCCAGCTCGGCGACGCCTTCACCGACGGCACCGACGGCCCCCTCAGCGGCACCCAGGCGCTCGCACCCATCACCGCACCCATCACCGCCAGCGGCAACGCCCTCTCGGTGATCGGCGACAGCCAAACCACCGGGACGACAGGCACCACTCCGGCGCCAGCCGCCAGCCAGCTCGGCGACGCCTTCACCGACGGCACCGACGGCCCCCTCAGCGGCACCCAGGCGCTCGCACCCATCACCGCACCCATCACCGCCAGCGGCAACGCCCTCGCCGTGATCGGCGACAGCCAAACCACCACCACCGGGGCGACAGGCACCACTCCGGCAGACGGGACGACGCTGGGCGGCCTTGGCGGTCTTGGCGGTCTTGGGGAGATCCTCACCTCGGGCACCGGCGGGATCCTCAGCGGCACGCAGATCGCGCTGCCGGTGAACGTCCCGATCACGATCGGCGACAACGCGATCTCGGTCATCGGTGACAGCACGACCGTCACCGACCCCGGCGCCCCGGGCACCAACCCGGGCACGAACCCGGGCACCAACCCCGGCACCAACCCCGGCACGAACCCCGGCACGAACCCCGGCACGAACCCGGGCACCAACCCCGGAACGAACCCGGGCACCAACCCGGGGACCAACCCGGGGACCAACCCCGGCACCAACCCGGGCACCAACCCGAGTGGACCCACCATCGAACCCGCAGCAGTGACGGACACCACACAAAACCTCGCCGCTCCGGTTTCAACGACTGGAGAGCTCGCCGAAACCGGCGGGGCACTGCCGATGGGTGCGCTCCTGGCCGGACTCGGGCTCCTCATCCTCGGAGCGCTCCCCGCACTCCGCAGGCGCCGCACGGCGTAAGGACTCGGGTCGCGCGCGCACATGCCTGGGCACGCGCGACCCGGCCTGAAGCGATTGCGGCAGATGCCGCGGGTCGTCCCAGAACACGGCCCGCGGCATCCATTGCGCCGTCTCAGTGAGACTCCCCTGCCTGGCGCCGCCCGCCAGCCCGCCAGCGCGACAGCGCGCGGCACCGACCCTCATGCTGCACTTTCCTGCTGATGCGCTCCGTTTTTCCTGGCGCATCAGCAGGAAAGTGCAGCTTTCGCCCCGGGGTCCAGGCGGGTCCGGGCCGGGTCCGGGGCGGTCTCCGACCTGGGCCGGACGACGCGCACAGTCCGACCCATGCACACGCAAAGGGCCGCCGACCCGAAGGTCGACGGCCCTTGTGCAGCGGGCGCAGCCTTACTTGGCGGCGACGACCTGCAGCGTGATCACGGCGGTCAGTTCGTCGCGCAGACGAATCGTCGCCTCGTGCTCACCGATGGCCTTGATCGGCGCGGTGATGTGGATCTTGCGCTTGTCCAGGTCGCCCAGACCGGCGGCCTTGACCGCGTCGGCGATGTCGCCGGTCTTGACGGCGCCGAACAGACGGCCTTCGGCACCGGCCTTCATGGTCAGCTTGACCTTGTTCGACTCGAGGGCGTCCTTGAGGGCCACGGCCTCTTCGTGGTCGTGGATCGCACGGGAGTCACGGGCGGCGCGAATCGACGCCACCTGCTTCTCGCCACCGCGACTCCACGTCACCGCGAAACCCTGGGGGATGAGGTAGTTGCGGGCGTACCCGTTCTTGACCTCGACCACGTCACCGGCGCTGCCGAGACCTGCGACCTCATTCGTGAGAATCAGTTTTGCCATCAGGGTGCTCCTTAGCGGCCGGCGCCGGCGTAGGGCAGAAGGGCCATCTCGCGCGCGTTCTTGATGGCGCGGGCGATGAGGCGCTGTTCCTGCACGGAGACACCGGTGATACGACGGGCGCGGATCTTTCCGCGCTCCGAGATGAACTTGCGGAGGGTGGCGACGTCCTTGTAGTCAATGACGCCGACACGGATCGACTTCGCGGGAGCGGCGTTCTTCGCGCCCTTCCGCGGCTTGCGGCGGTCGCCGCTCGACTTTCCAGCCATGTTGTTTCCTTGTATTGATTGAGATCAGATGAGAATTCTTTGCGAGGATGCCTCGACCGGGCGCTCTGGTCGCCCTGCGCGTTTCGACTCGCTCGCGCTGCGCGCGGGCTCTCTCAACGAGCGGCAGATCAGAACGGGGTGTCGTCGCCGTAGTTGCCGGGCGTGCTCCAGGCGTCTGCGCCACCGGCACCGCCGGTCGCGCCGCCGTTCGAGGACCCGGGGGTCGCCCACGGCTCTTCGGACACCTGCTGCTGACGCTGAGCGCCACCGCCCGACGAGGCCGCGCGCGTGACCTGAGCGGTCGCGTAGCGCAGCGAGGGGCCGATCTCGTCGACCTCCAGCTCGATGGACGTGCGGTTGTTGCCCTCGCGATCCTGGTAGGAGCGCTGCTTCAGGCGACCGGATGCGATCACCCGGGAGCCCTTGGTCAGCGAGCCCGCGACGTGCTCGGCGAACTCGCGCCACACGCTCGCGCGCAGGAACAGCGCCTCGCCGTCCTTCCACTCGTTCGCCTGACGGTCGAAGGTGCGCGGCGTCGACGCGATCGTGAAGTTCGCGACGGGCAGGCCCGACTGCGTGTAGCGCAGTTCGGGGTCAGCCGTGAGGTTTCCCACGACGGTGATGATCGTCTCGCCGGCCATCGTCGTTACGCCTTCGCGCCTGCGGTCGCCTTGCGGGCGGCCTTCGCTTCGGAGCGCTGCTTCTCGGCGGCGACCTGAGCGATCGCCTCTTCGGCGCGCAGCACCTTGGTGCGCATCACGAGCTCGTTCAGCTTGAGCTGACGGTCGAGCTCCTGCGTGGCCTCGCTGGTGGCGGTGAAGTCGACGACGGCGTAGATGCCCTCGGTCTTCTTCTGGATCTCGTACGCCAGACGGCGGCGACCCCAGATGTCGACATTCTCGATCGTTCCCTTGGCATCGGTGATGACCTTGAGGAACTTGTCCAGGTGCGTTGAAACCTGGCGCTCATCGATCTCGGGGTTCAAGATGACCATGAGTTCGTACTGGTGCGTCACTAACCCACCTCCTTCGGACTAGAACGGCTCGCGGGGATTTCCCGTGAGCAGGAGGGTGTGTTGCACGTCATCCGACGCATGTCACGCCAGACAACCTTGACAGTCTATCGGATGCCGCGCCCTGCCGCCGACCGTCGTCACCGCTGGTCGACGAGCGCCCACCACACGGAGTCGAAGACGCCCTCGGTGTCGTGGAAGCCTTCCAACGACGAGGCGACCAGGGCTCCCGTACGCATGGCCAAGAGCACCTCTGCTGCAGCATCGGGCGCGGGGTGACCGAGTTCGCGCAATGCGTCGGCCATGACGTCGCGCAGCCATGCCCGGTGGCGATCGACGACACCACGCACGCGGTGCTCGGGGTCGCTGTACTCGGCTGCTGTGTTGATGAACTCGCTGCCGCGGAAGCCCTCGGACGCCATCCCCGCCTTCGCGTGCGACACGATCTCGTCCAGCAGCGCACGAGCTCCCCGGCGCTCGCGCGTGGCCGTCAGCCGGCGACGCGTCTCGGCGGCCTGCGCGTCGAGAAACGCGATGACAAGGTCGTCTTTCGTCGGGAAGTGCCGAAAGAAGGTTGCACGCGCGACGTTCGACTCGGCGATAAGCCGGTCCACGCCGACTGCCCGGATGCCCGTGGATGTGAACAGCGCGGTCGCCGTCGTCAGGATCCGGTCCCGCGCGGCCGATGGCGCGCCGGTGGATGCTGTTGCCGTCGTGATCTGTTCGACCATCGATCTCCCCCTTGCCCACGCCGATCTTCAGGTCCATACTGTCATCTGACCAGATAGACCAGTCCGTCTACCATGATCGGGATTTCGCACCCTCTGCGTGGGTCGACGATAGGCGAACGGGATGGACCTTCATCTGGCGGGCACCAGAGCAGTCGTCACCGGGGCCAGCAAAGGCATCGGCCTCGCGGTGACGAAGACACTCGTCGACGAAGGCGCGGAGGTCGTCGCCGGCGCCCGGACTCTCAGCGCAGAGCTTGCCGACCTGGTGGCAGGCGGCAGGGTGCAGTTCGAAGCCGTCGACCTGTCCACAGCCGACGGCCCGGCAGATCTCATTCGTCGCGCCACCGACAGCGGCGGGTTCAGCATCCTGATCAACAATGTCGGGGCCGTGACGCCTCGGCCGGCGGGTTTCGTCGCCGTCTCGGATCAGGAATGGCTGCAGACGCTCAATCTGACACTGATGGCCGCCGTCCGGGCGCTCCGTGCCGCGATCCCACAGCTGATCCGCAACGGAGGCGGCAGCGTCGTGACGGTCGATTCCGTCAACGCTATGCTCCCCGACCCCCTCGTGATCGATTACTCGGCTGCGAAGGCGGCGCTGGGCAATCTCTCGAAGTCGCTCTCGAAGGAGCTCGGCGGTAAAGGCATCCGGCTCAACACCGTCAGCCCCGGCCCGGTCGAGACCGCGTTGTGGCTGGGTGAGACGGGAGTCGCTCGCACCGTGGCGGCGGCGGAGCACGCCACGCCGGCAGACGTGGCGGCGGCCGCTGCTGCCCAAGCAATCACGGGCCGATTCACGCGTCCGGATGAAGTGGCCGACCTCGTCGTCATCCTCGCCAGCGGCCGCTTCGGCAACGTGACCGGCGCCGACTTCCGCGTCGACGGCGGGCTCATCCAGACGCTGTAGCCCATCCCGCACGCACGGGCACAGAGCGTGCGGCCACAGAGAAGGAGCAGTTCATGTCAGAGACAACCCCCGCGAAACGCTTACCCGTGATGTTCATCCACGGACTGTGGATCCATGCAAGCGCGTGGCGCGCATGGCAGGATCTGTTCGAGGCATCCGGCCATGCCACGTCGGCCCCCGGCTGGCCCGGTGACGGTGAGACGGTCCAGGCCACGCGAGACCATCCGGAATCGCTGGACGATGTCGGCATTGCCGCGATCTGCCGCCACTACGCCGACCTGATCGACGACATGCCGGTCAAGCCAATCGTGATCGGCCATTCGTTCGGCGGGCTGATCGCCCAGGAACTGCTCGCGAACGGATACGCGACGGCCGCGGTTGCGATCGATCCGGCACCTGTCAAGGGCGTCAAGATCCTTCCCTTCTCGCAACTGCGCTCCGCGTTCCCAGTGCTGGGCAACCCCGCGAACCGCAAGCGCACGGTCGCCCTGACGGCCGAACAGTTCAAATACAGTTTCGGAAACACACTCAGCGACGAAGAGTCGAATGCGTTGCATGAGGCGTGGGCGATCCCCGGTCCAGGACGCCCCCTGTTCGAGGACGCGACAGCGCCCTTCGTCCGCGACTCGCCCGCTGCCGTCGACACGCACAACGCGGTCCGCGGTCCGCTGCTGCTGATCAGCGGCACCGAAGACCACACGGTGCCGCTGAAGGTGACCGAGGCCGTGGTCAAGCTGTACGCCGACAACCCGTCGCGCACCGACTTCATCAAGGTCGAGGGCCGTGGGCATTCGCTCACCATGGATGCGGGCTGGACCGAGGTCGCGCACCTCGTGCGCGAATGGATCACCGAGCGTGAGCCCGCCCTCGCCTGACGTACCCGCCGCCTGCAGACGTCACGCGCAGAAGACCCTGCCGCCCCCGGCCGTTGCGGCACGGGGGCGGCAGGGTCAGCCGTCCGTCGCTCAGGCGTGGCAGGCGTACCGGTTCTGCGGGATGGTGATGCTCACCGGTGTCGAGCCGGTCGCAGCGATCGTGATCTCGCCGTTCTCGACGGCGAGGCGGTCGGTGCCGATCGTGGCCGTTGCGGTGGACCCGGCAGCGATGCTGCCCAGGGCAGCACTGCCGATCGCGCCCGTCGCCGTCGCGGCCACAGCATCCGTGCCCGTGTTCGTGACCGACACGTCGACGCCGATGCGACCATCGCGGCACTGTGCGAACGCCGTGGCCGACAGCGTCGGGTCGACCGACGCCTTCGGATCGCGGACGGTCACACGGAACGTGCCGGCGCCGGCGATATTGCCGGCCGCATCGATCGAGCGGTACTCGATCTCGTGCGTGCCGTAGCCGGGAGTGCGCTCGTGGAACGGCGACAGCGAGATGCCGTCCGTGCCCAGGTTGCCGTAGATCAGATCGTCCACGTTCAGCCCCGTCGGCGTGAACCGGAAGGGCGCAGTGGAGTCGCTCGGCCACCCGTAGTAGTGGTGCCATCCGTCACCGTCGACACGGAACTCGCTCACGATGTAGCCGTCCTGGTCATCGGTTCCCTTGAGGTCCATCGTGAAGGTGTCGTCGGCGACGTAGTGCCGCACTCCGTCTGCGTCCACGTCGGATGAGACCGCCTCGCCGATCTCCGGCTCGGTGCCGGGTGCGGCGTTGTCGACCTTCCAGCGCACTTCGGCCATCGCATGGCGGTCGGTGCGGTCGAAGACCGACACCTTCACCGTCGCCCCTGCCGGCAGCTGCTGCGTCGACAGGTCCAGCTGCGGTCCGCGGGCCAGCAGTGCGCCTCCGGGCGTGCCCTGGTCGATCCGCCACTCGATCACCTGACGATCGCTGTTCGGGTGGCTGGTGTGCACCCACAGCATGTCCTTCGCGCCGACCGGGGCGTCGTTCGGCGAGTGCCGACGGATCATGCCGGCTGCGACATCCTCGCCCGAGAAGGCCTGGTCACCGACGGTCCACGAGAGCGTCTCGGTCATCTTGGACTCGCGCAGCTGCGGATCGCGCACGAACTCGGTCGGGTCGACGATGCGCGCCTGAACGACGTCACCGGGCTTCGCCTTGATCGCGTCCATGTCCACGACCCGGTCTCCGCGAACGGCAGAGACCTCGGTGCCGTTGACCGACCACGCGACATCGAGCGCGTGATAGACGGGATAGACGGTGTCGACGTAGATCTTGCCGTCACGCGCGACGGGCGCATCGGTCGGGGTCGACTGGTCCACCAGAGAGATGGACGCCGAGATGTTCGCGGCCACGATCTCGCGCGAGACCTGGTCCATGTAGAACCCGAGCGACTTCATCATGCTGTGCTGGCTCGGACGCCAGATGCCGGTGCTGTAATACTGCCCGCCTTCGTAGCGGTCGATCACGCCGCCCGACTCGCTGAAGTCGCCGAGCCAGCGCCACCACTTGCTCTGGGTCTGCGCCATCTGATCGACCGACATGATCGTGTGGTGCTTCGACGATGGCTCGCCGCCGGTGTAGTCACCGGTCGTGACACCGCGGCTGTAGTAGTCGTATTCGTCCTGCAGCTTGCCGAACGAGTGGCCGAGCTCGTGGGGCGAGATAAGCGCCGACATCGCGTTGTTCGCGCTGGCCGTGGCGTACGATCCGCCGGCACCGCCGTACAGCGAGCTGTTCGACAGGGCCAGGATCTGGTCGGCCTTGGGCGCCAGCGCCGCATACTTCTTGGCGGCGGTGTTGTTCATGACCAGCAGTCGCTCGACACCGCTGGTGCGGCACCCGCTCCAGAACTGCATGTTCAGGGGCGTGTTCAGCCGCGTGCCGTTCGGACCGTCCTCGCATGAGGTGCCCGAGTCCACTGAGGGGATCTGCACCGCGTAGACGTTGATGTAGTTCTTGTAGCTGCGATAGGGCTCCAGGCTCCACATGACGTTCAGGTGCCGCTCCACGGCGGCGTCGAACTGGTCCATCTCGCCGGCGGTGAACCCGTCGCCGAGGACGACGAGGTTCCATCGCTTGGCCGGGTCGCCGCTGATGTGGACCGGGACCACCGTCGCGTCGTCGACACTGTCGTCGGCAGCGGCGGCAGGAACAGCTGTCGCGGTGGCCGGCGACGGTGCAGCGGTGGCCGCCGCGGTCGGGGTCAGCGCCACGCCGACCGCGAGAAGAGCCGCCAGCGCCACGCCTGTGCAGGTGTGCGTTCGAGTACTCAAGAAAGCCTCCTCATCGAGGTTTGATCGGTACGCCATAGGTTATCGAGAGCATCCGCGCCGTTCGGGTCGAATCTTCGACCGGTTCTGATCGACGATCGGCACCATTGGAAGGCTCCCCTCCTCGCCCGCCGCCCGCCGGGCTGCGTGGGAGTGTGCGTGCACGGCTGCGGGGATCGGCACCGCCACGCCGGGCGGCGTGCGGACCGAGCGGCGTGTCGATCGGAATCCCCGCAGCTGTGCACGCGTCGCCGGCACCGAGGGCGCCGCCCGGTAGCGTGGGCGGATGGAGTGGACGCAGGATGTCGCGGTCGGCGACTGGCTTCGCGAGCGCATCGACGACCCCTGGCGGGGAACAATGCACGACGCCGTGCCGCGCGGGTTCGCCGCCTACGCGCGCGTCTTCCACCCGGCATATCGCGAGCGTCCGGTCGGGCGCGCGTGGCCCGCAGACGGCGAGGATGCCGGGGCCCGCGCCGCGTGGGAGGCATTCACCGCCGACGGCCCAGAGATCGACACCGAACGTGTGCGGTGGGCAGAGGTCGCCCGCGCCTTCGGCACCACCATGCACCCGACCGCGCAATGGGGAAGGCTCATCGGCCGCACCGAGCCCTACGGCAGCGGAGCCGGGCCGCGCGACACCGACGGCTGGCGTTACGACGCACCGCGCGAAGGCCACCTGGAATCCACCGATCTGACCGCGCTCGCGCAGATCCTGCAGGCGCACACGACGACGCCGGATGCCGGAGGCATCGCGATCTGGGAAGGCTGGGGCGGCCTGGTCGGCACGATGCAGGTGGCGCCGTCCGGTCTGTTCGGCGGAGGCACGTTCGGCGGAGGCCTGCCTCGGCGCTACGCCGAATACACGCCGGTCGACCAGACCGACGGCGACGCAGCCGCCGACGCGCCCGACGGCCACGACGATGCCGGCTCGCCCGACGCAGTCGCCAACCGGCACCGCAGGTTCGTGTCGCTGTCTTTCCGCGACTTCTTCAACAACCCGTTCCAGAAGCCGACGTGGCAGCCGGGCGTGCTGTCGGACGAGATCTCCCGCGGCCCGCGCTTCACCCTGCCGAACCGCGACTACGTGCTGTTCCACGGCGGCATCGCCGAGTTCGCCGACGACCACTGGGCCGAACACGTGCCCTGGCAGCACGCGTCCGGGTGGCCCGACCCGGCCTCTCCGAGCCTCGTCTGGCCCGACGACCGCGCCTGGGTCCTGGTCACCGAGATCGACTGGGACTCAACGATCGTCGCCGGCACCGCCGACCTCGTCGCGGCGATCGTCGCCGACCCTCGGCTGGAGGTTGCGCAGATCCCGGCCGACGCCGATCTGGCCTGGGACGGCGACGAGGTGAACCGATGAGGCAGGCCACGGCATCCTTCGATCCCCGACCGCTGACCGACCCGGTCGACAAGGCAGCCGCGCGGGCCTTCGCCCGGCAGCTGCGCGCGAACGGCGGCGGACGCAGTGGGCAGCAGATCATCGGCATCGTCATGATCGTCGTGATCGCGGTGATGTTCCTCTCAGTCGGCAGCACGGTGTTCGTCGGGTTCATCTCAGCCGCCACGAGCATGGGCGGCGGCCTGGGAGGACTGTTCGCCATCGTGCCGATCATCATGGTGCTGGTGTTCGTCGGCGCGCTGGTAGCGGCCATCGCGCACCTGGTGCGGGGCACCGGCGCAATCCGCACGTTCCGGCTCGCGAACTTCGCCCGAGCGAACGCGATGACCTACGACCCGGGCATGGCCGCGCCCGAGCTGCCGGGCATGATCTTCCAGGTGGGCAGCAGCCGCACCTCGTCGGACCTGGTGCGCGGCGACCAGCCGCGCTTCGTCGAGTTCGGCAACTACCGCTACACGACGGGGTCGGGCAAAGAGCAGACCACACACCGCTGGGGATACGTCGCGATCAAGCTCGACGTGCCGTTGCCGAACATCGTGCTGGACGCCACGAGCAACAACGCGCTGTTCGGATCGAATCTGCCCGCCTCGTTCTCGCGCGATCAGCGGCTGAGCCTCGAGGGCGACTTCGACAAGCACTTCGCCCTGTACTGCCCCGAGGGCTACGAGCGCGACGCGCTGTATCTGTTCACGCCCGACATCATGGCGCGCTTCGTCGACCATGCCGCGGCCCTGGACGTCGAGATCGTCGACGACTGGCTGTTCCTGTACGCGCAGCGCGACCTGTCGACCCTGGACCCGGCGACGTGGGCGTGGCTGTTCGCCACCGTCGGCGCGATCCTCGACAAGATGGCGCAGTGGGCGCGCTGGCGCGACGACCACGCGGTGCGGGATGCCGCGGCACCGGCCGCCGCGGTGCCCGCCGCCGGCACGGCATCCACCCCGGACCACCCCTTCGCCGCACCCGCCATGCTCACTCCCCCGCCGCCGATCGTCGCCCCGAGGGGACGCCGCCTGCGGCGCCGCGTGCCGGTCGTCACGTTCGTGATCGCCGGCATCTTCCTGGTCGTGTGGGCGTCGATGTTCTTCCGGATCATGTGACCGATCGGCCTGCGACCGGTCAGTGGCGGGCGCGTGCCCGCTTCGAGCCGCGAGGCCGAGCCCCCAGCAGACGCGCGAAGATCCGATACACGGGGCCGGTGAGCATCATGAGGAACAGCGCGAGCAGACCCACCGCCGGAATCAGCGAGACGGCAAGCGACACGACGAACAACAGCGCCGTGGTGATCTCGCCCGCGATCGCGCGGCGCAGCTCCGGTCCGGGCACGTCATGCAGCCACGGATTCGCCTGCAGCACGAGGCACTGGGCCAGCATCAGCAGGCTCGCCGCGAACATGCTGCCGATGTAGACGATCTTCACGAGCGGATCGTTGGTGCTCATGCTGCCGGTCATCGCCGTGGCGATCGGCATCCACACGATCGTCAGCAGCCAGGCGCAGCTGACCCACAGCAGCGCCGTCGAGACACTGTGCACGCGGGCGAACAGGTGGTGATGGTTGAGCCAGAAGCTGGCGATCACCGCGAAGCTGATGACGAAGGTGATCAGCTGCCACTGGTGCACGTCGAACCAGTGCGCAGCCCCTCCGCCCTGTTCTGAGACGCTGGTCACGCTCTCCATGAGCGGCAGGATCAGCAGCGTCATCGCGATCGCGACGACCGCATCGATGAACGCCTTGGCGCGTTCGGCGCCGAACATGCGCTGCAGGCGCGCCGCCGGCGGATCACTCTCGTGCGGTGTCTCAACCTCGGGGCTGTCGTCACTGGTCACGGATCAGATGCTAGCGACTAGGCTCGCAGCGGACGAGGAGCGAAGATGCACGATCTGGACCAGGCACGGCGTACACGCGCATGGGTGAGCGAGGCGGTGCGCAAGGTCGAAGCCGACGCGAACCGCTCCAGCGACACTCATCTGCTGTCGGTCCCCCTGCCCGAGGACTGGGGCATCGAGCTGTACCTGAAAGACGAATCGACACACCCGACCGGCAGCCTCAAGCACCGGCTGGCCCGCTCGCTGTTCCTCTACGGTCTGTGCAACGGCTGGATCGTCGAGGGCACGACGATCGTCGAGTCCTCGAGCGGATCCACGGCCGTCTCGGAGGCCTATTTCGCCCGGATGCTGGGGCTGCCCTTCGTCGCCGTGATCCCGCGCACGACCACGCAGGAGAAGATCGAGCTCATCGAGTTCTACGGGGGCCGCTGCCATTTCGTCGACGACGCGGCCCGCGTGTACGACGAGGCTGCGGGCCTTGCCGCCGAGTCGGGCGGGCACTACATGGACCAGTTCACCTTCGCGGAGCGGGCCACCGACTGGCGCGGCAACAACAACATCGCCGAGTCGATCTTCGAGCAGCTCGCGCAGGAGCGGCACCCGATCCCGCGCTGGATCGTCGTGGGTGCGGGCACGGGCGGGACGAGCGCGACGATCGGACGATACGTGCGCTACCTGCGGCATCCCACGCAGCTGTGTGTGGCAGACCCCGAGAACTCGGCGTTCTTCGAGGCATGGGACACCGGCTCACGCGACGTGCACACGACAGGCGCGAGCCGCATCGAGGGCATCGGCCGCAACCGCGTCGAGCCGAGTTTTCTGCCGCAGATCGTCGATCACATGGTGCAGGTGCCCGATGCCGCATCCATCGCTGCGATGCGGTTCCTCGCAGCGCGCACCGGCTTTCGCGGCGGTGCGTCCACCGGCACGAACCTCTGGGCAGCATTCGGGCTGATTGCCGACATGCTGCACCACGGCGAGACCGGCAGCGTGGTTTCGCTGCTGTGCGACCGCGGCGACCGGTACCGGCACACGTACTACGACGACGCCTGGGTCGCCGGACGCGGACTCGACCTGGCCGAGCCGGCCGCCGTCCTCGAACGGTTCATCGTCTCGGGCGACTGGGCCAGAGAGCCGCGCGCTCCCGCGGTGACACCGGCGAATCCACGGTGACACCGGCGAATCCATGGGGATTCGGCGAGTCCATACCCCGTGGCCCATGGACTCGCCGAGTCCATGGGGAGTCGGCGGGCGGATGTCGGCGGCGGATTCGCCCCGCTCATCTGCGCCGCCCTCGTGGCCGCAGCAGGTGGCGCATTCTGGCCCGTGGTGGTCTACTCGGGAGTGATCGCCGTCGTCGGCGTGATCGCCACCCTGGTGGCATCCATCCGTCCCGATCGGGAAGGATCGGAGAGGCTGCACGTGCTCGCGGCCACCACCAACATCCCGACCGTCAAGGTATGACACCTCTATGAACACTGCATCAACCCCGCGCCTGATCACCCTCGGCGAGACCATGGTGATGATCACGCCCGCCCATGCGCAGCCGCTGGCGACCGCACACGAGCTGCGCCTGCACGTGGGTGGCGCTGAGTCGAACGTGGCCTGCCACGCCGCGGCTCTGGGCGTCGACACCGCGTGGGTCAGCGCGGTGGGCGGCGACGTGCTCGGCGAGCGCGTGCGCGCGACGGTCGCTGCGCGCGGGGTGGATGTCCAGTGGGTGCGCACCGACCCGCACGCGCCGACCGGCGTCTATTTCAAAGACCCCGGCAACGGCGTGCTCTATTACCGCCGCGGTTCGGCGGCGGCGCAGATGGGGCCGGCCGTCGTGGCCGACGTGCCGCTGGAAGACGCCGCCGTCGTGCACATCTCGGGCATCACCCCGGCGCTGTCGGCCACCTGCGCCGCGCTGATCGAGACGATCGCCGAGCGGGTCGGCGGCAGCGAGGCCCTGCTCAGCTTCGACGTGAACCACCGCGCGGCGCTGTGGGGCCAGGGCCAGGCGGCCTCGGCGCTGCTCGCGCTCGCGCGCCGCGCCGACCTCGTGTTCGTCGGACTCGACGAGGCCGAGACCGTCTGGGGCTGCACGAGCCCCGACGCCGTGCGCCGGCTGCTGCCGGAACCCGCGGTGCTCGTGATCAAGGACGGGGCTGTGGGAGCGACGGAATATGCGCGGGCGGGCGGCAGTGGCGACACCCTGACGTTCGTCGCGGCGATCCCCACCGACGTCGTCGAACCCGTCGGTGCCGGCGACGCGTTCGCGGCGGGCTACCTCGCCGCGTTCATCGGCGGCGCCGATGCCGCTGCGCGGCTGACCGCCGGGCACGAGCGCGCCCGACTCGTTCTGCGCTCGACGAGCGACTTCGTCGACGAGACCTCTATGGAAGGACTGTCATGACAGACAACTCGATGTTCGATGAGATCCTGGGCGGGATCCCGCTGATGGCGATTCTGCGCGGAATGGGCGTCGAGCGCAGTCTCGCCGTCGCGACCACCGCGTGGGACCTGGGCATCGAGGCCGTCGAGGTGCCCGTGCAGACTCCGACCGACGTCGAGGCGCTACGCGTGGTCGCCGAGGCCGCCGCCGCCCGCGGCTTTCGCGTGGGCGCCGGCACGGTCGTCACTCCCGAGCACGTGCGGCAGGCCAAGGACGCCGGCGCCGCGTTCACGGTGAGCCCGGGCTTCGACGTCGAGGTCGTGCGCGCTTCGCATGACGCGGGGCTCCCGGCCCTGCCGGGAGTGGCCACGGCGACAGAGGTGCAACGGGCGCTGCGCGAAGGGCTGACCTGGATGAAGGCATTCCCGGCATCGCTTCTGGGCGCCGGCTGGTTCGGGGCCATGCACGGTCCGTTCCCGCAGGCCACGTTCGTGGCGACGGGGAGGATGGATGCCGCCGCCGCTCCGACGTTCCTCAAGGCCGGTGTGCGGGTGGTGGCCGTGGGCTCGGCGCTGGAAGACCCCGCGCAGCTGCCCGCACTCGCACAGCTCCTGGCCTGAGCGGCACGATGGACGACACCGAGCTGCTCACAGCCCGCAGGCCGCGCCGCCGGCGGCCGCTGCGCTCCACCGGCGGCCGCTGTGCTCAGTCCTGGTCGGCGGCCTCGGCCGCCACCCAGGCCGCACGGCGGGCGGCCTGCTGCTCGGGGTCGGGCACCGGAATGGACGCCAGAAGCCGGCGCGTGTAGTCGTCCTGCGGGTCGCCGAGCATCTGCACGGTCGTGCCCTGCTCGCGGATCGTGCCGCGCCGCAGCACGACGATGCGGTCGGCGACCTCATCGATCACGGCCAGGTCATGGCTGATGAACAGGCAGGCGAAGCCGAGCTCGCGCTGCAGCTCGTCGAACAGCTCCAGCACGCGCGCCTGCACTGAGACGTCCAGCGCGCTGGTCGGCTCGTCGGCGATCAGCAGCTTGGGATCCAGGGCCAGCGCCCGCGCCAGCGACGCGCGCTGCCGCTGCCCGCCCGACAGCTCGTGCGGAAAGCGGTCGCCGTAGGTCGTGGGCAGGTGCACGGCATCCAGCAGCTCGTTCACCCGCGCCCGCGCCGCACGCGGGTTGGCCGCCCGACCGTGCACGACCAGCGGCTCCGCGATGCACTCGGCGATCGACAGCAGCGGGTTGAAGCTCGTCGCCGGGTCTTGGAAGACGAACCCGATATCGGGGCGCAGCTTCTTCAGGTGCCGCGGCTTCGTGCCGCGCATCTCATGCCCGAGCACCTTCAGCGAGCCGTCCACGACCTGGGTCAGCCCCACGATCGCGCGCCCGATGGTGGTCTTGCCCGACCCCGACTCGCCGACCAGGCCCAGCACCTCGCCGGGGGCGATCCAGAAGTCGACGCCCTTGACCGCCACCACGCCCGCGCGCCCGAAACGCCCGGGGTAGGCGATCTGCATGCCCTCGGCCACGACCAGCGAGCCGTCGGGCGGAGCGGTCGGGGCCGCCGTCGCGGCATCCTGTGTCGCGCTCTTTCCGCGCCCGACGTGGGGCACCGCCTCCAGCAGCTTCTTCGTGTACTCCTCGCGCGGTGACGCGAACAGCTCCGCGGCCGGCGCCTGCTCGACGATGTCGCCCTGGTACATCACCACCACTCGGTCGGCGAGGTCGGCGACCACGCCCATGTTGTGCGTGATCAGCACGATGGTCGCGCCGAACTCGTCGCGCGCCGAGCGCAGCAGGTCGAGTATCTCGGCCTGCACCGTGACATCCAGTGCCGTCGTCGGCTCGTCGGCGATGATCAGACCCGCGTCCAGCACCAGCGCCATGGCGATCACGATGCGCTGCTTCTGCCCGCCCGAGAACTGGTGCGGATAGTCGTCGACGCGCGTCTCGGGCTCGGGGATGCCGACCCGCCGCATGATGTCGATCGCGCGGCGCCGCGCCTCTTTCTTCGAGACGCGGTGGTGGGCGCGCAGACCCTCGGCGATCTGGTAGCCGACGGTGAACACCGGGTTCAGCGCGGTCGAGGGCTCTTGGAACACCATCGCGGCGTCCTTGCCGCGCATCGCCTGCAGCTGTCGGTGGTTCGCGTGCACGACATCGGTCTCGCCGCCCTCGCGACCGTGGATGACCAGCGCGCCCTGCAGCGTCGCCGTCTCGGGCAGCAGGCCCAACAGGGCGTTCGCCGTCACGGTCTTGCCCGAGCCGGACTCGCCCACGATCGCGAGCACTTCGCCGGCGTGCGCCTGCAGCGAGATGCCGTTCACGGCGACGACGGGGTCGCCGTCGGTGGCGAACGTCACCTTGAGATTGCGAATGGATGCCGCGTCCTGCGCGGCGGGAACGGAGACGTGAGCGCTCACCGGTCGGTCCCCTTCGTGTCCTGTGCCCCGACCGGTTCGGCGTCCGGCCCGTCCTCAGCCGCCACGCGTGCGACGGCCAGTCCGTCCTCGACGTCCACGGATTCGGGATCCACGGCATCCTTCGCCACGCGCCGCCGGCGACGCAGCCGGGGGTCGCTCAGGTCGTTCAGGCTCTCGCCCACGAGGGTGATGCCCAGCACGACCAGAACGATCGCGACGCCGGGGGGAACGGCCGTCCACCAGATGTGACTGGTCACGTCCTGCACCGACCGAGACAGGTCGTAGCCCCACTCGGCGGCGGCCGTCGCCTCGATGCCGAACCCCAGGAAGCCCAGGCCGGCAAGGGTGAGCACGGCCTCGGACGCGTTCAGCGTGACCACGACCGGCACCGACCGCATCGAGTTGCGCAGCACATGGCGCACGAGGATGCGCAAGGTCGGCACGCCGATCACCTTCGCCGATTCGACGAACGGCTCGGACTTGACCCGCAGCACCTCGCTGCGCACGACCCGGAAGTACTGCGGCACGAACACCACGGTGATCGAGATCGCGGCGGCCAGTATGCCGCCCCAGAGCTTCGACTGACCGTGGCTGATCACGATCGCCATCACGATCGCCAACAGCAGCGACGGGAACGCGTAGATCGCGTCGGCGACCACCACGAGCAGCCGGTCCACCCAGCCGCCGAAGTAGCCCGAGAGCAGTCCGACGAAGATGCCGATGAAGATCGAGAACAGGATCGCGCACAAGATCACCAGCAGGGCGGTCTGGGCTCCCCAGATCGTGCGCGAGAGCACGTCGAAGCCACTGACGGTCGTGCCCAGAAGGTTCGTGGCGTTCGGGGCCTGCAGTGTGCCGAAGTCGTGTCCGTCGACGGTGCGCTGGGCGAATCCGTACGGTGCGATCAGCGGGGCGAACGCCGCGACGATCACGAACACCCCGGTCAGCACCAGGCCGACGACGAACATCGCGCGCTGCCAGCCGACACTGTGCTTGAGGTGCGAGATGACCGGGATGCGGTCACTCCACGGCGGACGGCCGGGCAGGGTGGAGGCGGGCATGACGCCCGTGGGCATCGGGTCCAGCACGCCGGTGGGTGTGGGGTCCTGTGCAGTGCTCATCTCAGTACCTCACTCGCGGGTCGATCAGCACGGCCAGCACATCGACGACGAAGTTCGCGACGGCCACGACCACGGCGATCATGATGACGATGCCCTGCACCGCCACGAAATCTCGTGACCCGAGGTATTGCGCCAACATGAAGCCGAGCCCCTTCCACTCGAACGAGGTCTCGGTCAGCACCGCGCCTGCCAGCAGAGCCGCGATCTGCAACCCCATGAGTGTCACGACGGGAATGAGGGCCGGCCGGTACGCGTGCTTGGTGACCAGGCGGTATTCGCCGACGCCGCGCGAGCGTGCCGAGGTCACGTACTGCGCTCCGAGGGTGCCGATCACGTTGATGCGCACGAGACGCAAGAAGATGCCGGCGGTCAGGATGCCGAGGGCGAGGCCGGGAAGGACCGCATGCCACAGCACATCCCAGACCGCATCGGGATTGCCGGTGCGGAACGCGTCTATCAGGTATATGCCGCTGGGATTGTTCAGTGCCTGCAGCTGCAGTTCGACACGCGTGGAGGCGCGGCCCGACACCGGCATGATGTCGAACTGCACCGCGAACACCAGCTTCAGCAGGATCGCTATGAAGAACACCGGCGTCGCGTAGCCGAGGATCGCCAGCACGCGCAGCAGCGCATCCTGCCAGCGGTCGCGCTTGTAGGCGGCGATGAGGCCGAACGGGATGCCGAGCAGGAACGCGACGATCAGGGCGTAGAACGCGAGCTCGAGCGTGGCGGCACCGTAGGTGAGCAGGATCTGGGTCACCGGCTGGTGGTCGGTGAGGGTCGTGCCGAAGTCACCGCGGAACACCCCGGAGAGGTAATCGAAGTACTGGACCAGCAGCGGGCGGTCATACCCGGCCTCGTGGATGCGCTGTGCGAGCTGATCGGGCGTGAGGCGACCGCCCAGCGCGGCAGTGATCGGGTCGCCGGTGAGCCGCATCAGGAAGAACACGACGGTGACCAGGATGAACACCGTCGGGATGATCAGCAGCAGTCGGACGAGGATGAACCGCCACATTCCGCCGCTGGAGGCGTGCACGGGTTTTGCTGCGAGGTCGGCGTCTTCGACGACGGTGGTCATGTGTGAACCTTACTGGCACGGCTCGACCCGGCCTCCGGCGCGCCGGTGACCGGGTCGAACACGACGGACTTACTTGTGCAGCGGCGCGTAACGGAACTTGAACGAACCGTCCAGCGTGGTGCCCTGCACGTCCTTGCCGACGACAGCCACCTGCAGACCCTGCAGGTACGGCAGAGTCGAGAGGTCCTTGGCGACCAGGTCCTGGACCTGACCGATCTCCTCTGCACGCGCAGTGGCGTCAGGGTTGGTCTCCTCCTTGGCGATCAGCGCCTGGACGTCCTTGTTGTCGTAGTGGTTGCCCAGGAAGTTGTCCTTCGAGAAGAAGGGTGCGAGGTAGTTGCCCGCGTCAGAGTAGTCCGGGAACCAGCCGAGCTGGTACATGGGGTACACGTCGGCGACGCGATCCTTGGAGTACTGCACCCATTCGGTCTGCGCCAGGTTGACCTTGAACAGGCCGCCGTTCTCGAGCTGCGTCTTCATCGCGGCGTACTCGTCACCCGACGACGGACCGTAGTGGTCGCCGTTGTACTGCAGGTTCAGAGTGACCGGGGTCTTCACGCCCGCCGCCTGCAGCGTCTGGGTGGCCTTGTCGAGGCTCGGACCGCCGTTGCCGTCGCCGTACAGGCCCTTCAGTGCCTCGTTCGCGCCGGTCATGCCCTGCGCGACGTAGGAGTAAAGCGGGGTGTAGGTGTCTTTGTAGACATCCTTCGACAGCTTGTCCCGGTCGATCAGGTCGGCCATCGCCTGGCGGACCGCCAGCGCCTTGGCCGGATCTGCGTCGGCCGTCTTGGCGCCGAAGGGCATCGTGTTGAAGTTGAACACGATGTAGCGGATCTCGCCGCCGGGGCCGTCGACGACCTTGACCTTGTCGTTGTTGGCCTTCAGATCTGCGATGTCTGTGGGCGAGAGGCTGCGGTAGGCCACGTCGATGTCACCGTTGCCGATCGCAAGCTTCAGGTTCGAGGCATCCGCGTAGTACTTGGTGGTGACCCCGGCGTTCTCAGCCTTGCCCAGCAGGCCCTGGTAGTCCTTGTTGGGCTTGAAGTCGACGAGCTCGTTGATCTTGTACGAGTCGATCGTGTACTGACCGGCGAACGCGTCGCCCTTGACGATGTCGGCGTCAGGGGTGACCTTGTCAGCCGAGAAGACCTGTTCGTCGACGATCGGTGCGGCGGGGCTGGACAGGATCTGCGGCCACGTCTGGTCGTTGGCGGCCTTCAGGTGGAATACGACAGTGGTGTCGTCGGGGGTGTCGATGCTCGCGAGGTTGCCCAGCAGGGTCGCCGGGCCGCTCGGGTCGTTGATCTTCACGACACGATCGAACGAGAACTTCACGTCGGACGAGGTGAGGTCGTTGCCGTTGGCGAACTTCAGGCCGGGCTTGAGCTTGACCGTGTACTCGGTCGGGGTGGTGAACTCGGCCGAGGTGGCGATGTCGGGGGAGACGTCGGCCGTTCCGTACTTGCTGTTCATCAGGAACGGGTAGATCTGGTTCATGACGGCGAACGACCCGTTGTCGTATGAGCCGGCCGGGTCGATCGAGGTGATCTTGTCGGTCGTGCCCACCAGAAGGGCTGCGCCCGCATTCCCGTCGTTGCCATCGTTGCCGCTGTTGCCGCCGCCACCGGCGCAGCCGGCCAGGACGATGGCCGACGCCGAAACGGCACCGAGCGCAGCAAGGATGCGCGCCCGCTTGGATGTCTGCAGTGACATGTACGTACCTCTTGTGTGGTCGGGTCCGACCATCACCGACGCGCCGCCGCCTGAACCACCGGGCACGCGCACCGCCGTCGTGACGGTCTTCCATTTGCTGTGCGTCGGGGTACCCGACGTGCCCTCAGCTTACACTAATATCGCACTGTGACCTAGAAGTAGTGTGCTACATAGCAGTGCCCGGAGAGCAGATTGCCCAGTTTTCCCGTTTCACCTGGTGTTCTCAGCGTTCCCGCTTCGACGCCCACTCCTGGCTCTCGGCAGATCCTTATCTTTTTCTTTAGTTCCTTCCGGTTTAGTGCAATGCTACTGACGTTGCCGGAGTCACCGATGATCTCCCCACCGCCGCCCGTCAGCTGTTGACAACGCGATGGTGTGCAACATCACACTGAAGCGAAGGAGAGAGCCTTGGCATCCTCACCGACCGACCGCATCCCGCGGTCGCGCAGGCGCCGAGTGGCGACGGCACTGGTCGTCGCCGCGACGGCGAGCAGCATGATGCTGCTCGGCAACGGCGTCGCCCAAGCCGCGAACGACCGCGGCATCGACCCCGGGGTCCTTGATCCCGTCGACCCTCAGAACTGGGTCAACATGGACGACATGACCTGGGACGACTACACCGCCGTCCCCGGCACCGACTGGGCGAGCAAGACCGAAGGTTCGAAGCGCCACTTCAACGGTGCGATCGTGCTGGTGGACTTCGAGAACCAGGACTTCGTGATCAGCAAGAAGGAGGCGTCCGATGTGTTCGGCACTCCCTCGGGTCTGGCGAACTCGGTTCCGCGTGAAGACGTGCCGGAGTTCTACCGCGACCTGCTGAACACGCCGAGCGAGCTCAACCACGGGCGCACGATCAACGAGTACTGGATGGAGCAGACCGGCGGCCGGCTCAGCGTCGACCTCGAGGCGTTCGGACCCTATCGCCTGCCGGGCAACATCGAGGAGTACGGGCTGAACGACTCGTTCAACAAGACGAACGGCTCGAACGCGAACGTCTGCCCGCAGGGAGAGACCTGCAACAAGAACATCCGCACCGACGCGTTGGCCGCCTGGTCGGCCGCGACCGGCATCGCCGACCCGCTCGGCGAGTTCGACGAGGTGTTCTGGGTGACCGCCGGACACGACGAGTCGAGCACGTGGGAGGAGTTCGGTCAGCAGATCTTCGCGTCGAAGGAGGACGTGACCGATCCGTTCGGCCCGCCCCGCGACGAGAACGGCCTCGCGCTCGACCAGAACGGCAACAACATGCCGAACTGGTCGAAGACCCGCTACGTCGAGTGGACGAGCTGGGCGGCGGCGACCAACCACTGGCCGAACGCCAACTTCCCGGTCGTCGACAGGGACGGAAACGTCACCCGCGCCGGCAACTCGACGCAGGCCGAGTCCAGCGGCATGGGCACGTTCGCCCACGAGTTCTCGCACATCCTGGGGATCTCTGACAACTACGGAAACCCGTACGGCGCCGACGCCGCCGACGGCGGCCCGCTGCGCGACACGAGCGGACCGTTCGATGTGCTGGCGCGCGGCTCGTTCAACGGGCCCGGCGGAACCCACACCCGGTGGGGGGTTCCCTCGGTGGCCGGTGGCTCGCAGCCCGCGGGCGTCGCACTGCGCAACCGGCTCAACCTCGGCATGATCGACTCGTCGAGCGTGATCGACCTCACCCGCAGCGAGCTGGAGGCGCTCGGCTCGATCACGACCGATCTGCAGTCGCGTGCGCTCCAGGAGGACGGCGTCCCGCTCGGCATCAACCTGAAGCTGGACGGCGGCGACCTCTCCAGCGGCACCTGCACCCGCAAGGCGCAGTGGGACTGCGACGGCGGTGGGTTCAACAACTACACGCTCGAGGTGATCGATCGCATGGGCACGGATTCGTTCCAGCCCGACAGCGGCGTCATGATCTCCAAGACGAAGAACGCCGACCGCAACCCGTTCATCTGGACGATCGACGCGAACCCGCAGGACATCGACACGCTCGACTACGTGCGCGCCGACGGCACTCCGGTGCCGATCACGCGCGGCGACCAGCGCCAGCTGAACGACGCCCTGTTCCACGCCGGCAACGATTCGGGCTCGGAGTACGAGTACGTCGACGAGCTGAACCGACTGCAGTTCTACGTCGTGAACCGGTCGCACGATGACCGCGGCATCCTGCACTACCAGGTGGCCGTGCGCTCGCTCGACAGCGCGGGCCCCCAAGCCCGCGGCGTTCAGCTGGGCAAGGCCGAGTGGTCGGGCAAGATGGGCGAGGGACTGCGCGCGCTGACCGTTCCGGTGACCAACACCGGTGCGGCCGTGGACGACGCTCGCGCGAACAGTGACATCTACCGTGTCACGACCTCGATCAGCGGTGCGAAGGGCGCTTGGGAGGTGCAGACTCCGAGCTCCATCGTCACGGCAAAGGCTGGCCAGACGATCCAGGTGCCGGTGTACGTGCACCGCACGGGCACGTCTTCGAACGCGAGCGGGACGGTCACCGTCACGATCACGAGCGAGAACGACCCGTCGGCCACGCAGACCATCTCCTACAAGATGAACGCTGCCAACGGCTGACCCGGTGAACTGCGGCACCTGCCGCGATGAACACGCGTGGTGCCCCGTCTTCGGGCGGGGCACCACGCCATCAGGAAGGATGTCGGGGTGAGCATCACATCGACCCGTCTGCGCATCGCGCTGGTCGGCACAGCGATCTGTGCGCTGGCGGCAACCGGCGCGCTGGCCGGCTGCGCGACCACCAGCGGGGCGGACGGCCCCGACAGTGCGCTCATCGTCCGCGACGGCACCCTGCGCGTGCCCGATGCCGATTGTGCGGGTGCTGCGCCGTATCTGTTCGTGCACGCCGGAGCCACCCTGACCATCGCCGATGAGACCGGCGCCGTCGTGCTGGACACGCCGCTGTCGCCGGGCACAGCACAGCGCGCCGACGACACCGACTACGGCAACGCTCCGCGGGTGCCGACGTTCTGCGCGTTCGATTTCCCGGCGACCGGACTCATCCCCGGCGACACCTACACCTTCCGCGTGGGAGACCGCACCGTCGGCCACGCGGAGTTCGATCCCGACGACGCCGGGGTCTTTCGCATCGGCTATCCAGCGCTCGGAGACCCCTCGTCCGTACTGAAGGGCAACGGATGAACACCCGCTCACGCTCACGCCGGCCGGTTCTGGCCGTGGCAGCCGCAGCCCTGACCGTGGCCCTCGCCTTGGCAGGGTGCGCGGCAGCGCCGCGCGGCGGCGCCGACGCCATCCCGACGGCGGCCGCAGCCGCCGGTCACGTCACACCCGCACCAGAGGCCGTACGCGCCCCGCAGGTGCACGGCACGCTGGTGGACGGCACCGAGGTCGAACTCGCCTCGCTGTGGACCTCGCGACCGCTGGTCGTGCAGTTCACGGCGACCTGGTGCACCCAGTGCGCAGACGGCGAGCCGGCGCTGCGAGCACTGGCCGACGACTACGGCGACGACCTGCTGGTGGTGCACGTGGCGCTGGACGAGCCCGCCGACACGATTCAGAAGTACCTGCACGACAACGATGTCGTGGGACCGGTGATCGTCGATGGCACCGGATCGATCTGGCGTGACTACGCGGTCGCCGAACCGCCCGTGACGGCACTCATCGACACCGCAGGCGGCATCGTGAAGATGTGGCCCGGGGGAGCGACGGGCGACGATCTGCGCTCAGCGCTCGAGAAGATCGTCACACGCTGAGCGCATCGGGCACGCCGGTCGGTGCGGCCGCGGCGACGGGGGTGAGGATGCCGGAGCCCGCCGGCATGGCGAGCCGCTCGAGCTCGCCCGCGCCGACCAGGTCGACGTCGGCCGTATCGGCGCCGGCCGCCCACAGCTCCGGCCGCACCATGGCGCGGCGCAGAACGGTCGACCGCGACAGCCGCGGCCCGACCACGCGCAACCGGTGACCACCCCGCGAGACGCGGCGGCCCCACGCCCGCACCGTCTCGACGCGCACGTCGGCTCCCACCCGCTGCAGAGCGCGATGCAGACGATCCGACAGCGGCCAGCTCAGACTCACGTCGATCGATGACCCCGTGCGCACAGATGCCATCAGCACGCGCAGCACATCGCGCAAGGGCGTTCCCTCCGACGCGCGCAGCACCACGCGCTCGGGCACCGCGCGGCCGGCGAGCCCGTCCCACGCGCGGTGGTCGGTGGCGATGGCGCGGCGCAGAAGGTCGGCATCGGCCGGCAGCAGCGAGTCCCGCGCCGCGACGGCGACGTCGCCCAGGAGGCGGTCGACATCCTCCGGCGGGATGTCGGCCCACCCAGGCCGAATCAACGGGCCGGGCTGGGCCGCAGGAAGTGTCACACTCATGGTCAGTCCTCTTCTCATGCGGATCGGACGGCTGGGGTGCGATCGAGATCGCAGCGTTGTGCCCAGTGTGCCGGTCACCCGGCGTAAGCGAAAGTGGCAGAATCTCACCAGTGCAGTGAAGTCATGCTTCACTGCAGACATTCTGGGAGGTGACGAGAAGTGCTGGATCTGCGCCGAATGCGGTTCCTCTACGAGTTCCAGCAGCGCGGCACTCTTGCTGCCGTCGCCCGCGCCTTCTCGTACTCGCCGTCATTCATCTCTCAGCAGATCGCCACGCTCGAGCGCGAAGCGGGCACCCCGCTGCTGCGTCGTACGGGACGGCGAGCGCAGCTGACCCCTCAGGGCGAGCTGCTGGCCAACCGCGCGCGTCAGATCCTCGATCAGATGGAGCGGGCCTCGGCCGAGCTCGCCGGCTATGCCGACATCGTGATCGGCACCTGCCGACTCGCCGTCTTCCAGTCCGTCTCGCACACCGTGCTGCCGCACGCCCTCGCACTGCTGGCACGCCAGCACCCGCAGCTGCGGATCGAACTCGTCGAACGCGAGCCGGAACAAGGCCTGTTCGAGACCGTCGCGCGCGAGTTCGACCTCGTCATCGCCGAGCAGTACCCGGGCGTCTCGCGCCCTCGACGCGCAGGACTCGACCACGTCACCCTCGGCGAAGACGCACCGTTCCTGGTCACTCCGTGCAGCGGGCCGCACAGCGTGAGGACCCTCGCCGCCGCCGCCGACCGGCCGTGGATCGCCGAGCCGCGCGGCACGGCGTCGCGCATCTGGCTGACCCAGCTGTGCCGCCAGGCGGGATTCGAGCCGGACGTGCGGTTCGAGACGAACGACCTGGTCACGCACCTGCGCATGATCGAGGCGGGGCAGGCCGTCAGCATCCTGCCGCAGCTGATCTTCACCTCTATGCGCGCCGACGTCGCGCTGCATCGCCTGCCGCTGGCCGCCGGACGCGAGATCTTCAGCGCCGCGCGAGAGACCACGGCCGACATGCCGATGATCGTCGTCGTGCGCACGGCCCTCGCTGAGGCGTTCAGCGCGGCGATGGCGCATCCGCGGCGTGAACCGCTCGCGCACTGAACCACTCTCGCGCTGATCCCGCGCCGGCACCGACCCCGCTGTGGCGGCCTGCACCCTCACGTCGTACGGCGGTGGGCTCAGTGCGTGACGGCACCGGCCGCGTCGCGCAGCACGTGGTCGCGTACGAGCGCCGACACCCCTGCCGAGTCGCTCTCCATCATCCGATCCAGGATCAGGTGGTGCTCGGTCGCCGACTGCCGCAGCTCGGGCGTCTCGATGCGCGCCGCCAGGCTCCCCAGCCGCGTCTCCTGTCGCAGCGAGATCGCCAACTGCAGCAGCCGGTGATTGTCGAGCAGCTCGAGCACCGCGCGGTGGAACAGCCGGTCGGCGTCGAGGTACTCGGTCAGGTCCCCCTCGTCGACGGCGCGCACGCCCCGATCGGCGAGAGCACGGAACTCACCGATCCGCTGCCGCGGAAAGTCCTCGGCAGCCGTGGCCATGGCGGCAGACTCGATCCAAGCCCGCACGGTGATCACCTCACGCGTGGCGCGCTCGCTCATGCGCGTGACGCGAAAACCCTTGTTGCGCACCGGTTCGACGAATCCACGGTTCTGCAGATCCACCATGGCCTCGCGCACCGGAGTGGCCGAGACGGCGAACTGCGCAGCCAGCGACGGCACGGTCACCAGCGTGCCCGGAGCCAGCTCACCAGTCACGATGGCGGTGCTGAGCATGCTCTCGACGTCGTTGCGGAGATTGCCGCCCTCGCCGCGCGTCGCACGTCTGCTGTCCACGGCGCCCCTTTCGTCACGGCATCGGTCTGCCACGGAACAGATCGCAACGGCGACTTCGCCGTACTCTTCAGCGTCTCAGCATCTCAGCATAGAGGAGGAGCGGCGCCGACCCGTGGGAGCGGCCGTTCGAGCTGACGCGGCGGCGACTCAGAGCACCTTCGACAGGAACGTCTTCGTACGCTGGTGCTGCGGGTTGCTGAGCACGTCGTGCGGATCGCCGGTCTCGACCACCACCCCGCCGTCCATGAACACGACCTGATCGCCCACTTCGCGGGCGAAGCCCATCTCGTGGGTGACCACGACCATCGTCATGCCGCTCTCGGCGAGCTCGCGCATCACGTCCAGCACTTCGCCGACGAGCTCGGGGTCCAGGGCGCTGGTCGGCTCGTCGAACAGCATGAGCTTCGGGTCCATCGCGAGGGCCCGGGCGATCGCCACGCGCTGCTGCTGTCCGCCGGACAGCTGCGCGGGGTAGTGCCCCGTCTGCGCCTTCAGTCCCACGCGCGTGAGCAGGTCGCGGCCGCGGGCCTCGGCATCCCTCTTCGAGACGCCCTTGACCTGCATCGGCGCCTCCATCACGTTCTGCAGCGCCGTCATGTGCGGGAACAGATTGAAGTGCTGGAAAACCATGCCGATGTCGCGCCGCTGCGCGGCTGCCTCGCTCGCACGCATCTCATACAGCTTGCCGCTGCGTTCGCGGTAGCCGATGAGCTCGCCGTCGACGTACAGCCGGCCGCGGTTGATGCGCTCGAGGTGGTTGATGCAGCGCAGGAACGTGGACTTGCCCGACCCTGACGGCCCGATCACGCACATCACCTGACCGCGCTCGACACGCAGCGAGATGGACTTGAGCACCTCATTGCTGCCGTAGCTCTTGGAGACCATGACGGCCTCGACCATCGGCGGGATCTGCCCGGTCACGGCACCGCTCGCGGCGGGATCGGTTGCGGCGGTCATCCTTTTCCTCCCACATCGATGCCCACCCCGGCAACGCTGCCGCCCTCCACGACCGCAGCGCCGGCCACAGCCGGCCGTGACCGGTCAGAGCCGCGGGCGAACCGCTTCTCGACGAAGTACTGGCCGATCATGAGAATCGAGGTGAAGAACAGATACCACAGCGACGCCACGATCAGCATCGGGATCGGCGCGAAGATGCGCGCCGAGATGTCGCTGGTCGTGCCGAACAGGTCGGCGGCGTAGGGGACGGCGACCACGAGGCTCGTGGTCTTCAGCATCGAGATGACCTCGTTGCCCGTCGGCGGAATGATCACCCGCATGGCCTGCGGCACGATGACGCGTCGCATCGTCTTGCCCCACGACATGCCCAGCGCCCGCGACGCCTCTTCTTGCCCGGGATCCACCGACAGCAGCCCGGCGCGCACGATCTCGGCCATGTACGCCGACTCGTTGAGGGCAAGTCCCACGACGGCGATCAGGAACAGCGGCGGCGTCCACGAGATCTCGAGCGTCCCCCACGTGTGCACGAACGGGATGCCGAGGTTGACCGTCTTGTAGATCAGCGTGATCAGACCCCAGAACACCAGCTGCACATACACAGGCGTGCCGCGGAACACCCACAGGTACGCCCACGACACCCATTTGAGCACCGGATTGGGGGACTGTCGCATGACCGCGAGGATCAGGCCCAGGATGATGCCGATGATCATGGCGTAGACGGTCAGCTCGAGCGTGACCACTGCGGCTCTGACGACCTTCGGGTCGAACAGGTACTTGCCGACGATGTCCCACTGGAACGTCTCGCGCGTCGCCGCGTCTCCGATGAACAGCAGCAGCGCGATGATGATGACCACCGCGATCACGTTGCGCCAGGGATGATGCAGCCGCACCGCCTTGATGGTCTCGGCGCGCTCGGTGCTGGGGATCGTGTTCGTCTCGAGTGGACCGTGCCCATCCCCACCGTGGCCGGCCCCGCCGGGGCCGGCTGTCGCCGGCCCGTCGGGATTTCGGTTGTCGCTCATCAGCCTGCCGTTCGTCGTGCCGGATTACTGCTTGGATGCCGCGTTGACGTCGGCGGACGTGATCGCGTCGGCCTCGACACCCCACTTGGTCAGGATCTTGCCGTACACGCCGTCGTCGATGAGCTTCTGCACGGTGTTCTTGATGACGTCGGTCAGCGGGGACCCCTTGTCGACGGCGATGCCGTACGGCGCCACGTCGAACGTCTCACCGGCCACCTGGATCTTGGCGGACTGCTGCTTGACCGCGTACTCGGTGATGGGGGAGTCGGCGCTCATCGCGTCGACCTGGCCCAGTACGAGGGCGTTGGTCGCACCGTCCTGGCCCTGGTACTTCATGATCTGGATGGCCTTCTTGCCGGCGTCCGTGCATGCCTTCGACTTGGCAGGCACCTCCTCCAGCTCTTCGGTCGTCCCGGCCTCGACGGCGACCTTCAGCCCGCAGGCGTTGTTCGGGTCGACGGTCTTGCCCTTCTGCGCCGCCCACAGGATGCCGGCGTTGTAGTAGTTGACGAAGTCGACCTGCTTCTCACGGTCGACGGTGTCGGTGAACGACGAGATGCCCAGGTCGTAACGCCCGCCCGTGATGCCGGGGATGATGTTGTCGAACTTGGACTGCGTCCACGTCGTCTTCAGCCCCAGTGTCGCCGCGATGGCGTTGCCCAGGTCGACGTCCCAGCCGACGATGTCGCCGTTGTCGTCCTTGTACTCGTTCGGCGCGTACGTCGGGTCGACGCCGATCCTGAACTCGCCGGACTTGGCGATCGCTTCGGGCAAGGTCTTGGCCAGTGCCGCGTCCTTGGTGACGCCATAGGGGTTGGCGGAGGCATTGCCGCCGTCGTTGCCTGCGGTGGTGCCGCCCCCGGCGCAGCCGGCGAGCAGCAGGGCGGCGGCGACCGCCGCGACCGGCAGAGCGAGCATTCTTCGCATTTCTTACCTTTCCTCATCTTCGAGGGTCAGCGGCGTCTCGGGCGGACGTCGACCCCCTGAATTCTATGTATACCCTCGCCTGTGCGAGGTGACGATCCGATTGCGGCGTCTGAGAACCCAGACAATCGCCCGTTGCTTCGGGATCCCAGGCGTGACGGATGTCACGGGCACATCGTGACGGGAGTGTGCGGGCCGTCAGGCCGCCGCGACCGACGATCGATGTCATGGAGAACACAGATGTGACAGAACGCACGGTGCGGGATGCGGCATCCACCGCCCTTCCGCCCGCCATCGCGGCCTCGGGTCTGACCCGCTCGTTCGGATCGGTGCGCGCCGTGGACGGCGTCGACCTGACAGTGCAGGCCGGGGAGGTCGTCGCCTTCCTCGGTCCGAACGGGGCGGGCAAGACCACCACGATCGACATGCTGCTGGGTCTGGGGACACCCGACGAGGGCACGATCAGCGTCTTCGGCACCACGCCGCGCGGCGCCATCTCGCGGGGTCTGGTCTCGGCGGTGCTGCAGACCGGTGGGCTGCTCAAGGACCTCTCGGTGCGCGAGACGGCCGAACTGACCGCGAGTCTGTTCGCCGACACCCGTCCCGTCGACGAGGTGCTCGAGCGGGCGGGCATCCACGACATCGCCGACCGTATGGTCGGCAAGTGCTCGGGCGGTGAGCAGCAGCGGCTGCGGTTCGCGATGGCGCTGCTGTCGGATCCGGGCCTGCTGATCCTCGACGAGCCGACGACGGGGATGGATGTCGAGGGGCGCCGGTCGTTCTGGTCGGCCATCCGCGCCGACGCCGACCGCGGGCGCACCGTGCTGTTCGCGACGCACTACCTCGACGAGGCCGACGAATACGCCGACCGCATCGTGCTGATGAGCCGGGGGCGGATCGTCGCCGACGGATCGGCATCCCAGATCAAGAACCTCGTGGCCGGGCGCATCGTGCGCGCGACCCTGCCCGGCGCCGACGTCGTCGCGCTCGCTGCCCTCCCCGGCGTCAAGGACGTCCAAGCGCAGGGCGAGCGGGTGACGATCGGCACGAGCGACTCGGACGCGCTGGCCCGGCATCTGCTGACGGCAACCGACGCGCGCGACGTGGAGATCTCGTCGCAGAACCTCGAGAGCGTATTCCTCGCGCTCACCTCAGAAGGAGCACAGTCATGACCACCGCCGCCACGTCTCCGACCGGTCGCATCGCCGCCGGCCACATCACGCTCGAGCGCCGCGTGCCGCCGCTGGGCGGGTTCAACATGCGCTTTCTCACCATCGAACTCAAGCGCCGGCTGCGCAACTGGCGCACGATGGTGTTCACCGTCGTCTTTCCGGTGGCGATGTACTTCATGGTCGGGTACCCGCTGCGCAACACCGCCCTGATCGAGGGTCATCCCGTCAGCGCCGGCGGACTGTCGGTGGGCGCCTACATCATGGTCTCGATGGCCGTGTACGGCGCCATGATGTCGGCGACGGGGTCGGGCGCGGCGGTGGCCGTCGAGCGCTCGCTCGGCTGGAGCCGCCAGCTGCGGCTCACACCGCTGAACCCGGTCGCCGCCGTGTCGACCAAGGTCGTGGCCGGGATGGTGTTCGGTCTCATCGCGATCCTCGGCACGTACCTGGCCGGCGCGCTGACCGGCATCCAGATGAGCTGGTCGCAGTGGGTGGTCTCGGCACTGGTCGCGTGGCTGCTGGGAGCGGCCCTGTTCACGACGCTCGGGCTGATGATGGGATACCTCGTGCCCGGTGAGAACGCCATGCAGCTGACGAGCCTGGTGATCGTCTTCCTCGCCTTCATCGGCGGACTCTTCTATCCGGTGAGCATGATGCCGCAGGTGCTGCAGGATGTCGCGGCCTGGACGCCGGTCTACGGCATCGGCATCCTCAGCCACGCTCCGCTGACCGGCGAGGCGTTCAACCTCGGCGCGCTCGTGAACGTGCTGCTGTGGCTGGCGGTGTTCATCATCGGCACCACGCTGCTGTTCCGCCGTGACACCAAGCGCGTGTGATCGACCGCGAGCCGACCGTGCGCGGGGCGAGGCATCCCTTCGACACAGGGGGATGCCTCGCCCCGTGCCGCCGCGAAAACTAGGGTGAACACGATGGATGACGAGAACCTCCGACCGCATTCGTTCGGTCCGCCGTGGCCGGTGCTGCCCCGTTCGCTGGGGCCGGCGCCGTTCATGGCACTGCCGCGCGGGCTGCTCTCGCGGGGAGCGGTCAGCTGGTACATCGGCGGCGGCCTGTCGCTGCCGTGGCTGATCAGCGCCGTCCAAGACATCGCGGCCACGGCCGGCTCGGCGCCGGCCGCCGCGGCCGGCATCTCGCTGACCGTCGTGTTCGCCCTCACGTTCATCATCTCGGTGCCGATCGGCTGGTCGATGCCCGCCCGCTGGCGCCTGCTGCCGGTGATCACGCTGTTCGCCCTGTCGTTCGCGCTCATGCCCTGGCTGGGCTGGGGCGTGCGCAGCGTGTGGACATACGTCGGCGTGTGCCTGGGCATGATGGTGCTGGCCTGGCGCACGACGATTCTGGGCATCGCCGCACTGACCCTGCTGACGCTGGTGTTCGGCACGCTGACGGACGGCTTCAGCGAGGACGACATCTGGATCGCCGCGATCACGTTCTCGATCTCACTCATGATGGCGGCCTTCGCCAACGCCTTCGCCGCGCTGAACCGGCTGCGTCGGGCCCAGGACGAGCTGCAGGTCATGGCCGCCGAGCGCGAGCGCGGGCGCATGGCCCGCGACATCCATGACATCTTGGGGCACTCCCTCACCGTGATCACCGTGAAGGCCGAACTTGCCGGTCGCCTGATCGAAAGCGACCCCGAACGCGCCAAGACCGAGATCGAGGAGGTCGAGGGTCTGGCCCGCGGGGCTCTCTCCGACGTGCGTGCCACCGTCGCCGGGTATCGCGGACTCACCCTGCCCGGGGAGCTGGCGGCGGCACGCGTGGCACTGGACGCTGCGAGCATCGAGGCGCAGCTGCCGTCGGGGACGGATGCCGTGGCCGAACCGCACCGCGAGCTGGCGGCGTGGATCGTCCGCGAAGGGGTCACCAACGTGGTGCGCCACTCCGGCGCACGCCGCTGTGCGGTGCGGCTGGGTCCCCGCACGATCGAGATCGCCGACGACGGGGTCGGCCCCACCGGCACGAGCACACCCTCGACCGGCCTTGCCGGCCTTCGTGAGCGCGTCGGTGCTGCCGGCGGCACGCTCGCGATCGGCCGCAGCGACCTGGGCGGCTTCAGCCTGAAGGTGATCCTGTGATCCGCCTGCTCGTCGCAGATGACCAGGCGCTCGTGCGTGGAGCCCTCTCTGCCCTGCTGGGGCTCGAGCACGACATCGACGTGGTCGCCGAGGTCGGCAGCGGCGACGAGGTGGTGGAGGCCGCGCGCACGTCCGGCGCCGACGTCGCAATGCTCGACATCGAGATGCCGGGCCTGGACGGCATCGCCGCCTGTGCACGGCTGCGCGCCGAAGTACCCTCGTGCCGCGTGCTGATCGTCACCACGTTCGGCCGCCCGGGCTATCTGAAACGCGCCATGCAGGCCGGCGCATCGGGCTTCGTCGTGAAGGACACCCCCGCACCCCGACTCGCCGACGCCGTGCGTCGCATCGCGCGGGGCCTGCGCGTGGTCGATCCCGTGCTGGCCGCCGAGTCGCTCGCGCAGGGCGACTCACCGCTGACCGAGCGCGAGACCGATGTGCTCGAGGCCGCGCGCACCGGGGGATCGATCGCCGACATCGCGCGCATGCTGCATCTGTCCGACGGAACGGTGCGCAATCACCTCTCCAGCGCGATCGGCAAGACCGGCGGGCGCAATCGCGCCGACGCCGCCCGCATCGCCGAGTCCAACGGGTGGCTGTAGCCGGCGGGGATCGCTACCGCGCCGCCCACCACGCGCGCAGCCGGCGCTCGGCCTCGTCCGGTCCGATCATGCCCTCGTCGAGGCGGATGTCGAGCAAGAATCGGTACGCCTCACCGATCTCACGTCCGGGCCCGATGCCCAGCACCTGCTGGATCTGGTTGCCGTCGAGCGCGGGGCGCATCGCGTCGAGTTCTTCCTGCGCCTCCAGTTCGGCGATGCGGCGCTCGATATCGTCGTATGCCGATGCGAGCATGTGCGCTTTGCGCTTGTTGCGCGTGGTCACGTCGGCACGGGTCAGGATGTGCAGCCTCTCCAGCTGATCGCCCGCGTCGCGCACATAGCGGCGGACCGCGGCATCCGTCCACGCGCCTTCGGCGTAGCCGAAGAAGCGCAGATGCAGCTCGATGAGCGTGGCTACGGCGTCGATCGTGTCGGAGTCGAACCGCAGGTCGCGCAGGCGCTTGCGTGCCATCCGCGCGCCCCGCACGTCGTGGTGGTGAAAGCTCACCGCGCCGCCGGCTTCGAGCTTGCGCGTGGCGGGCTTTCCGATGTCGTGCAGCAGCGCCGCCAGCCGCAGCGCGAGATCGGGTGCGGCGCCGGGATGCCGGGCCTGTTCGAGCTCGATGGTCTGCCGCAGCACGGTCAGCGAGTGCTCATAGACGTCCTTGTGGTGATGGTGCTCGTCGATCTCCAGCCGCAGCGCCGGCACCTCGGGCAGGAACTCGGCCATGAGTCCCGTCTCGACCAGCAGCCGGATGCCGCGCACCGGGTCGTCGGTGCCCAGCATGCGCATGAGCTCGCCCTGGATCCGCTCGGCCGACACGATCTGGATGGTCTGGCGCAGGTGTTCGATCGCCGCGATCGTCTCGGGGTCGACCTCGAACGCGAGCTGTGACGAGAAGCGAGCGGCGCGCAGCATCCGCAGCGGATCGTCGCCGAAGCTGACCGCGGGGTCGATAGGGGTGCGCAGGACGCCGCGGAGCAGGTCTTCGACGCCCCCGGTCGGATCGATCAGCTTCTTGTCGGGCAGGCGCAGCGCCATCGCGTTGACCGTGAAGTCACGGCGGACGAGGTCCCCGTCGATCGTGTCGCCGAACGCGACGACCGGCTTGCGGGTCGCACCGTCGTAGCTGTCGGCACGGTACGTGGTGATCTCGACCTGCTCGCCCGACACGCGCGCGCCGATCGTGCCGAATTCGCGCCCGACGTCCCATTGGGTGGACGAGATCGGTGTGACGATCCGCAGGATGTCGTCGGGCCGCGCGTCGGTCGTGAGATCGAGGTCGTGCGTGACACGGCCCAGCAGCGCATCGCGCACCGGACCACCCACCAGAGCCAGCTCGTGACCGGCGTCGGCGAAGGCCCGTGCGAGCGCTGCCACCGGCGGTGAGGCGGCGAGCTCATCGAGGCGCGCGACGCCCTCCGCCATGTTCAGCATGGGTTCCAGCCTATTCCGCGTCGGTGGCCACCGGCGACGGCGGGCGTCGGGCGGGGCCTCGGAGGGGTGTCAGACGAACGACAGGAATCCGCAGAAGACCAACTCGCGCACGCGCGGCAGCAGGTCTGCGCGCAGGCGCGCAGCATCCACCTCCAGCAGCTCGGCAATCGCGTCGATCAGGGGCCCGACGGCCAGGTCGCCGTCGCATGCCCCGACCAGCGCGGCAAGGGCGGGGTCGACGGCGAGCACGCGCGCCAGGCCGCCGCCCTGGTGCAGTTCGATCACGCTGGGGTCCTCGGCACCCGGCAGGTGGTGGCGGGCCTCGGTCACGTCGGGGGCGACGACGAGAGTGGATGCGGCGAGCCCTGCCTCGTCCAGCGCCGAGAGGCGATCGTGTGCGGTCAGGGCCCGACCGAGGTGCGCGCCCAGGCCTCCTTCGGGAAGCGCCTGCGGCGCGCGTTCGTACCGCGCGAGCGTCGGCCGGCCCCGCGCGGGTCGCCGCAGCAGCACGTAGCCGAATCCGATCGCCGTCACCCGGCGCGTGTCGAAGTCGTCGAGCCAGGCGCCCAGCAGCTCGTCGTACGCAGCGGTGCCGGGCACGGTGCCGCCATCCCGGATCCACAGCTGCGCGTAGGCCACCGGGTCCAGCAGCTCCCGCTCGATGACCCATGCCTCCAGCGGAATGTCCGAGTCCTCCACCCAGGCGCGCACCCGGTCAAGGCCGGGCACACCATGCCGCGTCTCCCAGTTGGCCAGCAGCTGCGCGGTGCCTCCGGGGGTGAGGTGCCGGCCCACGCCGGCGATGAACTCGGTCACGAGCCCGTCGCCCACGCGTCCGCCGTCGCGGTATTCGTACGCCGGCACTCCCGCGACGCGCGGGGTGATCACGAACGGCGGGTTGGACACGATGCGATCGAACGTCTCGCCGGTGACCGGCTCGAACAGATCACCGCGGCGCGTCTGGATGCCGTCCACGCCGTTGAGCTGCGCGTTCAGCCGGGTGATCCTCAGCGCACGCTCCGACACGTCGGTCGCCACGACGGATGCCGCCGCCCGCCACGCACGCAGCGCCTGGATGCCGCATCCGGTCCCCACATCCAGCGCGCGATCGACCGCGCCCGACAGCTGCAGACCCGCCAGCGTCAGCGATGCGCGCCCGACCCCCAGCACGTGGCCCTCGGGCAGAGGTCCACCCCATGCCGCCTCATCGAGGTCGCTGACCACGAGCCATTCGTCGGCGCCGTCTTCATCGACGTATGTCTGCGGACGGATGAGAGCCCGCGGCCGCACCTCGCCGGCATCGACCTCGACCAGCCCGAGTGCGGCGAGGCCAGGCGCACCCACCGAGGCGAAGACGAGGGATGCCTCCGCCTCGGTCACCCCCTCACCCAGGCCGAACAACCGTGCGACCACGGCGAGGGCGCTCTCATCGCCGGCCAGTGCGCGCCGCGCGGGCAGCGCGTGTCCGCGCCCGAGCACCGCATCCACCGCCGTGCCCCATCGCTCGCGGAGGCGCTCCGTGCGGTAGTCGGCGGCGTTCAGATCGCGGGCGAGCGCACGGGTGAGCGTCGGATCGGGGTCGGAGGTCGGGCCGGGCTGCAGCATCCCTCCATCCAACCGCGATCGTCACAGAACCGTGCCCCCGGCGCGCGTTCGGCGTGCACCGAGCGCCGCACCGTAGAATCACACCAGTTCGTGCGGCGTTCAGCACGGGCCCCCCACAGCATGACCGTGACCGATTCCGATCCCGTCGCGCGCGCGTCTCGAGCCGCACACTCTGCCTGGCCCACCGCAGACCCGCGCGCCTGCGGTGACCCCGCGGGCGGCTCATCGGCCCGCCGCCGTGCCGGCCGCGGTGGCCGTGCCGGCATCGGTCGCCGGATGACCCGCGCCCTGACTGTCGCGGCCGCCGTGGGCGCCCTCGTGCTCGCGCCGCTGCTGCCGACCGCGGCCGTGGCCGCCGATCCCACCCCCACCCCCACGCCGAGTTCCACCCCGGCGCTTTCTGGCACTGTGGACACCTATGTCTCGCCGCTGCGCGGGGGAGTCTTCGACGGCCGGCAGCCACTCAGCATCCAGGTCTCGGTGAAGAACGGCACCGCCTACAGCCTGGCCGAGACCACGGCCACCGTGCGCATCGGCACCTCGGCCATCACCAGCCGCGGCGCCCTGACCACATGGCTGGGCAGCAAGGGCGCTATCGACGGCATGGCCGAACTCGGCACCGCGACCATCGCCCCGGTCGACTCCGGGCTGATCGGATCGGCCTTGGTCACCGTCGCCGACGACGACCCGGCGCTGGCGACGCTGTCGCCCGGCGTGCACCCGCTGCTGGCCACGGTCAAGGGCCCGGCGGCCACGCGCACGGCGACGAGCGTGCTGGTCGTCCCCGATTCCGATGCGACCGATCGCACCCCGGTCGGCATCGTCGTTCCGATCACCGCAGGTCCCCTGTCGGCGGGCCTTCTCACCGCTGACGAGCTGACCACCTTGACCGCGCTGAACGGCGACCTGACCGCGGCGCTGAACGCGGTCGCCGGCACCTCGGTGATCCTCGCGATCGACCCGTCGATCCCCGCATCGATCCGGGTGCTCGGCAGCGCGGCACCGCCCTCGGCCACCGCCTGGCTCGAGCGCCTGAACATGCTGCCCAATGAACGGTTCGCTCTGCAGTTCGGCGACGCCGACGTGGCGCTGCAGGTCGACAGACTCGGAGCGCTGACCGCACCGACCACGCTGCAGTCGTACATGCGGCCCGAAGATTTCCGCCCCAATCCCGACGCGACTCCCACCGAGGCACCCCCAGACGCTCCGTCCCCCTCGCCGACCCCGACTGTCGTGCCGGGGCAGCCCGTGTATCCCACGCTCGATCAGCTGGAGTACCTCGGCCCGAACACCCGCGGCGCTGTGACCTGGCCGTTCTCCGGCACGGCCGGTGCCAAGACCGTTCAAGCCCTCGCTGCCCAGAAGACCGACGACGGCCCCGCTCTCACGCTGATCCCGTCGACGAGCACCACGGCCGGTGCGCACGGCGGCGTCGTAGGTGCGCACGCGCGGGCCGGCAAAGCCGATCTGCTCATCTACGACTCCGCGGTTTCCGCGCAGCTGCGCACGGCGTCCACTCTCGACCCGCCGCTGCGCGGGTCGTCGCTGGCAGCCGCCAGCGCCTATCTCGAGCTGGCGGCGAAGGCCCGCGGCGACCACCCGCTGCTGGTGGCCGTCGACCGCACCACCGTGCGCCCCGGTCTGTCGGCGGCGGTCACCGCCGTCACGCGCGTGCCGTCCACGACGGCCGCGACCCTCGCGATGCTGACGTCCTCGAGCGCGCAGCCGGTGACGGTGAAGGATGCCGCGGCCCGCCCGCTGCGCACCTCGACGCTCGCGCAGTTGATGGACGGCGAACGCGACCTCATGCGGTTCTCGTCGATCCTGCGCGATCCCACCGTGCTGACCGGCCCCGAGAGGGCGACGATCCTGCAGCTGCTGGGTGGCGGGTGGCTTGAAGACGACAACGGCTGGGCCGCGGCGATCGCCACGCACGAACAGGCCACCGACACCACCCTCAGCTCCGTGACGATCGCCCCCAGCAGCCCGCTGAACCTCGCCGGCTCATCGGCGCCGCTGCGTTTCGGCGTGCGCAACGACCTGCCCTGGACCGTCGATGTCGTCTTGCGCGCGGTCCCGAACGATCTGCGACTCGAAGTGCAGACCACGACGCCGGTAGAGGCTCAGGCAAGCAGCACGACCCGGGTGACCGTTCCGGTGCGTGCCCAGATCGGCAGCGGCCAGGTGCGGCTCGATCTGCAGCTGTACAGCGCGACAGGTGTGGAGATCGGCGACCCGCAGAGCGTCGAACTGAGCGTGCATGCCGAGTGGGAGACCATCGGCCTCACCGCCCTCGGTGTTGCGATCGGCGGCTTCCTCGTGGTGGGGCTCGTGCGCATGATCGTCGGACGCCGGCGTCGTCGTGGCGAGGCGGAGGCATCCATCCCCTCCCGCAAGGACGACGCATGACCAGCATCGGGCGCGCGGGGGTGATGATCGGGACCGGCACCATGGTCTCGCGCCTGACCGGGTTCGTGCGCACGATGGTGCTGGTCGCCGCTCTCGGTTCCACGGGCAGCCGTGCGGCGGATGCCTTCGCCACCGCGAACGGCCTGCCCAACACCATCTACACGATCGTCTCGACCGGCCTGCTGACCGCTGTGATCGTCCCGCAGATCGTGAAGGCAGCGACGCATTCCGACCGCGGCATGCGATTCATCTCGAAGCTGTTCACCCTTGGGGCTGTGATCCTGCTGGGTGCGACGCTCCTGGCCGTGGCGCTCGCGCCCGTGCTGGTCGAGCTGTATGCGCGGCACTATCCGCCCGATCAGCAGGCGTTGGCGGTGGCGTTCGCGTACTGGTGCCTGCCGCAGATCCTGTTCTACGGCCTGTATGCCCTGGTGGGTGAGACCCTCAACGCCCGCAACATCTACGGCCCGTACACGTGGTCGCCGATTGCAAACAATGTCATCTCGATCGCTGGGTTCGGCGTCTTCATCGCCCTGTTCGGTCTGCGCCAGGATGTCGTGGGGTGGACCGGCGGCATGGTGACCCTCGTCGGCGGCACCGCGACTGCGGGCGTCGCTGTGCAGGCGCTGCTGCTGTTCGCGTTCTGGCGCAAGACGGGATTGAAGATTCGGCTCGACTTCCGGTGGCGCGGCGTGGGCCTGGGACAGGTCGGCACACTCGCCGGGTGGACGTTCCTCATGGTGATCGCCGGCCAAGTCGCTGGGCTGATCCAGGCCAATCTGCTTTCGGCGGCGTCCGGCCACGGTCCGGCGGCGGCCACCTTCGGCTACATGTGGCTGCTGTACATGCTTCCCTACTCGGTCATCGTGCTGTCCATCGGAACTCCCTACTTCACACGGTTGAGTGAGCACGCCCACGCCGGGCACCTCGATGCGGTGCGCTCCGACATCGACGCCAGCATCCGCACCGTGGGCTTCTTCATCGTGATCTCCACGGCCGCCGTCGCCGCAGCTGCAGCCCCCGCATCGCGCATCTTCACCAACGACACCGCCGGGGCCTTGCAGGCGGCACCGCTGCTGTGGTGCATGCTGGCCGGTCTCATCCCCAACGCGGTGCAGTTCACGATCCAGCGTACGTTCTACGCCTTCGACGACACCCGCACGCCGTTCCTGTTCACGCTGGCGCAGACGGCGGTGGTCATCGTGACCGCGTACCTCTCCTTCTGGCTGCTGCCACCGGAGTGGATGGCCGCAGGCATGGCGCTCGGGCAGTCGCTGGCCGCATTCGTTCAGCTGGGCCTGGCGACGTGGCTGCTGCATCGCAAGATCGGCACGCTGCACGTGGGCTCGTGGATGCCGGCGCTTCTGAGATTCGCGGCAGCGGCGGTGCCGGCCGGTCTGGCCGGCTGGGGGACGTTCCTTCTGCTCGGGGGTGCAGGCGGCTGGATGCTCTCCAGCATGGTGCTGGGCGGTGTCGGCACCGCGGTCATCTGCTCGGTGAGCCTCGTGGTCTACGTTCTGGTGCTCGCCCTCGTGCGCGCGCCCGAACTCGGACCGGCCTTGCAGGTGATGCAGCGCTTCGTTCGCCGCTGATCCTGCCACCGCGCCGCGCCACCGTGCCGCGCCACCGCGCCCTGCCTCCGCGCCCTGCCACCGCACCGAAAGCCTGAGTATGGCTGGAATGCCGCGCGGTTACGATGTGTTGAGGCATCCAGACGGTGTTCGCGCTGTCTGCAGGACGGGAGAGAAAGTGCGCCAGCTCATCATCATCGGTTCCGGCCCCGCGGGGCTCACTGCGGCGATTTACGCTGCCCGGGCAAACCTCGAGCCACTCGTGGTCGCCAGTAGCGTCGACGTCGGCGGCGAGCTGATGAACACGACCGAGGTCGAGAACTATCCCGGATTCCCCGACGGCATCCAGGGTCCTGAACTGATGGCCAAGTTCCAGGCGCAGGCGGAGAAGTTCGGCGCCGAGATCCTCTACGACGACGCCGTCGAGCTCGAGCTCGACGGCCCCGTCAAGCGCGTCATCCTCGGCAGCGGCAAGGTCGAAGAGGCGGAGGCCGTGATCTTCGCAACCGGCTCGGCGTATCGCAAGATCGGCATCGCCGGCGAAGAGCGCCTGTCCGGTCATGGCGTGTCGTGGTGCGCCACGTGCGATGGCTTCTTCTTCCGCGAGCAGGAGATCGCCGTCGTCGGCGGCGGCGACTCCGCCATGGAAGAGGCGACGTTCCTCACCCGCTTCGCATCCAAGGTGTACGTCATCCACCGTCGCGACGAGTTGCGCGCATCCAAGATCATGCAGGAGCGCGCGTTCAACAACCCGAAGATCGAGTTCGTCTGGAACAGCGAAGTCGTCGACATTCTGGGAGAGGATGCCGTCACCGGCGTTCGTCTTCGCTCCACGATCGACGGGTCAGAGCGGGACCTTCCGCTGACCGGGGTGTTCGTGGCGATCGGCAACGACCCGCGCACCCATCTCGTGCACGGCAAGCTCGACCTCACCAGTGACGGAACCATCTGGGTCGACGGTCGCTCGTCGCGCACCACGGTGCCCGGCGTGTTCGCCGCCGGTGATGTGCTGGACCCCACGTACCGCCAGGCTGTCACGGCGGCCGGTTCCGGAACCGTCGCCGCCCTGGACGCCGAGCACTTCCTGGCCGCGCTCGATGAAGCCGGAGCTCCGGTGACCAGCGCCGACGAGATCGGCGGACGCCCGCAGGTCGACCAGCCGGTCGCGTAGGAACAAATCCCGGGCAGATCACGTTCTGATCAGCGACGACTTCCACCAAAGGAGAATCACATGACTGCCAAGGCGACTACCTCCGCCACCTGGGAGCAGGACGTCATCAACGCGCCCGGCCCCGTACTCGTCGACTTCTGGGCCGCGTGGTGCGGACCGTGTCGCATGGTCTCGCCCGTTCTGGATGAGATCGCGACGGAGAATCCCGACAAGATCACGGTGCTCAAGCTCAACGTCGACGAGAACCCGGATCTGGCCATGAAGTACCAGATCACGTCGATCCCGGCGATGAAGGTGTTCCAGGGCGGTGAGGTGAAGACCTCGATCATCGGCGCCAAGCCGAAGTTCGCGCTCGAGAAGGACCTCGCGGCCTACCTCGGCTGATTCCTCTCGCACAAGACCCCCGGGACGTCGGTCTCGGGGGTCTTGTCGTCGGTGGATCGTGCGGGGCAGTGCCTGCGATCGATCAGGATGCCTCGACCTGCACGACCGCATCCCACCGGCGATGGGTGTTCGCTTCACCGAGCAGCCGCCACACGGCCGGGGTCAGCGGGGGATAGTCGAACGCGATCTGGCGCAGAACCCGGTAGTGTCGCGCGGCGGTGGGTCGCACGCCGCCGTTCGCGGCGATGTTCTCGGCGCGCAGAGTGAAGACGACGAGCTCATCCACTGAAGGCAGGTCTTCCATGAAGTCCCACGGATCTTCACCCTCGCGCAGTCGCTCGTCCACGAGCACGGCAAGCTCATCGGCTGCCTCGGCGCGCAGCAGTTCGAGACTTGCGCGCCGCCTGGGCGCCACTTCTTCGGTCTCTGACTTCGCCACCCGTCCAGCCTAAACGACCATCCGTCGTCCTTGGCCAGACGTGCCGGCTTCAGGCGCCGTAGGTGGACTCACCCAGCTCCGCGAGGATGCGGTTCAGATCCTGGATTGTCGCAAAATCAATCGTGACCTGGCCTTTTCTTACACCCAGATTCACTCTCACCTTGGTGTTAAGTCGGTCGCCGAGTCGCTCTGCGACCTCGTCAAGGTATGCCTTGCGCGCGCCTGCCTTGGGCGCGGTCGGACGCGGGGCCGCAGCATCTGTCGCCTTCGCCGCGGCCTCCGCCGCACGCACCGAGAGATCCTCATTGACGATCTTGTCGGCCAGCTTCTGCATCGACTCGGCGTCATCGAGCGAGAGGATGGCGCGGGCATGTCCGGCGGTCAGCACTCCCGCGGCAACCCGCTGCTGCACCGGCACCGGGAGTTTGAGCAGGCGGATCGTGTTGCTGATCTGCGGGCGCGACCGACCGATGCGGGTGGCCAGCTCCTCCTGCGTGATGCCGAAGTCCTCGAGCAGCTGCTGGTAAGCGGATGCCTCTTCAAGTGGATTCAGCTCGGAGCGGTGCAGGTTCTCCAGCAGCGCGTCGCGCAGCAGGTTCTCATCCGCGGTGTCGCGCAGAATCGCGGGGATCGACTCCAAGCCGGCTTCGCGCGCAGCCCGCATGCGACGCTCACCCATGATGAGCTCATACGCTCCATCCGAGTTGCGTCGCACGACCACCGGCTGCAGCACCCCGAACTCGCGGACCGAGTGGACCAGCTCAGCGAGGTCCTCCGCATCGAAGACCGTGCGCGGCTGTCGCGGGTTGGGAACGATGTCGTGCGGGCTGATGCGCACGAGCCGTGCGCCGGGCACGGCGACCAGGTCCGGCTCGGCAGCGGAGCCGCTGTCACGGGCGAGTTCAGCGGCTTCGGCGTCGATGTCCGGCACGATCGTCGTGACCGTCCGCGACCCGCCGGGGAAGAAGACGTCGACCGGGCGCTCCTGAGTGGCCTCGGACGTGGGGATCAGTGCACCGATGCCTCGCCCCAGTCCCGTGCGCTTCGCTGCCATCAGGCATCTCCTTCTTTCACTGCATCTGCTTTCGCTGCATCTCGTTGAATCATCTCGACTGCCGCCTCGCGGTACGCGATGGCTCCCGCTGACTGTCCGTCATACGCGATGACCGTCTGACCGAAGCTCGGTGCCTCTGACACCCGCACCGAGCGCGGGATCACGGTTTCGAGCACTTGCGCCGAAAAGTGCGTGCGCACCTCTTCGGCGACCTGCTGCGCAAGACGTGTGCGGCCGTCGTACATGGTGAGGATGATCGTCGAGACATGCAGCCGTGGGTTGAGGTGCTTCTGGATCATCCCGACATTGCCCAGCAGCTGGCTCAAGCCCTCGAGTGCGTAGTACTCGGTCTGGATGGGGATCATCACCTCATGCGCTGCCGTGAAGGCGTTGATCGTCAACAGACCCAGTGATGGGGGACAGTCGATGATCACGAAGTCGGGCTTGATCGCCACGGACTCGAGATGGACCTCCAGCGCCGTGCGCAGCCGGTGTTCGCGCGCGACCTGCGAGACCAGTTCGATCTCGGCGCCGGCCAGGTGGATGGTGCTGGGAGCGCACTCGAGCAGCTCGGATTCGGGACTGGTCTGGATGATGCTCGCCAAGGGAAGCTCATCGATCAGTACGTCGTACACGCTCGGCACATCCGCGCTGTGGGGGATGCCCAGCGCCGTGGACGCATTCCCTTGCGGGTCCATGTCGATCACCAGCACACGGGCACCCACCGATGCCAGCGCTGCGGCGATATTGACCGCCGTCGTCGTCTTGCCGACACCGCCCTTTTGATTCGAGATCGTGATGATCCGAGTACGCCCAGTGAGCGTGACGGTCTTCTCGTCAAGCGCCTTCCGACGTGCGGTCAGATCCGCAAGCTCACGGGCGATAGGACTGTCACCGAGGGGGCTCAAGGTCGTCGTGTCCGAGTCCTCGGCTTGTTTCACGTGAAACACACTCCCTGTTCGTGCGGCGTCCTGCCACCCAAGTCTAAGCGGGGCCGCCCCCACGCTCGGCACGCCATGCAAGGGTGACGAACAACGATGTGGCATTTCGTCATCGATGCGGGAGGCGTGGGGTTGGACACGACGGCGCGACGCCTGTCCGTGTGCGGATATCGCCCCGGGACCGCGGGAATGGACGAATCTCGGTCGTCACCGGCCGCCCGCTTCAGCACGTTTCACGTGAAACATCGACCGGATAGCCTGCAGCCTGACGACGCCTGCGTTCGGCGGCACGTGAGCCCTGCACCCCGCAAAGGAATCGAGCGTGGATCGGATCAGGGACGTGGACGTACGGAGCTCTCCCGTGCAACGATGCCGAAGCTCGCATGGGGCGGGTGCGGGCGCTGCCGCCGTGCGCCGCGTCCACTCTCGTGCTCTCGAGGCGAATCTCCACGACGCCACCGCGGCAACTGGCCGGGCGATCTGTGCAGCGATCCGGCAGAAGGTGTCGTTTCACGTGAAACACCGAGTGGATCTGCCGGTCGCGCCCACACGCCGGTCGCCCGGTCTGGTCGCCGCTAGTCGCCGACAGCGCACTGATCCGTACACGCGGTTCCCCGTGTTTCACGTGACGGCGACGGGATCGATCTCTGCGCGCCCGTGGTCATGTTCCACGTGAAACGGCCGCGACGGGCTGGATCTCTGCGCGCGCAATCGTCGAGATGTCACTCCACCTGACCTGGTTACCGGAACGGCCGTAGCTGCCACGTCCGCAACCGTCGGCGCTTGCGATGCCGGCCGGAGGAGCGCGTCCGTCAGCCCGACCACGACGGACCCACACGCACTCGTGCACACTCCGACACCGCGAATGTGCTGCGGACACTCTGTCCGCTCCCGGTGGTGGCCGCCGCTCACGGTGGCGGTTGCCGCTCCCGGGCGCAAGGGCAATCAACGGTCTCCACGTGTGGGCGCCCCTCGGTGTTTCACGTGAAACATCGAAGGTCCGGGCCACGCCACGTGCGACGTGGCGCCGCCCGACCGCAGCACCACGGAAAGTCAGCGCCCAGGGCTCCCGGCCGCGGACTCCATCGCAGTGGCGCGTGTCGTCCTTCTACGCCGCGAACAGCCCCCGATGTCTTCATTCAGCACCGTGATCTACGTGCTGAATCGGCGGTCGAATGCCGCCACCATCTGCCCTGCAGGCGCCCACCGTCCGCCGGCACACAGCCAACGTCGTAGGCGATCCCACGGATCCCGGCGCGCTGCACATCGGGCGCCCGGAAACAGTCGTGCCGAGGACGGCCGACACGGGGAACGAGTCCACAACTCCGTCGTGCGGCCCAACGTGGCAAGTCGACACCGAGAGGATGGCCATCTCCACTGCGTTGATTGCCGGAGCGGATCACAACCGACAACAGCGCTGTGCGCACACTCGCCAACGGGACTCCCAGGGATACGACATCGGGAGAGCGTTCGGCGACTGGTCCGCCACGCATCCGCGCCGGACGCGGGTCCGGCGCGACGTGGGCCCACCGCCAGTACCGCACACCCCGTGCGTGCACACGCCCCTCAACCTTGAGAACGTCGCGCGGTCTTCCGCAATATCGACGCGAGGTTCCACTTCAGCGAGTCTGGGCACGTGCAGGACGTTTCACGTGAAACGTCGACGCGCGCAAGCCAACCGGAAGCAGGTGCCTGATTCACTGCGGCACACGTGCACACATGCACACGCCACACAGCCAGTGCCGCCGTCAGCATCCGGTGCAAGCCAAGCCCAGGTTCCGCCGACGCCGGTTCCATCACCCCCGGCGCTGTTTCACGTGAAACATCCACCCGACGCGCGGGCCCCGCGCACAATCGGCGCACACCGAATGCCTCGCAGGCCGGCAGCCGCGACATCCCGAGTCAGGCGCGGACGCGAGCCCTGATCACGCGCGAAGGTTCTGGCAAGACATCCTCACCGACGACCTCGACGCGCACCTCCGACAGGCGGAACTTCTTGATCTGTTTCGCTGCGGCATCGATCTCAGCCGGAGCGCTGGCGCCCTTGAGCAGCACCAGTTCGCCGCCGTCACGGACAAGCGGGGCAGTCAGCGGGATGAGCGTTCGCAGGGCACTGACCGCCCGCGCGGTCACCGCATCCATCACGGCTCCGGGCTTCCACTCCTCGGCTCGCGCGCGAACGACCTCGACATTGTCAAGTCCGAGTGAGCTCTTCTGCTCTTCGAGCCATGCCACGCGACGTTCCATCGGCTCGATCAGCGTCCATTCGACATCCGGGCGTGCGATCGCCAGCACCACACCAGGCAAGCCCGCGCCAGACCCGACGTCGGCCACGCGGCCAGAGAACAGGGGACCGATGATCGCACTGTTGAGGATGTGCCGAGTCCACAGGCGTGGGCGCTCCAGCGGACCGATCAGGCCACGCTCCTCGCCATGGTCCGACAATGCCTGCGCGAACAACCGCGCGAGCTCGATCCGCGCACCGAAGATCTGAGCAGCCTCGACCGGCTCCCGCTCGGTGGAAGTGTCTGCGTTCGTCATCGTTTCACGTGAAACATCACGCGCGACGAATGACCGTGTGGCGGTCAGAACCTTCGCCATAGGATTCCGACACCAAACCCCGCTCGGCGACGATGTCATGCACAAGCTTGCGTTCATAGCTCGACATCGCCGGCAGCGATGCCTGGGTGGCCCCTTCATCCAGCCGCTCCACGGCGCGATCCACCAGGCGAGCGAGCTCGACCTGACGCGCATCGCGAGAGCCGCCGATGTCCAGGATCAGACGCGAGAAGCGCCCGGTCTGGTTCTGCACGGCCAACCGCGTCAGCTCCTGGACAGCCTGAACGGTGTCCGGTTCGGACAGCCTGAACGGTGTCCGGTTCGGACAGCAGGGAAAGCGCGTCAGCCCCTTCTTCCTCGATAGAGACGTACGCGCGACCGTTGCGTACGTCGAGAGCGAGATCACCGTCGACATCCACGATGTCGAGAAGGCCTTCGAGGAAGTCAGCGGCGATGTCGCCTTCCTCCTCGAGCTCCGCGATCGTGGGCGCGCCGTCGGCGGGGGAGTGGGTGGTCGACATGGGCCGATCTCCGTTCAGTGTCAGGCAGTCGTTCAGGATCCGGATCGTGGGCCGTCGGCAGGCTTGCTCGGCGATCGTGGGCCGTCGGCAGGCTTGCTCGGCGACGGCCCCGACGGATTCTGCTTCGCGGCCTGCTTCTTGGCGCGCTGCTTGTTCACCGGCTGCTGACGCTTGGGCGCCGCCGCCTTCGCCTTCTCCGCTTCTTCCAGCAGACGCTGCTGCTCGGCGACATACTTCTCCATCGGGACGATCTTGCCGTTGGAGTCCAGTGCCTTGCCGCGCTTGGCCAATCGCTCTTCGCGTTCCTTGGCTGCCTGTGACCCCGGCGTCGGCAGATTTCGAATCACCATGAACTGCTGCACCGCGGTCCAGATGTTGCTGGTGAACCAGTAGATGACGACACCGAGCGGGAAGAAGACACCCGAGAACACGAAGGCGAACGGCAGGACGTAGACCATCATCCGCTGCATCTTGTACGCCTGGCCCTGCTTGGCCTCCGGCGACAGGTTCTTCGACACGATCTGCAGCTGCGTGAAGAACTGCGAGGCGATCATCAGCACGACCAGGGTGACCATGATCGCCACGGTCGTCTCCCAGCCGTCAGGCTTGAAGTCGATCGTGTCCTTCAGCGACTCATGCAGCGACGCGACGCCGAACAGCTTGGCGTTGTAGAACTCCTGTGTGAGTTCCGGGGTCAGCCAGAAGATGCCGCCGTGGCCGGCCTCGGCGTTCGATTTGATCGAAGAGAGCACGCTGTACAACGAGAAGAACACCGGCATCTGAACAAGGATCGGCAGACAGCCCGAGACGGGGGACGTGCCGTTCTTCTTGTACATGGCCATCGTCTCGCGACTCATGGCCTCCCGGGAGAGCTGGTCGCGCTTGCCCTTGTACTTCTCTTGGATCTTCTTGAGCTCCGGCGCGATCTCCATCATCTTGCGCTGACTCTTGATCTGCTTGACGAACAGCGGCACCAGGGCCGCGCGGACGACGATAACCAGCCCAATGATAGAAAAAACCCAGGTCAGACCGGAAGATGGGTTCATTCCGAGAGCGGAGAACAACCAGTGGAAAGCGACCAGAATCGCCTCAACGCCCCACTTCAGCGGCCAGAGTACGAACCCGATGGGGTCGAACCCGCCGGATGCGGCGGGCGTCGGCGAGGGTGTGCTCGCGGCGAGAAACAGCAGATCCTGCAACGGATCAGTCCTTTCTGAGGGGCACGACGAATCCGTGCGGAGTCAGCTCGTGACGGAAGTTTCGGTGCAGCGGAACGTCGTCGACGCCGCCCGCAGCCCACGGGTGGCAACGAGCGATGCGCCATGCGGCAAGGGCAGCGCCCTTGACGGCACCGTGCTGCTGCACTGCACCGACCGCATACGCCGAGCACGACGGGTAGTACCGGCAGACATCACCGTAGGTGTGAGAGATGGTGGCCCGGTAGCCGTGCAGGAAGGCGAGCACGGCATTGCGGGGCAGCAGTGGGATGCCGCGCCACAGCGTGTCAGTGGAGAAATGGCCACTGCCGAGATACGCCGCCGGCAGCGTTGCGACGCTCATGCGGCCCTCCGTGCAAGACAGCGCTGTACTTCGGTCGCCAGATCGGCGAAGTCTGCGGTCGCAGCAGACGGCCGCGCCCGGATGACCACATCGGCGCCCGGGCGTACTCCGGAAAGCGACTGCGCGCAGACAGCCTTCAGTCGACGACGCACGGTGTTGCGGGTGACAGCAGAACCCACCTGTTTGCTCACGATGAACCCGAACCGCGGCGCGCGGTCTTCGCCCGAAGCCACGACGTACGTCACGGTCCGTGGCCCGGCACACTTCATGCCCCGACGGACGACGGCCTTGTATTCCGCCCCGCGGGTCAGTCGGTTCGGCCTCGCGAGCACCTCAGTGATGTCAGGCCGAAAGCTCGCTGCGGCCCTTGCCGCGGCGGGCCGAAAGGATGGCACGACCGGCGCGAGTGCGCATGCGGGCACGGAAACCGTGCTTCTTCGCGCGACGACGGTTGTTGGGCTGGAAAGTGCGCTTGCTCATGAATAGACTCCGGAAGTTCACCGGGTCGTGTGCCCGGAGATGACGAAGAGGGACTACGCCACGGGGGCATAAGTCAACCGACTAAGGCTACGTCCTGCGGCAGGAGAACTCAAACCAGACCAGAAGGCTCCCACATTATCCACAGGTGTGGACAGCGTGCCGTCAGACACACCGTCGCCCGGTTCTACAGTGGGGTTTGCTCTCTGAGCGGCGCCTGACTAGCGTTGCTCGGGCAAGTTATCCACAGGCGCAACGGCATCCATCGTCTGCGTCGAACACCGATCAGCCGGGGGGCTC